>CALXOC010000022.1 GCA_944389915.1 uncultured Opitutales bacterium | reverse complement strand
TAAGTTTTACCCACGATATGGGCTATCCGACGTCGGCCGAACTTCCAAACGGGGACATAATAACCGTGTTTTACCATAATATGGGCTTGCCCCCTCCAAAGAAAACGGGCCTCTTTGCCGTTAGATGGACTCCAGAAAAGATTAAGCAGCGTTTTATGCGCGCAACATGCGAGCAATAATTTTAATTGCTTAATTTATAAATGAAATTAAGAAATTTCCAACCATGTCAAAAAAAATCTTTATAGCTTTTTTGTTTATAAACGCAGCCATTGTTTCTGCGCGGGATTTGAGCGTTCTTACAATAGGCAACAGCTTTTCACAGAGCCTTGATCCGTATTTTAAGAAGGTTGTTTCGTCTGTTCCTGGAAATACCTTGCATTTGGAATTCGCAAATTTCGGGGGCTGCGAATTGAAGAGGCATTGGGCGTATATCAGTAAAGAGGAGTCCGAGCCCGGCTTGAAAATTTACGACAAGGGGAAGCGTAGGCTTGAAGAGATACTCAAAAGCCGGAAGTGGGACATTGTTACCATACAGCAGGCAAGCCACGAAAGTTGGATGCCCGAAAGCTACCAGCCGTACGCAAAAAAAATTTACGATTATGTAAAAAAGCACGCTCCCAACGCGAAAGTTATGATTCAACAAACATGGTCTTACAGGGCGGACTCCCCGAGGCTTGCAAAGTGGGGGTTTGACAATGCTGAAATGTTTGACCGCCTAAAGAAGGCATATGCGAAACTTGCCGCCGAGATGGGATTGGAACAAATACCCACAGGATATGCCGTGGAGCTTGCGCGCGCAGCCAATCCAGTGAAATTTAAAATTCCCACAGATGTGGAATTGGCGTCGTACAGGTATCCGGATCTTCCGCGGCAATCCGGCGATATAGTGGGGAAATCCTTCTGGAAGAAAGGCAAAGACGGAAGCATGAAAATAACTGCGGACTGCATACATTTAAACAGTTACGGGAATTATTTGCAGGCGTGCGTATGGTTCGCGAGCCTGTACGGAGAGCCAGCCGCAAAAATCAGTTTTGTTCCCGACAACATGTCGGAGGCCGACGCGAAGCATTTCCGCGAAATAGCGGACAAAGCGGTTTCTGATATGGGGCCCAAAAACTAAATCTTTGTTTTTTAGCCCGCGGCGTATGCGCGCAGGACGCAATTTTGCTACTTTGAGCCGCGTTCAAATACTTTCAATATCCTGAAAGTTCCAAGCTCTTTCGAAGACGAGCTGGAGGTCTTTATTGCGGCGTTTTGGAGCCCGGCTTTGTCGGCGTTTTTCGACGCATTGGAATCAGTTTTCGACTTCGACGCCGCGGCTCCGCCGTCTGAAGATGTATTTTGCATCAAGTCCGGAAGTCCGTAAAATGCGTCGAGGCGGTATTCGCCTACTCCCCTTTTTACCACTATTTCTATCTTTAACAGCTGAACCTGGCAGCCCGTTCCGTTGGAGGGCACATCGGCCGCCCCGCGCGCGGATATTTCGGCCAAGCTTTTGACCCACACAATGCCGTCGTCTATCGAGCCTATCTGGCCCCTTATGGCCTTGTACAAATTCGGATCGTAATCCTTTTCCTCTATTGCCAATAGGGCGGCAAGCGTCTCTTCAGAGGCGCAATTTAAATTGCATTCGGTTGTGTTCTCGAGCGTTATTATTTGCACGAAGCGCTTGTAGACATCATTTGCATTTCCGCTTTCGTCAAAGAACAAATCTCTGACATTTTTTATCAGCTTCAGCTCGCTAAATGATTCCATGGGGCGGTTTGGGGGGAGGGCCTCTCCGGTATTGTAGTCGTCTTTTTCGGCGCCGTTTAATGACGCCACTTCGTCTTCGTCGCACCAATCTATAATGCAATCCGCGCAAGTTTCGGCGTCGCGCTCAGACAATCCGAGGTACTCTATGATTTTCGCAAGAGATGCAGAGTCGAGCCCGCGCAGGGATATTTTCGCGCTTTCGTCTGTAACTTTCACGTCGGCGTGGGAAGCTTCGGGCAGCTTTACGCGGCCGTCGGACAGCGGTTTGTCCCAGCCTTGCAAGTCCGAATATATGCCGCCGTCTATTGAATTGTATTCCTCTATGACCGCTATGGCGGCGCTCAATGCGGAGTATGCCTCCTGGCGGAGTATTTGCTGGCGGAGAATCGACGTCCGCGGCTTGAGGTCGGCGGTGGCGTACTCAACAAGCGCAAGGGATATCGCCGATGCTGCGAAAACCAGCCCCAGCACAAATATCAAGGCCGAAGCCCTGCGTGTCTTGCAATTTTTCATTTTGCTATTTGAAAATCCAACATTCCGCTTAAGCTTATTATTCTCTCTATCTTTTCGCCTTTTCTCTCAAAAATTAGTTTTATATAGCTTGGCATGCTTTGCCTGCTTGTGTCTATTTCGCGTTCCTCCTCCCAGTTGTCGTCGTCTGAATATATGTAAACCAATTCCTTGACCCAGCGCGACACCACGCTTTTAAAAACCGCTCTTTCGCCGTCTTCGTCTTCGGGGTTGGCGAATTGCCACACAATGGAAAGCCCCTCGTCGTCGAGAACCAGATAGCATATCTTTTCAGGCGACAACTCCCTGAATGCGGGAAGAAATGGAATGTCTTCCTGAACTCCGAAACAGAGATAGTATTGCATCGTGCGAACGTCCTCGGGCAACTTTGCGACAACCACAGTTCCCGAAGAATTCGCCGTAAGCGTTTCCTCTATCTTGGAGGCATCGGTAAAGCGCGACGACATCGCCATGGAGCGCAGAAATTTTTCAACTCCGTCCGCGTGCCCGCGCAGGGTCCAGCCGCGCTCGAAGAATTCAAGTATATTAACCATGTCGAACATCAATGCGCAGCAGCCCAGCATGACTATGGAGGAGACTGCTATGGCCATTACGGTCTCCACAAGAGTGAAGGCGCTTCTGGCTTTGTTTTTTTTGCGCGCGCTTGCGTTCATCTTCTAACGTCAGCCTTTCTCTTCTCCTCGAGAAAATCGGTCCTGTCTTCAACGAGGTCGTCGCGCAGGTTGGTGTCTTCATACCAGCCCTTGCGTATTACAAGCACCTTTGTCTTGATTTCCTTAGACTCTCCGCGCGCTACCATCTCAAGCTCGAACAAATCCGGAATTTGAGTGGGTTCAGCGTAGCCGTAGACTCTGAATCTCGTGCCGTCGAGGCCGGTTACGTCTATGCCGTCGTCGAGCGCGTCGTAGTCGCTGACGTCTTGAATCGCGGCAAGGCACAGATCCATTGTTGCTGCGGAGTCGGGCTTCTCGTCGGCTATGGACAGCGGATATATGCAGTTGTAGCATACTTGGGATATGGCGGCGGAAGCCATGGCAAATATTGCCAGCGCAAGAATCGATTCAACAAGCGTGAAGGCGCGGCGCAAAGTAAGTCCGCTGCTGTTTTCTTGTTGAGTGGTGTTAAATCTTCCCCTCATTTTAAATCTTTTCCGCCGCGCAAAATGGATCTAATTCAAGCGTAATATCGGGACAACCCTCCTCGCGTATTTCCAATTTTGACGGAGTCATGGAGGTATTTGGGCTCATTCGCAATCTCCGCACCGGCATTTCTGAATATTCCCTCGTTGTAGAGCCTATTACGCGCGGCGGGACAATGTAAAAATTCATTTCCACCCTGTTGGGGTATTTGCTCCAATCCGGCTCGGATCCCCCTTTTGAGGCGCTTTCCCAAATTTTTTGCACGTCGGACTTTAAAAATAGTCGGCATATTTCCTCCGACGTTTCGGAATCGCTAAGCAGGAGAAATCCCCTGTTATCAAAAGTTATGGATATTTCGCGTCCTCGGCTTGAAGCTTCAAAACGCGCGCGCTTGAGGGCGTTTAGAAATACCCTGTCAGGAGCCCTTGCAGAAAAGGTGCTGGAGTTTATGGCTACGGCTGAAGCGATTATCCCTGCGAAGAGCGCAATTAAAGCCACCACAAGAAGAAGCTCCACTATTGTGAAAGCCTTCTTATTGCCTATTGCAACAGAGAACTTCATGAAAATCCCCATTCTTGCCCCAATGCGCTAAATACGGCACTAAAATGTCGGCATATGTTTTGCGCATTCGCATAAATGCCGTCCGTTGCGCAAGAAGGCGCGCTATTTTTTCCAGTTGCCGATATCGTCGTCGGTGTCGCTCTTGCCGTCGGGGCCCATAGACCAAACGTCGTAGCCCTCAACGCTCTTTTGCGCCGGGTAACGGTATTGATAGGGATTGCCCCACGGGTCGAGAGGTATGGTTTTTATATACGGGCCGTTCCATCTGTCGCTAATGCCCTCGGGGGCCTTGTATAGTGCCGATATGCCCTCCTCAGTTGTAGGATAGCGCCCGATCGCCAGTTTAAACGTCATCATAGGCGTCCCCAGAGAGCTATTTACAAAAGTTTCTGCGATTTTTGTTTGGGAACTGGTCATGGTCTTGTCTATGTTGGTAACTACAATGGTTGCCAATATGGATATCATGGCTATGGCCAACAGAATTTCAATGAGCGTAAACGCCCCGCGCGCGGCGTGCGCCTTTTTTTTGGAAATATGCATTTTCATGTGCTCCTTTATTTTAGTTAAACGCAATGCGGGCGCGAGAGTTTCAATCAATTCGACTCCTCGATTGCGCACGCTATGTCGAATTTAAATTGCGGCACCTGTATGCTCAATTTGCCGTGGGCGTTGCTCTTGGCGTCAATCGTGGCGATTTCTTTGGAATTTCGGGTGTCCCACCACACTATTTTAAAATTGCGCATGGCGTATTCGTTGCCCAGATTCAAAGTGTACTCAAAAGATTTGAGTATTGGAATGTCGCGGTTGTAGAGCTTGTATTTGTTGTATGTATATGTGTCGGTTGCGGCTCTCTTAAACCATAGGTATGTCGCGGAGCTTTTCTTGTCCTTTACGCCGTAAACTTTTACCGAGGCGACTCCCCTGTTAGAACCGGTTCCCGCCAACTTGAAGTTGTTCGCGCGTATTGACGCTTTTGCGCCGTCGTTTGGAATGAGCCTGAAGGTTAGGACCTGGTCCCCCTTCCTTAGGGCTATGTCAACAGTTTCTGATGCCTTTGCAGCTTTTGAAGCTTTTGCCGGAGCAGCGATGTCCTTCTTCATTATAGGCTCGCTGTCACGGGAAATTTCAAGCAATGCCGGGGCCGTAGCATCGGAAATTTCGAATGAAAGCACGCAGGTGTCGCTCGGAATGTCGTCAAGTTTTATTGTTATTGTGCTTCCGCTTTTCCATACTTCCGGCATCGTGTTTTTCAATATGGTGCCGTTTGGAAGTATGCGCACTTCGGCTATGTCCGACGAAGACTCGCGCGACGGATGCGTCTCTCCAAATGCCGGTTGAAATTCCGTGAAGTTTTCAAGAGCCTTCTTTGAAACGCCGACTACCATGTTTTGCAGGTTTAGCGATTCCAAATTTTTTGAAGCCGTGTTGAAGCGTTTTTCAAAATCGGATACCCTTTTTAAAACGTCCATAGAGGATTTTATAGAGGCGCTCTTTGTGAAATCCGCGAGCGGAAGCAATGGAGACGGCGTCATTAAGCCCGACCAAATTGCGTTGTGCACATATATGTTTGATGGGTCGCTGTTCCACTTTGCCGTATTGGAAATTTTTGATATCGATACTGCCTTTCTGTACAGCTTTGAAAAGAAATCGCTGTGCGCGTTTACCGATTCGGCGAAATCGCGGGAGTTTTCTATTTCAAAGGCGAGTATGTCGCATGCGTCCGTATTCCAAATAAAATCAAACTCGCTCGAGCTTCCGGCAGTTAGCAATATGGGATGCCTCGATTCATGCATTAAATTGCGCAAATTCGACGCGAAAGCGCTCAACCAGTTTATTCGCGGATCGAAATTTTCCGTGTTCACAGAATCAATGCCCGACGACGGCTCCCATGCGAGAAGGTCCGAACGCCTTCCAATGCGGGAGGCGAGATATTCTACGGCGCGGTCGTATAAGCGCTGGGCTTTTTGAGAAGTAAAGAAGTCGTCGGGTTCTGGCGTCACTCCGCTTTTTGCGAAGTATGAATTCTTCCACATGTCTTTGTTGAAAGAGAGCTGGCTTGAGAAAGATATTATGGTGTTTATTCCGTGTTTTTTTGCGGAATCCATAAAGTCCTCAATCTTGTCCACTATGGCTATATTTACGCTTCCGGCCTTTAAAATGCCGGAATCCGAGGGCAATATAAGCGTGAGGGGAGCTTCTATTGAAAGTCTTGCCACATTTGCCCCGGCTGCTTGCATTCCCTTGAATATTGCATCGCGCGCCGCAGGGTCTATGTTTATGTTAAAATTTGCGCCTATGCCCCTAAAATTATCATCTTTTGAAGATGAAAAATGCGAAAAATTATTCTTTCTAATTTTATATAAAGAGGGCTTTGCCCCGGCTGCCACATTAAATGGATATTCCATAGACGAGAAGGAGGCATCTTTTGATCGCACATTGAATGAGCATTTGTAATTGCCGGCCTTGGGAGGAATAACTATAAACTTCCACTTGGATTTCTTTGAATCTCCCCCCATATAAAACATGGCTATATTTTCCGAAAACGACGCGGAATCCGAACTTATATAAGCCTCAACCGATATGTCGGAGGAGTTGAAGGGATTTGAGAATGGAGCCGCTATTTCCACGGAACATTCAAATGCTTCTCCCGCCCTTGCCCCGCTCTCAGGAAGCGATATGGAAATAAAGTTTTTATTTTCCTTCGGAGTTTCTTCAATGCGGGCTTCGGCTTTTTCCTTTGCCTGGCCGGCATTTTTTAGTGCCTTTTCCTGGCCGGAGAGTTTTACCTTTTTTACAGCCTTTGGCTGCTGCCTCTCCGATTTGCTTTCCTCGGAATTCTTTGAGCATGACGCTGCTGCCAATAAGGCGAGGGCGGCAAATATTATTCTAATCGTCAACTTGGCGAAATTGTATTTCATCATTTTTAGGGAAGGGATTTTTATTATTAAAGTTTTTCGAGTTTGTTGCAGACTTCGTCTATCAGAAAATCGGGGGTAGATGCGCCCGCTGTTACTCCTACGGTTTTGAATTTGCCTATGGATTCGAGATCGAGCTCATTTAGAGTTTCAATATGAAAGCAGGGTAGTCCGGTGCGCCGGGCCATGATTGCAAGCTTTACCGTGTTTGCGGAATGTTTTCCGCCTATTACTATTATTGCTTCCGCCCCCTTTTGCGCAAGAATGTTGACGTCTTTTTGGCGTTCTTTAGTGGCGCCGCATATGGTATCTATCACCTTGGTGTTGGGAAAACGCGATTTAAAATATTCGGAAATTTCGCGGTAGTCGTCGGTAAACATTGTCGATTGCGATACCATGCAAATATCTCCCTTTATGTCGGGCAGGGCGTCTATGTTTTCCTTGTTCTTAACAACGTAGCCCCTGTTTCCAGCGTAGCCGAGAAGCCCTATGACTTCGGGATGTTCGGGGTCTCCGACGATTACAGTAGTGTAATTTTTGTTCGCATGCATCTTTATGATGCCCGCAATTTTCCCCACGTCCGGGCATGTGGCGTCCTTGCAGCGCATGCCCAGGCTCTGGAGATACTTGCGGCGGTCGGGAGAAACTCCGTGGGCCCTAAAAACCAATACGCTGTCCGACGAACCGCTCAAGTCAAGTTCGCCGTCTATTCTCTTTTCGCTTTTATAGTCGCCTATCTCCAGTATGCCGTTTTGCGCAAGGCGCTCCATCATTTGTCTGTTGTGGATTAGAGGCCCATCGGTGTAAACCCTGCATCTGCCGCCGGCCGCGCAGGTTGTGGCTATTCCTATGGCGCGCTCCACGCCAAAGCAAAATCCCGCACTTTTTGCCCTTATTACTTTCATTTGTAGCCTATTGAGATTTTTTTATATCAAACCCGTCTTTGCTATCAAAGACTGTCCAGCCCGCATCAGCAATACTTTTTCTAAGTTCGTCTGCAAGGGCAAAATTGCGGGCTTGTTTCGCCTCCCATCTGCGGCGGGCCATGTCAGAAATTTCGGCCGGAATTTCTTCCGCTTTTTCCGAATTGTCGGCAAATATATCTAAGCCAAATGCGTATAACATTGACCCCAGAGCTTTTATGTCCGCGGTTTTACCGCCAAACTTTCCCAATGCCGCAAATATTTCTCCGAGAGCGCGTGGCACGTTGAGATCGTCGCACATGGCATTCCATGCGCCTTCAAAGATTGTCCCCGCAAATTCGGCTCCGGGTTTTATGAGCTTATTGAATTCTTCCTCAGACATGCCGGCTTCCTTTAATGTCGATGACACTCCCTTTCGTAGCTTTGACAAAGCGCTTTTCGCGTCGTCGAGGCTTTTAAATGTAAAATTCAGCTGTTGGCGGTAATGGCCCGATATCAATGCGTATCTTATCTGCTGGGGAGTGTATCCTTTCTTTAATAGGTCGTCTAAGGTGAAGAGATTGCCGAGGCTCTTGGACATTTTCTCCCCCTCTACCATAAGGTGGGCGCTGTGAAACCAATATCTGACATAGGGAGACGCTCCCGTGGCGCACTCGCTCTGGGCTATTTCATTTTCATGGTGCGGAAAGCATAAATCGATTCCGCCCCCGTGAAGGTCGAATGTGTCTCCCAAATACTTGCGGGACATGGCTGAACATTCTATGTGCCAACCGGGCCGGCCCTCGCCCCACGGCGACTTCCAAAAGTTGTCTCCGTCCTCGGGTTTTCTGCCTTTCCACAGGGCGAAGTCCGCCACGCTTTCGCGCTCGTATTCGTCGGCGTTGTTGGCTTCGCCCGCGGAGTTGGTCATTTGGGTCGCCATGTGTTCCCTGTCGAGATTGGCGAGCCTGCCGTAGTTTTCAAAGGTTGATATTTTAAAATATACGCTGCCGTCTTTTGTTGCGTATGCGTGTCCGGTATCGACAAGTTTTTCAACCATGGACAGCTGTTCGGAAATATGTTCTGTTGCCCGAGGTTCCACGGAGGGAGGAAGCATGTTTAGCTTTGCGCAGTCGGCATGGAATTTATCCTCCCATTTCCTTGTAAATTTCGACAGGCTCAATCCCAATTTTTGGCTTTCGCGTATGGTTTTGTCGTCAACATCCGTTATGTTGCGGACATGCAATACCTCCATTCCCGCGCATTCGAGTGTTCTGCGCAATACGTCTTGGGTAAGGAAAGTCCTAAAATTGCCTATGTGCGCCGGGCCATATACCGTCGGGCCGCAGCAGTACATCTTAAATGCGGCTTCGGAGGGGATCAATTCCTCTTTCTTTCTTGAGAGGGTATTGGTTATGCTGGGCTTCATTTTGATTGCGATTTTTTTTATTTCGGCTTTTTATCAAAACACAATGAATGAAAATTTCAAGCTCGATATAAAACAAAGGCCCCGCAGATTGAGGCGCAGCGAAGCTATGCTCGAACTGTGCGCTGAAACCCGAGTGGAGGCTTCGGATTTAATTTTGCCCGTCTTCTTGAAAGAAGGCAAGAGCGGTGCTGAAAAAATAACTTCTATGCCGGGAGTGGCAAGGCACACAATAGATTCTCTCCTAAGGCTTTGCGAGTCTGCGTTGAATTCCGGAATAAGGGCTATTGCTCCATTCCCGCAGGTCCCGACCCGCTTAAAAAGCCCGAATGCCGATGAAGCGTTAAACGAAAAGTCTCTTGCAAACAGGGCAATTTCAGCCGTCAAGAGGCGTTTTCCGGAAATGCTTGTTGCCGCCGACATAGCGTTGGACCCATACACTTCCCACGGGCACGACGGAATATTGGCTCCCGACGGAGCGTCGATATTGAACGACGAAACTGTCGAGGTTCTTTCCGGAATGGCTCTAATGGCCGCCCGGGCGGGGGCTGACATAGTTGCGCCGTCGGACATGATGGACGGGCGCATAGGCGCCATACGCGCCGCTCTCGACGAATGCGATTTCCAAAACACCGCAATTATGGCCTACAGCGCAAAGTACGCGTCGGCGTTTTACGGCCCGTTTAGAGACGCCATAGGTTCCGCTCCCGCGCAGGGCAAGGGCGGAAAGAAAAAGTATCTTGACAAGCGCGGCTATCAACTGAATCCGTCGAATGCCCGTGAGGCGCTGCGGGAGGTGCTTCTCGACGAGCAAGAAGGGGCGGATATTGTTATGGTAAAACCCGCCGGGCCCTATCTCGACATAATATCGAAGGTGAAGGAAAGCACGAATCTTCCCGTTGCGGCCTATCAGGTTTCGGGCGAATACGCCATGATACGCGCCGCGGCTGACAAGGGGTGGATAGATTTAAACAGGGCGCGCAACGAGTCTCTTGTAGCTATAAAGCGCGCCGGGGCTGATATTATTCTGACTTATTTTGCCCAAGATTACATAAAAAATACGCGCTTGGGCTGAAAGTCCAGCCGCATTTTTTTCATTTGTGCCGGCGTTTTTTATATTTTGCTTAAATCCTACAAACAATTTTCAGGCGAACGTTTTCAAGCCTTATAGAGTCTAAAACTAAAACGGACTTGCCACTCCCACGGATTGCGGGAATGGACGTTGCCTATTATATGAAAAATTTATTATCTACAGTCTTTCCGCCTTTTGCGCTTGCCGCGCTTTGTATGGCTTGCCCTATTGCGAACGCTGATGGAGGGTCGGGCCGCGTTTGCGGCGCCGCGGTGGGCAGCGCCCTCAACTCTGGATTTGAAAGTTTGCAAAAACAGCTGTTTTCGGTTTTTGAAAATAACAAAGATTCCGTAGTGAAGGTGTACGCGCAAAAAGAGATAAGCGAAGATTCGGGCGCAAAGCGGACAATACTCGAGGCCGGCACGGGATTTCTGATAAGCGCGGACGGGCACGTTATGACAAGCGCGTATGTAACGTATTCCGCTCAGAAATTATGGGTTGAATGGAGGGGAGTTTTGTTCGATGCAGAATGTTCGGGATACGATCCCTTGACAACAGTATCGCTTGTCAAGGTGAGCTCTGGACTATTTAAGAAAAACAAGGCTCCTTTTGTGGCAATCGACCCTTCCGCCGAGCTTCCGCGCACGGCGTCGCTGCTTGCCATGCTTTCATACGAACTCGGCATGCCGGTATCTCCTCGAATGGGACTGGCCTTGGGGCGCAATATAGAGTTTGGCGGAACTTTTTTGCCAACTGTTTATATTAGAACCAACATTGCCGCAATTCAGGGTTCCATAGGCGGGCCGGTATTCGAACTGTCGGGAAAATTTGCGGGCATGGCGGTTGCGGCAATACCCGAAGCGGGCGGAAGCTTTATTATTCCCGCGAAAGCGGCGGCAAAGATACGCGACGACATCATTTTGTGCGGAGAACCCGTATACAGTTGGTTTGGGCTGCGCACCGAAGATGTCGATTCTCCAACGGGGTCCAAACTTGTGGTAAGTCTGGTGGCCGAAAACGCCCCCGCGAAGAGGTCCGGTTTTATGGAGGGCGACGTAATTTTGGAAATAAATGCGAAAGAAGTTTCCAACAACACCGAATTGAGAAACTTCACATTTTTTGTGAGGCCGGGGGAAACGGCGGTTTTCAAGATTAGGCGGGGCGATAAGATATTGAAATTACATGTTCCCGCCGAGCGCATGTCTGCGGACATAGTCCGCGCCGCGGAGTCTAAGTTGCTTTCGCGCCGGCCCCTTCCAAAGGCGATTTCGGAAGGCCCGAAGGATAGTTCCGCCCCGACGAACTCAAAGGGGGATTTGGGGCAAAAAAACGGTTGAAGATGTGGCGAAAATGTGCGAGCTTATGCGCATTTAATGAACGATTTTGACGACATAGGGAATGTCAAGAGGTATGACGGCGATGTTGGAATAGTCGAATCCTCTGACTATTTTTGCGACAAGCCCCTTAAATTCAAGCTGGGGGGCGAGTTGTCTTCGTTTAACGTCAGATATGAAACCTACGGCAGACTGAACGCAGACAAAACTAACGCCATATTGGTTTGCCATGCTTTGACCGGGGACCACCATTGCGCCGGAGTGTATGATATAAATGATAGAAAATCGGGCTGGTGGAACAATATAATAGGACCCGATAAGCCCCTCGATACAAACAAATACTTTATAATATGCTCAAATTGCATAGGAGGGTGCAGGGGGACTACGGGGCCTTCATCCGTAGATCCCCTTACGGGCTTTCGCTACAATCTAAAATTTCCCGCAATTACAATACAAGACATGGTTGCGGTGCAAGAGAGGTTGGTTTCGCATTTGGGCATAGACAAACTTGCCATGGTGGTGGGCGGATCCATGGGTGGAATGCAGGCGCTTCAATGGGCGATTGATTTCCCCGACAGGGCCGAGAGAATATGCGCTTTGGCGACCACCTCGCACCAAAACGCGCAGGCTATAGCTTTTAACGAAGTAGGCAGGAGCGCAATCATGCAGGATCCCGTGTGGAATGGGGGAAATTACGAGCTTGCGCGCATACCGAGCGTTGGGCTCGGCATAGCTCGAATGATGGCGCATATAACGTATTTGTCGGATAAAGGTCTGGAGGGAAAATTCGGACGCGAGCATACGAGCATTCGCGGCGAGGATATTTTTAAGCCGTCGTTCGAGATAGAAAACTATCTGCACTATCAAGGTCAGAGCTTTGTCAACCGCTTTGACGCCAACACATATTTGTATTTTACAAGAGCCTTGGATCTCTTTGATTTGCGCTTGAACGGCGGCAGCCTTGAGGCGGCTTTTGCCGGCGTTAAGGCGCGTTTTCTGGTGGTTGGCTTTACTTCGGACTGGCTATTTCCGCCCGCGCAAAACAGGGAGATTGTAAAAGCCCTGTTGAGAAACGGGAAGACTGCCTCTTATGCCGAGATAAAAAGCGACCTCGGGCACGACTCGTTTCTAATACATTCTCCGAAACTTTACAAACTTGTGGAGAACTTTCTCGATGTCTGACGAAAAATTTGAGAAGTCGCGCACAAAGCGAAAGATAGAACTCGATGCCATAAGCGCGTGGGTCGGGAGGGGCGAGAGCGTTCTCGACCTCGGATGCGGCAGGGGGATTCTCCTGAGCGAACTCATGCGCCTCAAGGAAGTGTATGCGGTGGGTGTGGATTTGGATTTTGAAAAGATAACCCGCGCAATAAGGCGGGGCGTGAACGCCTATCACGGAGATATTATGGAACTTTTGTCTTCTTTTGATGACAAAAGCTTTGACTGGATAGTGTGTTCGCGGACGCTTCCGGAGCTTGAAAACGCAAGCGAAGTGGTTTTTGAATCGCTGCGCGTTGCGCGCCATGTAGCCGTGGGCTTTGTGAACCACGCATATTGGCGAAACCGCCTTGCCGTGCTGTTTACGGGAGACAGAATTGTAAACGAAGTTTTCCCCGAATATTGGGAGGCGTCGCGTCCGGTCAATCCTATTTCGGTCAAATCCTTTAAGAATTTCTGCCGGAAGAACGATATAAAAATAAACAGACTCCACTGTCTGCGCGCCGATTGGCGCACTCCATGCCGCTTTATGCCCAATTTGATGTCGGGTTATGCGATATTTGAAATTTCAAAATAGTTAAGATTATGAATGAAGAATGCGAACAGAAAAAAGATTCGGCAAGCTCTCCGCTTTCCAATGAGATAAAGAAGAGTTTTCTCAAAGAGAGAAAGATTTTCCTGTGGGACTCAGTAACCGACGAAACCGCGGCCGATATAGTGGAAAAACTCCTTTATCTCGACATGCTCGACCATGAAAAGGAGATAACTTTTTATATGAGCACTCCCGGCGGCTCCATCAGCGCCGGAATGTCCATATACGACACCATGAAGCTTATCAAGGCCCCCGTTAAGGTTGTAGTTACGGGAATTGCCATGAGCATGGGCTCAATATTGCTCAGCGCCGCGCCAAAGGGAAAGCGCTTCTTGTTCCCGAGCGCAAGGGTCATGATTCACCAGCCCCTGATTATGGGAGAGATGAGCGGTACGGCCGTCGACATGCACATTCAGGCAAAGGAGCTTGAACGCATGAGGGAGGAGCTAAATAGAATTCTTGCCGAAGCTTCGGGGCAGTCTATCGAAAAAATTTCTGAGGATACCGACAGAGACTTCTTTATGACTGCAAAAGAGGCCATAGACTACGGCTTGGCCGACGCCATCGTTACAGAGCTGTAAGCGTTGCGCGGGGAAAACATCGATTTTAACTCCACGCTAAATTTCGCTGTAAACAGTTCTCCGAAAAATGGAGGACTGTTTTTTTATTCAAATCGCATAAAAAAGAGGGCGCCCTGTTTAAGGCGCCCTCCATGCAAATAGCATGCGGAATATTAAGAGTTTTTCTTGGCGTAGTAATCGTTAATTTTGTTGGCAACATCCTTGTATGAGATGTCTGAGGAATATATTTCCTTGTACTCCTCAAAGGCGGGTTCGCTCTTGCCCATGAGTTCGTAGGCAGTCGCCAATTCGTATATGATTTCCTTTTTGGCGTCGTTCATAATTTTGGCCTCTTTTTTTGCCGTTTTCAACTGGTCCACGGCGAGGTCGTACTTTTTGCCCATCGTAAAGGCACGCCCCAAGTACAATAGCGATTGCAAACGAACCTTCGGATTTCTCTGCGATATTTGGAACTGCATTATGGCGTCGTCGAGAAGTCCGTCTTCAAAGAGCAACTGCCCGAGTATAAAGCGGTAGTTGAAGTCGTTGGGGTAGCGCTCGACCATCGCTTTGGTGTTTTGGAGTTTGAAATCGTGCTCCTTCCTCTTTAGTTCGGAAAGCTCCTTTTCCTTTTCGGGATTTGGACTTGATTCCAGTTCCTTTCCAAGGGCGGATATGCGCTGGTCCATTGATGCGACCATGAAATCCTGCTCCATCTTTTCAAAAGTGGTGTCGCCCTTTCCAAGGGGCTGCTGCCGGGCTTGGCGGACATAGTCGAGAGCTTCGTCAAAGCGCTTTAAGGTGCGGAGGTTCCCGCATATTTCACGGTAGAGGTTTATGTTTTCCGGATCCGTGGCTATTTGCGCCTTTAATCTTTCCACAAAGCGGCTTAGGGTTTCCTCGTCGTTTGCGGAGCTGGTTTCCTTT
The DNA here is from genome assembly GCA_944389915.1 of uncultured Opitutales bacterium. GTDB lineage: Bacteria > Verrucomicrobiota > Verrucomicrobiia > Opitutales > Intestinicryptomonadaceae > Merdousia. The sequence continues at coordinate 17,417 of CALXOC010000022.1, read as the reverse complement.
TCGCGGTCGAGCGTCGCCTGGGCGTCTTTTACCTTTTCAGTCGCGCTCTTGTCCTCGTTCCATTTGCCCTGTTCCTCGGTCTTTACAACGGAGGCGCTTCTTGCCAGAGCCTGGGCGTCGCCGTTTGCGGGATTTCTCTTTAAGATTATTTCGCAAACCTGCATGGCCTCGTCCGGCTGCTTATTTTTTACAAGCGCGGTGCCCAAAGCTATTAGGTTCTTATCGTTATTCGGCTGTATTTGCGCTATGGTCTGGTACGCAGCTGCCGCCGTCCCCCAGAATTGCAGCGTTTCGGCCGCCATTGCCAAGGAACGCAGCACCGACACGTTTACAGGGCATGTGTTGAGGAGCTTTTCCGCGTCTTTGAGAACGTCGAGAGCTTGGCCGCTCTTTATCTGCTTTGCGGCTTTCATCGAGAACAATGCCCCGTTTATATCGGCTGTCAATTTCGCCGCAAAATTGCCCTTGCCGTATTTTTTCATTTGGGCTTGGCGCAATATCTTGCGCACGTCGGAGCATGACGGATGTTTATTGAGAACCGTACAGCAAATATCTATGGCGTAAGCCGGATTTTTATCTATTGATTTTTCTGCGTTCTCTATTTGTCTGATAAAACGAGGGTCGAGGTCTTTTATCTTTTCTTCGACTACTTCTTGGGAAGGCTGGGTCTCTTCTTCTGACATAATTATATGTTGTTGAAATGAAATTATTTTATGCTCTATAAGGAAAATTGGGGTTCACATCAAGTCTAATTCGACGGACTTTTTAAGTATTTCCATGATATCGGCAATTTTTTTCGGGTTTTTCCCCTCAACGAGGAGCCGGATTTTCTTTTCCGTCCCCGAATATCTGACAAGTATTCTGCCTTCCCCGTCGAGGCTTTTCTCGCTTTCGCGCATGGCTTTTGATAGATTTAATGTCTGCTCTATGGGGATTTTTTTCGCTACTGCCATTGCGCGCGATTCAACAGGATACATCTTCACGCCGCCGCGAAGCTCCGAAAGTTTCGATTTTTTGCGCGATAGCACAGAAAGCACGGAAAGCGCCGCGGCAAGGCCGTCCCCGCACGGGGAAACCTCGGAAAATATGAAGTGTCCGGAGTTTTCGCCGCCAATATTGCATCCGCGCGCAAGCATTTCCCGCATTACAAGCCTGTCGCCTATTCCGCTTCTAAACACCTTTATCCCTTTTTCGGCGAGAGATTCGTCGAGGCCCAGATTGCTCTGCAAGGTGGTTACAATTCCCCCTCCTTTTAGGGCGCCGCGCTCAAGGGCGTCGGAGGCTATCAGGCCCATGATTTCCTCGCCGTCGAGGATTGAGCCGCGCTCGTCGCACATTACGAGCCTGTCGCCGTCGCCGTCGTGGGCAAAGCCTAAATCCGCGCCGCTCTCCACGCACAAGCGCGATATCTTTTCCGGATATTGGCTGCCGGCTTCTGCGTTGATGTTGAAGCCGTCGGGATTGCAGCCCGACTCCACTACCTCCGCTCCGTAATTGGTAAAGACTTTTGACGATATCCCGCTTGTGGCGCCGTTTGCCATGTCTATGGCGACTTTTATCCCTTTCAAGAATCCCTGCGGAAATAATGAGGACATCTTTTGGGAGTATTCGTTCAAGGCAAAGTTGCCGGCGCTGATTTTTCTCGGCTTAAACTGTTCCGGCGGCGGAAAACTTCCCATGGCGGACAATTCGGCATCGAGATACTCCTCAAGGCGAAGCTGAACTTCGTCCTCCACTTTTCGCGCGTTGGCGTCGAAAAATTTTATGCCGTTGTCGGTGTATGGATTGTGAGAGGCGGTTATCATTGCACCCATGTGGGCTTTGTTTTTCAATACCGCGTAAGCCAAGGCGGGGGTTGGAAGGACTCCCATGTCTGATGCTTCAGCGTTTAGAGAGCGCAATCCGCGGCAGAATGCGCCTTTTAGGGAATCCGTTGAAGCGCGCGTGTCCCCTCCGACCACTATGCTCCCGCCGTGTTTGGCCTCGAGAGCCGCGCGAGCGGCGGCCCGCCCGAGCGCGTAAAAAAAAGCTTCGCTTATTTCGAAGTCTCCGTATGTTCCCCTTATGCCGTCCGTTCCGAAATATTTCATTTTCCCGGTATGTTTTTATTGATTAAATCTCTAAGCTCTTCGGGAGATGTGTCCTCAAGCTCCTTGCCTTTGCGCTTTAAGTCTTCAAAAGTCTTCATGGCGGTTTCGGTCATCATCTCGTGGGTTTCTTCGCTTCCGCCTATTATGTCGAATTTGTCGGCGGTGGTTATGCGCTTTTGCCCGTCTCCGTCCAAGCCGAGTCCTATTAGGCGCGATTTTCTTTTTTCCTGCATGTGCGCTTGTCTCCTATGCGGTTTCCTCCCCTGTCACGGAGCCTTCTTCTACGCCGGTGCCCGAATCCAAAGGCGCTTTGCTTTCCTGGGGAATCGCTTCGCAGTATATTTCCCCAAAACGTTCGTCTTGGCTCAGGCGCAGGCGCTTTAGGCGCGTGAGTTCAAGTATTGCTAAAAATGTGGCCATTATTGTTACTATGCCGGGTTTTTCGCCGTCGAATATGGACGAAAATGTGAACTTGCTTTTCCCTATTGAAAGTATTTTTTCCATTCTGTCGGCAACGGTTACGTTTTCGCGCGTAATTTGTCCGCTCACCAATTTTTCGGCCAAACGCCTCAGTATCATGTTGAAGGCGTTCCAAATTTCCATTCTGTCTGAGGGCTGCAGGGGCCTTTCGGGTGCGGCCATATTCTTGTCGGAAAGCATTCGCTCTCCGAAATTTTGGCGCGCGTCTATCATGTCCTCGAGCGATTCCGCCGCCTGCTTGACCTTCCTGTATTCTATTAGCTGCTCTACAAGTTTCCATCTCGGGTCTATATCGGCGTCCTCGTCTTCGTCCTCCGGCTGCACTATGCGCTCGTCGGCTGGCAGCAGCATTCTGCTCTTTATGTACATCAGCGTTGCGGCCATCACGAAAAACTCTCCGGCTATGTCAAGGGACATGTTTTTCATCGATCGCAGAACGTCCATGTATTGCTCCGTTACAGACGCTATAGGAATATCGTAAATATCAATCTCGCTCTTGCGTATTAGGAATAAAAGCAGATCGAGAGGGCCCTCGAATACGTCCAGCCTCACCGACATTCCGGGATTCCCAAGAAGGGCGTCGTCTATGTATTCAGCGCTTTCCTTCGACATTTTCGCTTCCACTCTCCCGTTAAAAAATCAAAAGCGAAGCGCGCACTCCAAAGGTGAAATCGTTTTGGCGCGTAGAACCTTGGCGGTAGGATATGAGATATTCTATTATCCATGTGTTGCTCATTCGAGTCCACAGCCCGTAGGTCTGGTTTGTAAACATGTTGAGGTAGCTATCGTAGTTCCATTGCCCATACACTTTAAAGCGCTCGCTTATTCGGTAGTCAGCGAATACCGAATATTGGTTTATGGAGCCCATTAGGTAACTTGTTATAAAGTATATTGAGGCCGCGTCCCCGTCAAACAGCCCCAAGTATGTGTTAACCTCGGGAATTTGCCCGTGCTCTATGTTGAAGCGGGAATATGTCCCTATTGTAAGCCAGCGCGCAGGAGATACCGAAGCGTTTAGATAGAGGTCGGACCAGCTTTGAAGGCCGTCAGCCTGCGCGAGCGGGGCTTTGTCGAAATTAAAATCTTGAAATATGTCCAGGCGCGCTATCTCGCGCGATCCGTATTCTTCGTCGCGCGTCTCGAATATGTTTTGCAGGCCAAAGCGCATTGTATTTGTCTTGTACAGCTCGTCTATGTTGCGCATCGAACCCAAATCCAGTATGGGGGGATAGGTCGTATAGTAGTATGTGTCTATCTGGGGGGCGCGGAGATTGCCCTGTCCGGCGGCGGGGATATAGCGGTAGCTCACCATGGGTATCATATGGTGGCGTATGCCGTCTATATTCATTGTTTGGCTCTTGAACTCCCATGAACCCCATACGTCCATTTGGGCGTCGAAACCTATTTGGCCGAGAAACCTGGTGTAATTTTGGTCTCCGTTAAGCGCATTCGCGTAATATGTCACCATGCCCCCCAATACGGGGGTAATTTTGCTCCATGAATTTAACTGTATTGGGCGCTCTATGCCGTAGTATGCATTGACGCGGTTGCTGTACAGGTACCTGGCGTCCGGAGCAACAAATTTGTAGGGGTCGAACTGGCGCAGATACGCGTAGGAGGCGTAGAAGTTTTGGTATATTCCCGTCTCAAACAGCTCCATCGGCTGCATGTCGAGTCTGACTTCCGGCAGGCGCTGTTGAACAAACTCCCAATCGTTGGGCGCAAAGCGCGTGAAAACGGAGGCTGTAAAAAAGCTGTCGTAATAGGTGGCTTCCGCAAAATTATCGGGAGTCTGATTGTCGTAGAAAAGTTCGGGCCTGAAGTCTCGGGTTACAAATTCGTCGCTCCACCAACTTACGTTCGATACAATTCCGATATTGTCGTTTATAAACTGGTTGTGGCGGAACTCTATGAAGAAACGCTCGCGCTCTATCTTGTTGCCGAGGGAATCGTATCCGAGTATGTCGGCGTTGGCGTTGTCGTTTATGTAGGCTCCCTGGGCCCAGCCCTTGAGCCATGTCTCGACCCCGCTGTGGTCGTATTCAACCGCGGGCCCGACAAGCACGGAGCGCTTGGTGTAATAGTCCAGCAATAGCCCGGGGGAAAAATCTTCAAGCCCGTTGTAAAAGAAATCGTTGGCTATAAAAACCCCGTAGTCGTCGTTCATGCCAACGCGCGTCTTAAGATTGAAAGGTGGTTTTTGCAGCCCGTGTTGCGAGTAATATGGAGTGTAAAAAAACGGGACTGGCCCTATTTGCATCGTGGTGTTTTCCATCTCGAGCAGTTCGGTTTCCGCATTGTATCTTATAGCCGAAGTGTTGGCGTTCATTGAGGCAAAGCCGGGTTCTCCAAAATAAACCCTGCTTTTGCCGAGCTCGACCAATTTTTTGTCGCCTTTTATAGAATCGGTTTCCGCATACACGGGATTTACGCCGAAACGCGCGTATCCGGTTTCAAGCTTGTCGGAACCAAAGTTTAAGCTGAGGTCCGTAGAGGCCATTCGCATCATATCGGCCGCGGCTCTCACGTTGCCGTGGGCTTTTGCGTATTCGTCCTTTTGGGAAAACTCTATGGTGTCGGCGAGAAGCTCAAAGCGTTTGTCGGCTATCTTGGCGTCTCCTGTGGCTATCAGGGCGCCGGAGGCGTCGGTCTTATACTCGAACTTGTCGGCGCTAAGTTGCGGCTTTGCGTCTTCCATGAGCTTGGACAGGGCGGACTTCTTTTTTCCGCTGTCTTTTTTTATTGATTCGGCATCTCCGGAGGCCGCCTTCAGAGCTTTTGCTTCAAGCTCCCTCTGGTGCTTGAGCGACACCCACGGCACATCGCGCCGCGGAACATCTGCGGCCCTCAGCTGCATTGCGGCTGCGGCAAAAACGGACAGCAAAGCCGCCGTTGCCGCCTTCAATGTCGTATTTTTTAAATTCACGCTTCCAATCTATCTTATATTAGCGCTAAAAAACAAGACAAAAAGAAGTTCCGCTTCTTTACCGGCGCAAAAGCGCCATCATTGGCTTTTATGAACGATTTTTCTTTAAAAGAGCGAAAAAAAATGCGTTTATATTTCCCCAATGCGCTTTCGGGGGGGAATCTCTCCGCGAAGAAGTTCTTTTTTTTTGCGCTTCTTTTACGGGGCTTTTCGCGCGGAACGCAAATTTTTAGATGAGAATACAAAAATACATTTCGCAATGCGGAGTATGCTCGCGCAGAGAGGCCGAACGCAAAATCGCCGAGGGTTTGGTGTCGGTAAACGGCGCGCCGGCTGCGATAGGCCAAGATGTAGATCCGTCGGTGGATATTGTGCGCGTGGAGGGAAAGGTTGCGCGCGGAGCAGACTCTGAGAGGCTGGTTTTGGCAATGAACAAACCCAAGGGGGTATTGTGCACTAACAGCGATCCCTTCGGGGCAAAGACAGTATTCGACATTCTGCCCCATCCTTTTTCGGAAATGAAGCTGTTCTGCTGCGGCAGACTCGACAAGAATTCCAAAGGTTTATTGATTCTTACAAACGACGGTTCACTCGCAAATAGGATAACCCATCCGTCTTCAGGCATAGTAAAGAGATACAGGGTTCTATTAAATAGGGATTTCGACACATCTCTAATAAATACGCTTTTGCGAGGGGTGGATTGCGACGGCGAAAAGCTTAAGGCGCTAAAGATAATACCGGATCCGTTTGGGCGGGCAGATTCTCCAAGGCGAATGGAAGTATGGTTAGCCCAGGGCCGAAAGCGCGAAATACGCAGAATGTTCGAGGCTGTTGGTTATTTTGTGAAAGAGCTCAAGCGTTTCCAAATTGGTTCGTTTGAGTTAAAGCGGATACCGGAGGGCTCCGTGAAAGTTTTGGGCAATAGGGATATCGAACGCCTAATGAAGGGTGGAATTTAGGGGATTTAAATATGAAGAAGTCCGATATATTTGACAGCGTGGAGGAGTGCATAGCGGAGTTTGCCAAAGGGGGCATTGTCATAGTTTCCGACGACGAATCGCGCGAAAACGAAGGCGACATGATAATTGCCGCCGAAAAGATAACTCCCGAAGCCGTAAACACCATGGTTAAATTTGCCCGCGGGCTTTTGTGCGTTCCAACAACGAGCGAGCGCCTGATGCAGCTGGGCATAGACGACATGGTCAGGCTCAACCGCGATTCGAAGGGGACGGCTTTCACTGTTACAGTGGATGCGGCCGAGGGCATTAGCACCGGAATCAGCGCGGCCGACAGGGCGAGGACAATACGTTTGATGGCCGATCCAAAAGCGGGAGCCGCCGATTTTGTAAGCCCCGGGCATATAAATCCCCTGCGGGCGCGCCCGGGCGGCGTGCTTGAACGCGCCGGACATACCGAGGCCGCCGTAGATTTGGCAAAGCTTGCGGGATTGTTCCCGTGCGCTGCAATATGCGAAATTTTAAACGACAACGGCACAATGGCGCGCATACCGGATCTTGTGGAATTTAAGAAGCGGCACAATATGAAAATGATGAGCGTTGCTTCCCTCATAGAGTTTCGCCTCAAGAGCGATACCCTAATAAAACGCATATTTGAAAGAGACATAACCACGCGTTTTGGCCGCTTCCGCCTAATAGGTTTTTCGTCTCACGACGGCCGGGTCCACTGCGCCCTTGTAAAGGGAGACATAGGTCCAGAGCCCGCGCTTGCCAGAGTCCATGCTGAAAACGTATTTGCAGACATATTTTGCGACGCCTCCTTTCCTTGCGGCGCATACGGATTTGCCGAGGCCTTGCGCATGGTCGAGAAAGAGGGAAGGGGAGCTGTAATTTACATAAGCCAAAGCAGTTCGGGACTCAAGATTCCTGAGGGTGAGCCGCTTTCACCGAATATGCGCGATTACGGCATGGGCGCGCAGATACTTAGGAATCTCGGATTTGAAAAAATCCGGCTGCTCACAACGCACTTGGGGCGGCACGTTTTGCCCGACGGTTTCGGGCTTGAGATAGTTGAAGAGATAAAACTTTCCGACGGAGTGGAAAATGAGCGCAGATAAACCATCGTTTCAGGCGGCCGGCGCGGGAAACTATCGTTATGCGATAGTGGCGTCGCGCTATAATAAAAAATATGTCGATTCTCTTGTCAGGGATTCGATTGACAGGCTCAATTCGTGCGGAGTTGACGCCGAGAGCGTGCGTTTGATACGCGTGCCCGGAGCCGGGGAAATTCCTCATGTCTGCAATATGCTTGCCGAGACTGATAATTACGACGCAATAATAGCGCTCGGCGTTATTATAAAGGGGGACACCATACACGACGAAGTGATAGCCTATTCCGTTGCCGCGGCTCTGCAAAACATAGCCCTTTCCACGACCGTTCCCGTAGTAAATGGAATAATATCGGCGGGGAACGAGGAACAGGCCGCCGCGCGTTGTACCGGAGCGCTCAAGCGCGGCGCTGAGTTCGCCGATACCGCCATGGAGATGGCTTCTACCGCCGCCGATTTGCTCGACGAACTCTTGGAAACGCGGCAGGAATGCGAAAATGATGAAAAATAGCGCGGGTTATGGAAGACAAAACTGACAATTCTAAAATGTCGAGCCGCCGGGAGAACAGGGCGGCTGCAATGCAGTATCTTTATATGAGCCAGGCCAATGCCGGGGCTTCCCCCTTGGGTGTTTCGCCCTCCGCTGGGGAGCTCGACGGCTTCTTTGAGATGAAAGACAATCCCCGCGCTTATTACGCTTTTGCCGAGGAGCTCATATCGGGCGCTATGGCACACATGCCTGAGATAGACGCTCTAATACAAAAATATGCTAAGAATTGGAGCATGGATAGAATTGCGCGCGTCGATTTGGCCATACTTAGGCTGGCGGTATTCGAGTTGTTGTATCGCGGCGATATTCCTCCGGTGGTGTCGATAAACGAAGCTATAGATTTGGCAAAAACATATTCATCAGGGGAATCAAGGCGTTTTATAAACGGAATACTCGACAGCGTAAAATCAACTTTAAAGCGTCCTTTGCGCACGGCCGATAGGGGTTGAGATGTTTTCGGTTCTTAAAAGATTCGGCGAAGGCCTGAAAAAGACGGCGGGAGAGGCTCTCGGCGGAATGCTTGGATTGTTTCGCAAAAAAATAGACGAAAACGACATAGAGCTGATAGAGGAGACGCTATTCGGTGCCGATTTCGGTTACGATACTGCCGTGGAGATTTGCGACGCCATACGCCGCGAATATTCCAAGAACAGGGAACTCAGGGGCAGGGACGCCGCGGAAATAGGAGCGGCGGTTCTCGAAAAAATTCTCGAAGGCTCCGAGGGGGATTTGAAACAAGCTTCCGACGGCAACCCGGGCGTAGTGTGCTTGGTTGGCGTCAATGGCGCCGGAAAAACCACAACTGCTGCAAAACTTGCAAAAATTCTCGATTCTGACGGAGGAGTCGTGTTGGGGGCATGCGACACATTTAGGGCTGCCGCCAACGAGCAAATACGGATATGGGCGGAGCGCCTGAATGTGAAGCTTGTAGAGAGCAGGCACGGAGCCGACAGCGCAGCCACTGCATGGGACGCTTGGCAGGCGGCCAAGGCCCGCGGGGCAAAATGGCTGGTTTTGGACACGGCGGGAAGACTGCACACTAAGGAGAATCTCATGAATGAGCTCTCAAAATTGCGCAGGGTTCTCGAAAAAAATGATCCTGAAGCTCCGCAAAATTCGGTGATAGTAGTGGACGCAAGTCTGGGTTCAAACAGCATAGAGCAGGCTCAGGCTTTTCACAGGGCCTTTAAGCTAACCGGAATGATTGTTACAAAATTGGACGGAACCGGACGCGGGGGGGCTCTTGCTGGAATTTACAGAAAACTCAAGTTGCCTATTCTCTATGCGGGCTTGGGCGAAAAAGCGGAGGACTTGCAAAAGTTTAACGCGCGCGCTTATGCGCGCGGAGTATTCGGATTGGAGCGGCCTTATGATAAATCTTAAAGTAAAATTGTCGGATAGAAGCTATCCCATCCACATAGGAAATGGAGCCTTTGAAGCGGCATTAGCCGAGTTTGAAAAGGCCCGGGCGGCTTCAAAGAAATTGTTTTGCGTTGCCGACGCCGCCGTTGCGGCCAAGCATAAAACAAAGCTTGCGGCCTTATCAAAGACGGCTGAGATTTTTGAAATAAATGGGGGCGAAAGCTCAAAGAGCCTGGCGAATGTTGAAAAGCTCTGCTCAATTCTTGCCGAGAAAAACATAGACCGCAAGAGCTGCCTAATTGCATTGGGAGGCGGAGTCATAGGGGATTTAACGGGGTTTGTCGCCTCTGTCTACATGCGCGGAATAGACTTTTACCAGCTGCCGACCACACTTTTGGCAATGGTTGATTCTTCTGTAGGCGGGAAAACCGGCGTAAACATTCCCGAGGGGAAAAATCTCGTTGGTTCGTTTCACCAGCCCCGCGCCGTGTTTGCCGATACGCGATTTTTAAATACGCTTCCAAGGCGCGAATTCGCTGCGGGAATGGCCGAGGTAATAAAGTGCGCAGTTCTTGGAGACAGGGCGCTGTTTTCCATGCTCGAGCGCGAGAGTTTGTCTTGCAAGCATTCAAAGCTGCCCGAGGCTATACGCAGGTGCTGCCGCCTAAAAGCCGAAATTGTATCCGCCGACGAGCGCGAGACTTCAAAAAGCGGCGGCAGGGCTCTGTTGAATTTCGGGCATACTTTCGGGCACGCCATTGAAAAATGCGCGGGCTACGGAAACTATTTGCACGGGGAGGCGGTTGGCATAGGAATGCTTATGGCTTCGCGCTTGGCGGACAAGTTGGCGGGAGCGGAGTCGGGAAATTTCGACAGAATAAAGTCGGTTTTAAGAAAGTGCGGGCTTCCTGTAAAACTTTCAAAACTTGAAGCGGCCGATATGTTGGAGGCCATGTACAGGGATAAGAAAACTCTTGCGGGAAAACTTAAGTTTGTGCTCGCCGATAAGATAGGGGAATCACGCACGGAGCATGTGGATTCGTCGGATGTTTTATCGGTTCTGGAGGATTTTTTGAGATAGGGGCATGTACGGGTTATTTGCAGACGCCCACACGCACATTCCTCCTTGTTCGGGAGAACTTGCGTGTGTATCTGCTTGTTTCCCCTGCGACTGGCAAAAACTTGCCGGATTTTGCGATTTGCCGATAAAAAAATCCTATGGGATTCATCCTAAGGCTTTTGATTCTTGTGCGGGCGCCGGCAGGGTTGAAGTAAAAGCCGCCGTCATGGAACTCGATTCGTATTTGGCGGGCGCTGACGCCGTCGGCGAAATTGGCTTGGACAAGAAGGCGAGGCTTTCCCCTGAGCTCCAAAAGGCGCTTTTTGAATGGCAGCTGGATTTGGCTTCAGAGCGCAAGTTGCCCGTGGTGGTGCATTCCTCGGGGCGCCCGGGAGAGACTTACGACATATTAAAGCGGTGGCGCATGGGCGGTGCGGGAGAGCGCAATAGAAGATTTTTATTGCACGCGGCCAAATTTTCGGCGGAGCTTGCGCGCAGCTTTCAACTGTTGGGAGCGTATTTCTCATTCGGATTGCGCGAATTAAAACTCGAATCCGGGGCGGCTTGCGCAGCCTCCGTTTCCGACGACAGTCTCATGGTTGAAAGCGATTCCACATCGCGCGCCGGGAGCCTTGCCGAAGCCATTAACGTCTTGGCGGAGATTCGCGCGGTCGGGGCGGAGTGTGTGGCGCGCATTACGCATAGGAATTTCCTGCGTTTTTATGGACGGGAAAATTCCGGCAATTTGGCATTGAACGGTTGTGAATAAATCTTTTGACAGGGAAATCTTTTCGCGGGGTGCCTTATTGTACGGCTCGAACGCGCTTGAGCGGCTGTCTGCGGCAAAGGTGTCTGTGTGCGGGCTTGGGGCGGTAGGCGGATACGCCGTTGAAGCTCTCGCCCGCATGGGGGTGGGAGCATTTCGCCTATTTGATTTCGATATTGTGGAGGGGAGCAATATAAACCGCCAACTTTGCGCGCTTGCCTCCACATGCGGAAGAAAGAAAGTAGATGTGTGGAGGGAGCGCATACTAGACATAAATCCCGACGCGCATGTCGAGGCATTTGACATTTTTGTGGATTCCAATACAGTTTCAGAAGTGCTTTCAGGGTCTCCAGACCTTATTGTTGACGCGGTAGATACGGTGCAGTCTAAGGCCCTGATAATCGGGGGCGCTTGGGAGTCCGGCATTAGCGTGGTTTCAAGCATGGGGGCGGCCAGAAGGCTCGATCCCCTTAAAGTGGGGGTCTCAAACATATTTAATACCTCTGATTGCCCCTTGGCGGCCGCGCTCAGAAAAGAGTTGCGCAGACGCAAATTTCAGGGAAAATGTATGTGCGTTTATTCAAAAGAGAAAGTTTTGCCTGAAACTCATCTTAATATTGGGGGAGAAAATACGAAGAAAATATTGGGTAGCTCTCCCATAGTAACGGGAGTGTTCGGGTTGAATCTTGCAAATCTTGCTCTCAGAGAAATTTTAGAGAAAAGCAGATAATGTCCTTATACGACAGAGATTATATGAATTCGCGTCCGACAGGCGGAGGCTACGCATACGGGCGCGGCGGCGCCATGGAGTTTTTTGCCCAAAATGCGGCAGTTAAAATTCTTATAATTATAAATATAGCCTGTTTTTTTGCGGGCGCGTTTGTTGATAGAATTTTTGGATACGGAAGCTTTTTTGAGTATTTTGCGCTGTCGCTTGAAGCCCTTGAAAAGGGGCGCATATGGACGCTTCTTACATATTCCTTTCTCCATGCAAACATACTGCACATATTTTTAAATATGCTTGCCTTGTATTTTTTGGGATCGGCTCTCGAGAAGTTTATAGGAACGGCAAGATTTTTAAGTGCGTACTTTGCCGGTGGAATAGTGGGCGGTGTGATATGGTTGCTATTGTCATTCTCTCATCCGGAAGCTCTCGTAGGGGCGTCGGCTTCAGTTATGTCGGTATTTGCGTGTTTTTGCGCCTTCTATCCCCCCATTCCGCTCACTTTTTTGATATTTTTTGTGTTGCCCATATCGCTAAGACCCATGACCATGCTTAAATTTGCCGCCGCATTTGAGCTTTTGGGCCTTCTTTACAGCCTGTCATTCGGAGGGGCAACAATAGCGTATTCGGCGCATTTGGGCGGAATGCTTGCCGGCATGGTATTGGCGAAAAAATGGCGCGGACAAACTATTCGCATGCCGAACATATTCTCTTTCGGAAAGACAAAGCCTTTCAAAAATGCGTGGGCACAGCGGAATAAAGCGGGCTGTTCGGAACAAAAAACGGCGGCAGATTACAAATACAGTGTAAATATAAGCGCCCATGCGGATTTAAAAAAAGAAGTGGACAGAATTTTGGACAAGATAAATGTGAACGGATTCTCCAGCCTGACGGAATCCGAACGAGAAACTCTTAGAAGGGCGAAGGAGATTTTTAAATGATTCGGGCGTCGCTGTTGTCGGGATTTGTTTCTTGCGCGCATGAGGTTTTGAACTATTTTTTTATACATTAAGATGAAATATATCAAAGAATTATTCTTTAAGCCATCCTTGAAGCTGCGGTGCTTTTTTGCGCTTTCGATATTGTTGGGGGTTGTATTTTTGCCCGCGGCGGGGCAATCGGCCGAAAGCGCGGCGTCTAAGCTTTCGCTTCAAACAACTCCGAAAATGCGCAAGGAGACCCAGTTCCTTGTATATTGCATGGAGAACGGGCATTACCTAAAGACTTCTCTTTCCGATCTCGATGTGCGGGAGTTCATACGCGAGTATATGGAGAACGTAGATGTTTTTAAGCTCTTCTTTACCGCAAACGACGTTCAGCACTATCAGGATTTCTTTTCTCCGTCTATAGAGATTATGCTTAGGCAGGGCGCTTTGCTCCCGGCATTTTCCATATATTCGCGCTTTATAGAGAGGGCGGAATCGAGGCTTGAATGGATAAAAAAGCGCATGGACCAGCCCTTTGATCTCGACGGCAAGGATACTTTCCGCCCGGATAGAAAAAAGGAAAATTGGCCGGCAGACATGACCGATGCTGACAAGCTATGGAGCGACCGCCTGCGTTTTGACATAATAAACCAGATGTTGGGCTACGAAGTTGGGATAGACGGGGAAAATGATGAAATTACAGAAAAGGAGGAAAAAACTCTCGAACAGGAGCAGAAAAAATCGCCCAAAACTTTTGAGGAAAAATACGACGCCGCTAAAGCGGAAGTCCTAAAGCGTTATACGCGCCTGATAGAGGGATACATCAAGGCCGACCCGATGGAAATCCAGGAAATCTACCTGAATACGCTTTCGCATTTTTACGATCCGCATTCCGCTTTTCTCTCGGAGTATTACCTTGAGGAGTTCGACATATCCGTGCGCAACGCGCTTGTAGGGATAGGAGCTCTGCTTGCCGACAAGGAGGGCTATTGCGTTCTTGAAGAGCTGATGCCCGGCGGTCCCGCTGAGGAATGCAAGCAGCTCAAGCCGGGAGACAAAATTCTCGGAGTGGGGCAGGAGAGCGGAGAAATAGTTGATGTTGTGGGAATGAAGTTGCGCAAGACTGTCAGGCTAATAAGGGGAAAGGAGAATACTAAAGTCCGCCTATTGATAGAGCCGGCGTCCAATCCTTCGGCCCGGAAAGTTGTAACGCTGGTTAGAAAACAGATAAAGCTCACCACGAAGTTGGCGCGCGCCGAAGTATACACAATACCCGTGGGAAGCAAGACTATTCCTGTCGGGGTAATAGACTTGCCTGCATTTTACGGAGAGAGCACGGGAGAGGAAGGCGAGGCAAAAGGTTTCAGCACGTCGAAAGACGTGGAAGAACTCTTAAACAAACTAAAAAAACTTGGGGTAAAAGGCATTATTCTCGATTTGCGACGCAACGGCGGAGGCTTCCTGAACGAGGCGGTTGACCTTGCGGGGTTATTTATAAAAACTGGCCCGGTTGTGCAAATACGCTCCGCAACGGGATCCACAAACAGGCTTGCTGACAAGGACCCGCGCCTTGTTTGGAACGGCCCGCTTATGATTATGGTAAGCAGATTGTCGGCTTCCGCCACTGAGATTGTGGCGGGCGCCCTCCAAAACCATCAGCGCGCCATAGTTGTGGGAGATAAGAGCACGCACGGGAAGGGAACCGTTCAGGCGGTATTGAACTTGTCCAACTTTGATCCTGAGCAGAAGAGCGCCGCAAAGGTAACGGTTCAGAAGTGGTACGCCCCGAGCGGAGAGTCAATTCAATTAAAGGGCGTTCACAGCGACATCGTGCTGCCGTCTGTTTACGATTACATGGAGATAGGCGAACAGTATAAGGATTACGCCATGAAATGGGACAGTATTTTGCCCGACGAGATAGACACGCTTTGGGGATACGGAATGCCAAAAGGAGAGGCAGACGCCCTTATGTCGGAGCTGACAAAGCAGTCTTTGGAAAGGCAGAAAAAGCTTGAGGAGTTCAAACTTTGGAACGAGCGCATAAACTGGGTTAAAGAGCGCCAAAACATGAAGGATTGGAGCTTAAACTACAAGGCCAGAGAAGCTCTCTTAAAGGCTGACGAAAAGCTCAACGACGAAATAGAAAAGCGCGAAAAGGAACTCGCCAAGAGCTACGACTACCACAAGACCGAAGTGTTGCTCGACAGTGCCAAGGAAAACGGGGAGCATGATTCAAAACTCAAGCGGCGCCTCTCAAAGAAGTCTGCCAAGAAGGGCGCCGATGCCGACGCTATGGACGATGACGAACCCGTGTTCGACGTTCAGCTGCGCGAAGCTCTCCGGATAATGGGCGATTGGATTAACATCATAGAGCATCCCAATTTGCTTGCTAAGGCGAAGCTTCAAGCGCAAAAAAACAATTAGCCCTAAATTTAAGCTTGCCCATTGATTTTACCAAGCGCGCGCGGAACACGCGCGCTTCTTTGTCCATATTTCGTATCGCGCGGAGCAAAAGAGACTTAATGGATTCCGCGAATTTGCATCAGATTTTAGCCCTTGCGCTTTTTGCCCTTTTTGCGCTGTGCCGAACCCGCCAAATGGAAATCTATTTGGCGCTTGAAACGGTCCACAGATTCCACTTCCACTTTGACTTTGTCGCCTATTCTTATCTGGGTTCCAGTGCGTCTGCCCCGCAGAGCGGTTCCGGCGGAATTCAGCCTGTAAATATCGTCGTGCATGGTGTGCGCGTGCACGAATCCAAATGCCGACGACTCTGTGAGCTCCACGAAGAATCCGTGGTTTGAAACGGAAGTTACAATAGCCTCAAATGAGATATCCGAGCCTATCTTGCGCTCGAAATACTCCATGAGCTTTATCTTTCGCGATTCCCTCTCCGCTTCGGCGCTGTTTTGCTCCGTTCGGCTTATATGGGCCGCGGTCTCCTCAAGGGCCCCTTTTGATGGCGGAGCCCCCACAAATTTCGGGGCGCCCTCCATTCCCTTTTTCCGCATTAGCCAATTCATGCAGCGGTGCACGCTAAGATCGGCGTAGCGGCGTATGGGGGAGGTGAAGTGGGCGTAGTATACCTTGTTGAGACCGTAATGGCCGTCGGACGAAGCCCTGTACATGGCCCGCTTCATGCTTCGCAGGAATTTTGTCTTTAATAGATAACTCTGCGGGTGCTGCGATATGGTGGATAGGACTTTTAACACCTCGCGGCGCGACGTCAAATCTCCGCAGGTTATGCCGAAATCCGAGAGCTCCTCTCTGAGCTCGGCCAACTTTTCCGCGTCGGGATTGTCGTGCACGCGCGATATATACGGGATTTTGCTGCTGAAAAGTTCGCGCGCAACGGCCTCGTTAGCGGCGAGCATAAATTCCTCTATAAGCTGGTGGCTCTCGTTGTTTTCGGTCTTTTCTATGCGGTCGGCGTAGCCGTCCTTGTCGCAAAATATTTTAAATTCGGGAATTTCAAGATCGAGGCTTCCCTTGCGCATGCGCTTCTCCCTAAGCGTTGATGCTATTCCCCAAAGCCTGCGCAAGCCCGAGCGTATTTTTTCCATTTCGGTTCTTGAAAGCTCGGAAAGCGGCCTTCCGGCATATGCGGTTTCGTAGTCGGCGGGAGGCCTGACGGAGGCGATTTTTTCAATGTCGTCCTCAACTATAAACGCGTGTGCCTGTTCATAGCTGAGCCTTTTGTCGCTTCTGATTACGGAGTTTGCAAAGCGCGCGTTTACGCAGTCTCCTCCGGCGTCGAAAGTCAAAAAAACGCTTTTGACAAGCCTGTCCTCGTTTTCAACAAGCGAGCATATGCCGTTGGATAGCTCAAAGGGCAACATGGGAATGACGGTCCCCACCAGATATGTGGAGTTGCCCCTTTTGCACGCCTCCCTGTCTATGGCGGTATTTGGCCTTACATAGTAGGATACGTCGGCTATGTGGACCCCTATTTCCCACCCGCCGCCTTTAGACCGCTTTAATGATATGGCGTCGTCAAAATCCTTGGCGTCTTCGGGATCTATTGTGATTGTAAAGTCGCCCCTTATGTCCAGGCGCGAACTTATGTCCCTATCGGAAACCTTGCTCGGAACGGAGCGCAACTCCCTTAGAACGGCGTCTGGAAAGCTTTCTTCAAGTTCGTATTTTGAAAGAATGGCGCGGTATTCCGCCATGGGAGTATGGCTGGGCCCGAGGTTTTCTATTATCACCCCCGACGGATTCATGTGCCGCTGCAACCACTCGTTTAGGCGCAGCACGACCTTGTCGTTCTCGCGCGGTTGCGGGAATACCCCGGAGCGTTCCGGAGGCTCGACTATTATGTCGTAAAAGAATTTGGGATTGTCCGGAACGACATGCCAAAAATTATAGGAGCGGCGCAGGGTGCCGACCACTTTTGTGTTTTTGCGCTCCAATATCCTTATAACCTTTCCGAAGACTTCGTCTTTGTCCGAATGGGAGCGCTTTCGGT
>CALXOC010000021.1 GCA_944389915.1 uncultured Opitutales bacterium | reverse complement strand
CATACCAAGAGAAACATCGCCAAATAGAAATTCACATTATGAACCAGAAAATAGCAGTACTCGATTTTGGATCCCAATACACCCAAGTTATAGCGCGCCGCATCCGCGAATGCAGCGTCTATTCGGAAATTATGCCATACAATACAAAGGCGGCGGTGTTAAAAAATCAGGGCGTGTGCGGCATAATACTCTCCGGAGGGCCCGCGAGCGTGCTTAGCAAAGCTTCGCCCAGGCCGGATCCGAAGATATTCGGGCTTGGCGTTCCCGTTCTTGGAATTTGTTACGGCTTGCAGCTCATGGGCAAGATGCTCGGCGGGCAGATAGTTTCAAGCAAGCAGCGCGAATACGGGTTGGGCAAATTGACCTTCAAAGATGGATCCGATTTGCTCAAAGGGATAAAGTCGCCAATGCAGGTGTGGAATTCGCACGGAGACCGGATTGAAAAGCTGCCTTCCGGTTTTAAAGCCGTGGGGACCACGGAAAATTCGGCATACGCGCTTATAGAGGACAAATCCCGAAAGTTTTACGGAATGCAGTTTCATCCGGAAGTTGTGCACACCCCGAAGGGCATGGAAATAATAAAGAACTTTCTCTACGGAATTTGCGGCTGTACGGGAGACTGGACAATGTCGGACTACGTAGCCAAGTCTGTTGAGAGAATCAGAAAGGCTGTGGGGGACAAGAAAGTTATCTTGGGCTTAAGCGGAGGGGTCGACTCTTCCGTGGCTGCGGCTCTGATACACCGTGCCATAGGGGACCAGCTTACTTGCGTGTTTGTAGACAACGGGCTACTTCGCAAAAACGAGCGCTCCAAGGTTGAAAATTTATTTAAGAACAACTTTAAAATGCGCATGAAGACAGTGCGCGCCGAAAGCCTGTTTTTGAAGAAGCTTGCCGGGGTTTCGGATCCGGAGCGCAAGCGCAAAATAATAGGAAAGACTTTTATAGAGGTATTTGACAAGGCTGTTAAATCCATAGGCAAGGTCGATTTTCTTGCGCAGGGAACGCTTTATCCCGACGTAATAGAGAGTGTCCCGATTGCCGGGAATCCGGCGTCTTTGATAAAGAGCCACCACAATGTTGGAGGCCTTCCGAAGCGCATGAAGCTAAAATTGTTGGAGCCTTTGCGCGAACTCTTTAAGGACGAAGTGCGCATGTTGGGCAAGGAGCTTGGACTTTCAAAAGAGGTTCTCTGGCGCCATCCTTTCCCCGGCCCGGGGCTTGGCGTGCGCGTTGTTGGCGACATCACAAAGAGGCGCCTCGACATACTCAGGGAAGCCGATGCGGTTTTAATGGAGGAGATGCATGCCTCAGGATTGTATTACAAGTTGTGGCAGGCGTTCGCGGTATTTTTGCCCGTAAAGACCGTAGGCGTAATGGGGGACGAGCGCACTTACGACAATGTTATTGCTCTGCGCATAGTGGAAAGCCAGGACGCCATGACCGCCGATTGGGCCCATGTCCCGCACGATATTTTAGGCCGCATATCTAATAGGATAATCAACGAGGTCAAAGGCGTAAACAGGGTGGTTCTCGACATCTCTTCCAAGCCCCCGGCAACAATAGAGTGGGAATAATTTTGCAATAAGATTCTTGCTTGCAACTTCTCTCATAAGTTGTATTAGTTTTCAGTTTATGAGACGGTTTTATTACATTCTTTTATTTGTTGTTGCGGGCGGGTTTTGTTTTTCCGCGCAAAAAAATTCATCAAATTCTTCGGGCAATGCCGCTCCGGTAAAAAGTGCGGTATTTTCCGGATTTGAGCGCGGCATGGGCATTGGAGGATGGCTCACAAACTACAAGAGGGAGCAGTTGATAAAGGAAAAATACAAGTTCCTTATATCGGTAGGCGATTTGGAGCATTTCGACACCTTCATATCAGAGTCGGACCTCGCCAATATAGCGTCGATGGGCTTTGACCATGTCAGGCTTGGATTCGATCAGATAGTGTTGGAGGAAAAGCCCTATGTGTATAGGGAGTCGGCCATGAAGCACATTGAGGACTTTCTAAAATGGGCCAAAAAGCACAATCTAAACGTTGTCTTAAACCTGCACAAGGCAATAGGCAACTACTGCGATTTGCCGCAGGAAATATCCCTGTTTGACGACGCCGAGCTGCAACGCCGCTTCGTCTCTTTATGGCTTGAGCTTGAGCGCCGTTTCGCGGACTATCCCAATGTTGCCTTTGAGCTTCTCAACGAGGTTCGGAATATAGATCCGCAAAAATGGAATAACTTGGCCGATTCAACAATATCGGCTTTGCGCAAAAAAAATCCTTCAAGGAAAATCATAGTAGGCCCGGTTGCGTGGAATTCGCCCAACCGTTTAAAAGATTTGAAGATTTGGGACGATCCGAACGTAATATACACTTTCCACTTTTACGAACCTTTTATCTTCACCCATCAAAGGGGGGTATTGCAGCCGTCTGTTTTGGTATACAACAGGGTAATGAACTATCCTTCCGACGTCGAGCCGTATGCGCAATACTTTGAATTTATGGGGAGAAAAAGCCCCTTCGCCGGGCAGGAGAGGATAGACAAGAACACCCTCAAAAAATTATTGCAGCCGGCCGTGGACTTTGCAAAGCGCAATCCCAACAAAATTCTATGGTGCGGAGAATTTGGAACCATACGCCACGCTCCCTTGCAGTCGCGCGAAAATTGGATGAACGATGTAATATCCATACTTGTGGAAAACGATATTCCCTATTGCGTATGGAACTACTTGAGCACTACCAACGACGGCAACCGTTTCAGCCTTGTCGACGACGACACCAGAAAGATTATCTCTCCGCGCCTGGGGCAGGTGCTGTTACAAAAGAAATGCCAAAAAAATTGAGCTTTGTTAGGCATGCGAATTTCCCGTTCTAAGGGGTCATTCCCCGTTTCAAGGCGATTGCGTCGGCAAACAAAGTTTTGTTAAAAATCTTGCGGGAGACTATTGCCTTGCTCCAGCAAAATATGGAGCAAGGCTCTAAGCAATGCCGGCATTTGCCGGAAAGCGGAATGCTTATCTCTTAAAGGCGCATATTAGGTGGAAAATTATTTGTCGGGCTTAAAGAGGAGATAGTCCATGGCTGGAACTGACTTGCCCCTATATGCAAATGGTAGCTTTCCGTAGTTGCAAACTGTTTCTTCCCCGTTTGAATAGCGCGTTAAAAACACGTCTGGCGCAAGCTCGCGGTGTTCCTCCATAAATTCATATTGCAGATGTTTCAGAGGTTGGTAGTCGTCATACGCGCTTTTTATGGGGGCCAAATCCGAATAGTCGGCAAAGTAAAAAGTCGGGCGCCCTCCGTATTCAATCAACTTCAGGCGACGCTTTTCGGGGTTCCCCAAAAACTCCGCGTTCAACATGGTGTGCTTTTTGTCGTTTGAATATGAATAGTCTATAGTCTCAAGATACGGATTGCTCACTATTATTCCGTGATAGGCTATTTGCCATAAGGGTATCAATGTGTCCACAAGCGGATGTTTTGGCCCCATATATTTAGGGTAGGCGGATATATACATGGCGTAATCCTGGCTGTTTGCCGAATGGTCTATGCCGCATTCGCTGCCATATCCTCCGAAATAGCGGTCGGCGGCTTCGCCGATTTTTCGCATGTATGCAACGGATTCGGCGTTGTTTGTGGGGTGTTTTGGGTGGCCGCAAAAACGGCTCTTCATTGCGCCCAATACGTCTATATGGTGCGTTCCCCTAAATCCGAGGTCGGAAATCATTTTGAAATCCCTTCTTGTAAAGCGCTCCCAAACCCTTTTTATGCACGGCTTAAAAGTTATTCCGCCTACCCATGCGCCGCCCAATTTTGGGCGTTTGCCGTCGGGGCCCAAAATTATGTCGTCGATATCGAAACCCTCGCCTATCTCGACCCATTCGGTGGAGTTTGTATGGCACACAATTTGGTATCCGAGCCTTTTGGCCTCGGATATAGACTCGCGCAATTTCTCTTCTCCGCCGAGTTCTTCGGGCACGGGGAAATACTGCGGATAACGGCCGTCGAAACCTCCGGCTTGCCAGCCAACCATGCACATCTCGGCTTTTTCAACGCCGAGTTTTTTTAAATTCCGCATCAGTTCGGCAAACTTGTCGTAGGTGTAATATACGTGAAGCTTGGGCTCGTTTTCAGGAGTCTGGTGCGGCACGCGATTTTTTAAATCCTTTATTGCCAATTTGGCGCGCACAAATATTGATTCCGCCGTATATGCCAAATTTGGATTGCCTTTGGCCCGTTCCCTCAAAGGCTTTACCTCGCCGCGCTCAAGTTGGTATTGCCGGTACTTGCGCGCCATTGCGCAATAATCGTCGCCGTGTTCAAGTTCGTAAAAGTCCACTACAATATCATCGTAGGCTCCGCCGCGTTTCGATATTTCAAAATGGGGAAATATCTCATATATTCCTTTTTTTACTTCCACTTTTATGCCACATTCAAAGGCCATTCCCTTTATTATGGCCACAAATGTGCCGCGCGGATTTTTCATGCCGAATATAGGCATAAAAGTATTCCATAAAAGCAGATTCCCTTTTTCTGCCCTGAAATGCCCGAGACGGTTGTCGCCAAGAACAAAATATCCATTTTCGCCCTTTATTGCTTTTGCGCCGTCAAAGACAATGTCTATATGCTTTATGCTCGAAGCAATTTTTTCTTTGGGAATCTTTATTCTCCATACGGATTTATCAACTTCATCCAACGGCATTGTGTATTTGTTTTCGGAATTATCCGTAAAATACATGCGGACCTCGGCGTATCGCTGTTCGGAATTTGCGAAGCAATGCGATGTAAAAAATGCCGGTAGCAATCCTATAATTGCCATTGCGCCTGAAAGCTTTTCTAATGCGACATTATAAAACATAGAGTTTTTGTTATCGTTAACTTGTATTTTTGTTTAGTGCCGGAAGTCAAGAGATTAAATTGGAATGCCGCGAATTTGGGCATATCTGTATTTTCTTTGAAATATTTTGACTTTTTTACATAAACGTAAACATATTACTTGATTGTATTTAAATTGAAATAAAAATAGGTCCATGAAATTACTGATATCATCTATAATAGCGTTGAATTTATTTTTATGCGGATGTTCTTCCGCGCAGAAATCTGCTGACAAGCGGCCTGAACGGAAAGTTGCAGTTCAGACCTATACCATGAACTCCTACACGCTTGAAGACAGCCTGAATAAGTTGAAACCGCTGGGGGTAAAAGCAATAGAGGCTTGGAATGGGCAAAAGCTTTCAAGCAAATATCCCGGTGTTACATTCGATTACAGAATGAACAGCCAACAGCGCGCGTTTGCAAAAAAAATCCTGTCCGATGCCGGAATAAAGGTCATCTCAACGGGTGTATTCGGTGATGTCAAAGACGAGGCCACAATAGAGAAAATATGCGCCTTTGCCAAGGAGTTTGGAATACCTACAATCGTTACGGAAGCCCGCAAAGAGAAGCTGCCAATATGGTCGAAATTGTGCAAAAAGTACGGTTTGCGCATGTGCATACACAACCATCAGAGGGGTTCTGCAAACGACTATTATGATCCAAATGTTGTCATGGGCATAATAAGCGCGTACGACAACATAGGCGCTTGTCCAGACAATGGGGCATGGTCCCGTTCGGGGCTCGACAGTGTGGAATGCCTAAAAATAATGAAGGGAAAAATTTACGAGGTGCACTTGAAAGACCAAAAGGTGTTTAACAACCTCAAAAGCCCGGCAGCCGCCTATGGAAAGGGCGTGTTAGACATGAAAGCCATTCTTGCCGAGCTCGACGCACAGGGTTTTGACGGCTACTTTGTCATAGAACACGGAGACGACCAGAAAGTGATACTTGACATAATAAAACAAGACATTGATTTCTTAAAAAAGAACTAATCAGTTTCCTATTTTGCAGCTATTTTATAGAGCTGCAAAACAAAGTGTAATTGGAAGCATTTTATTTCGCTTTAACGGAACATGTTGTAGCAAAATGTCATCTATTGACGCATGTTTAATGCTTCTATTTTTATGCTTATGATATGCGGTAGGTTGTTTTTTTGTTGAATAAGCATGGATTAAGTTTAATTTTCGGCGCATGAAAAAACTATTTTGCTTGTTGCTTGTATTGGCATGGAGTTTGCCGCTGCTATCAATGGATGCGCGCGTCATTTATCGAAAGGGAAAGAATGAGGTATTGTCGGAAAGAGTAAAGCTTCAAGAGCTTGAAAATGATACATTTCGCTTGCGCATACCCAAAGATCAGCTGCCAGACCCCAGCAGTGCCGACACTGTCGATATTATAATTAACGAAGCTATTGCAAAGAAGGGCGAGCCCGGATATTGGGTAATAGGCGACGGCCGCATGGGATATTTTACGCGCGACAAGGGTTATCTTTCGGAACGCCGCAACCCGCTTCCGATTTTCGGCGTTAAAAAAGGGGATACGGCCTTTGTCGGCATAGTGAAGGGCTTTAAATACGATTTTTCCGCCACCGTAAAAGTTATAAACGGAGTCTATGAGGTCTTTCCGCGCTTTCATTTTGAATGGATAAAACGTTTGTCTCCGCGCGACGATATTATAGTTGACTTCATAAAATTGAAGGGCGCAGACGCCAGTTATGCGGGAATGGCGCGCAAATATAGGCAATACCAGTTGGAAAGGGGAGAAGTAAAGCCGCTCAAGGAGCGCGTAAAGAACAATCCGCAGCTCGCATATACGGCGGATACAATGTTTTTGCGTTTCGCAATGGGGGCAAAGCCTTTTGATAGGAAAAATCCTATAGAATATCAAACTCCCGATATTGAGCCTCCCGTTCGCGTGTATAGAACCTTCGACAAAATCATGGAGGCAATGAAGAAGTTGAAGGCTATGGGAGTAGACAAGGCCGAAGTGTGTTTTGTGGGATGGAACTCCGGCGGGTTTGACGGCCGCTTCCCCACAATATTGCCGGCCGATCCGGCTTATGGCGGCACGGAAAAAATGAAGGAGGCAACGGCTCTCGGAAAAAGCCTCGGGTATCAGATGGTGTGCCATGTATGCAATACCGACTTCTATTATATTTCCGATCGATTTTCCTTCGATTCCATTGCAAGAAATTTCGACGGCACGTTGAGGCGCGTTGGAAACATGTCGGGTGGATTGTCTTTCAACCCGTGCTTTAAAGAGGTTTTTGAAAAATATATAAGGCAGGATTACGACGGTTTGAGAGACATAGGTTTAAAGGGGACGCACCACATTGATGTAACTTCGTGCATCACTCCCTACCCGTGTTTCGATCCCGCCCATCCTTGCACTCGCGAGGATACTGCAGACTACATGAATAAAATTGGAGAACTTGCCAGGGAATATTTCGGCGGTTTCGGAAGCGAAGGCCCGTGCGACCATGTCGCGCGGAGCCTCGATTACGCATTGTATGTATGGGCCTATCCGAGTTGGGTAGGCGCACGCCATCCTCTGATGGACAGGTTGGTTCCGGTCTGGCAGATAGCCTATCATGGAATCATTTTAAGCAATCCGTATTACGCAACAATAGATTACAATTATGAGAAGATTAAACGGCCTAATGCGCCGGAGTCTTACCATATACTTCCTGATATACCAACCCGCCGCCTTAAGCTCTACGAGTTTGGCGGGCGGCCGACCTTCTACGGCGGCATACGCGATAACAATCTTAAGCCAATAAAAGAGGCCTATGACGAATATCAGCCCATGAAATATCTGCAATATGAATTTATGGACGACCACCGCGAACTTGCGCCCGATGTCTTTTTGACAGTGTATTCCGACGGCAGCGAAGTTGTGACGAATTATACCGACAAGCCCTTTGAATATAAAGGAAAGAGCGTCAATGCCAAAGATTACTGCCTTTTTAAGCTCGAAAGTGGTGTTAAATAAATATATAAAGGAGGAAAAATATTATGAAGAAACTGATATGCATGTTCGCGGCGTTGATATTCTTAGACGCGTCTGTTCTGTGGGCCTTTAACACTGTAACTGTAAATACAAAATACAAGGACGGCACGCAGGACACAAAGATTGTAGAAATGCAGAAGCGCAAAGTGCGCGATTCATGGAGATTGCGCATACCGAAGGAGAGTATAGGCGAGAATGTTTCAAGCATAGAAGTGCATTACGACTACGCAAAAGCCTCAAAGGGCGAAGCCGGGTATTTTGTAATGGGGGATGGCCGTTCCGGAGGTTTTAACAGTGATAGCGGGTCAATAAACGAGCGCCGCTGTGTAATGCCGATATTCGGAATGAAAACTCCGCGCGGAACTTTTGTCGCGATAGTAAAGGGGCTAAAATATGAATATTCTACTGTCGTAAACGTAAACAATGGAATATACAACATGTTCCCGCGCTTTCTCATTAAATACATAGGCTTCCCTCCTTACGAAGACATAGTAGTGGATTTTTACAAACTGACGGGAGAAAACGCGAACTACGCCGGAATGGCTAAGAAGTACAGGAAATACCAACTCGACCGCGGCGAGGTAAAGCCGATAAGGGAACGCATAAAAGAGAGACCGCAATTGGCGTATACGGCAGAGTCGGTTTTTGTAAGAATAAAGCACGCAAATAAGCACAATAAAGGAATAGAACACCAGACTCCTGAGAACGAGCCAAAAGTGGCGGTTTCCTACACATTCGACCAGTTTATGGACGTGATGAGAAACCTAAAGGCGCTCGGTGTTGACAAAGCCGAAATGTGCTTTGTCGGCTTTAATTCCGGCGGTTTCGACGGTCGTTTCCCTGACATATTTCCAATAGAGCCGTCTATAGGCGGAGAAGAGAAAATGCGCGAAGCAGTAAAGTTAGGCAAAGAGCTCGGCTACCAGATGACATGCCACGTTTGCAATACCGATTTTTACACCGTGGCAAAGAGATGGAACGAAGACGATATTGCGGTCATGCCAAACGGGAAAAAGAGGACGGGCGGAGTTTTGGCCGGCGGAAGAGTGTATAATCCGTGTTTCAAGCAGGTTTATGAAAAATATGTAGAGGAGGATTACAAGGGCCTTAGCGATATTGGAATAAAGGGAACTTTTCACATTGACGTTACAAGCTGCATAGTACCCTATTCCTGCAACCATCCTTCGCATCCCTGCACAAGGCAGGAAACGGCCGATTATATGAATAAAATAGGAGAGCTTGCCCGCAAATATTTTGGCGGCTTCGGAAGCGAAGGACCGTGCGACCATGTTGCAAAAAGCCTGGATTATGCTTTATATGCTTCTGCATATCCGTCTTGGGTGGGTGGAAAGAACCCTCTGGTTGAAAAAGTTTTGCCCCTATGGCAGTTGGTGTATCACGGAATAATAGTGAGCAACCCGTTCTATTACACTATAGACTACAATATAGACGGTCCGCGTACCTTTTCGCCTTACAACTATATAAGCGACATAACATTGAGGCACTTGAAGCTGGTAGAATACGGCGGGAGGCCAACTTTTTATTTTCAGTCATATAGGGATCCCAAAAATTTGGCTAAGATAAAAGAGGCGCACGACGAATATAAACAGCTCTCCTACCTGCAATACGAATTTATGGACGATCACCGCGAGCTTTCTCCCGACGTCTTCCTGACAGTCTATTCCGACGGCAGCGAGATTGTAACAAATTATACCGACAAAGCTTTCCAATACAAGGGCGCAACGGTAAATCCTATGGATTATAAGCTTTTTAAGCCTGGCAATTAAAACCGTTAGTCCTATCTAAAATCTTTTGTTTTTCAAGGCTCCATATTGCCCCAAAAGCATGGAGCCTTGTTTTTTGAGCATGGCAAATCCTGCGGGGATTAAATGCCAATGTTAATGGACTTTGCAATGTGTCGGCGGAATTTTGTCCACAGTTGGCGATTGTTCAATAAGGCTTTTGTCCTATTGAAAAGCGGGAGGATTTTGTATCACTTTTTCTTGGCTTGTTGCATTGCCGCTTTTGTCTGTCTTCCATGTCCGCACGGTGGTTTCGGCGTCGACGTTTGGGGTCAGGGCTTCGTCTACCGCATGTTCGTTAAAGCCCATGCTTTCGCAGCCGGACAGGGCGGCGAATGCCAATAAGCCAAAGAGAGCATAAACGATATGTTTCATATCGGCATTAAAATTTTGACAGTGTGATTTTGCAAGCCCATTATGTATTAGGCATGGAAATTCTTTTAATGTAACAAAAGGAGCGAAAATCATGGTGTACATTTGCAAGATATGCGCTTACAAGTACGACGAATCTAAAGAGGGCATACCGTTTCCCGAGTTGCCGCAGGATTGGATATGTCCCATATGCGGTGCGCCCAAGTCGTTATTTGAGGCTGAATCGCCTTCAGAGAAAAACGCGGAATTGCTTTCTGGCGCCGCGCCGGGAAAATCGCCGGATGCCGATGGGAGAAAGCTTGGAGACGCCATGGCAGAGGCTCTGTTTGAATGCGGAGTCAAGTGGGTCTTTGGAATGGTTGGACATTCTAATTTGGGAATCGCCGACGGCATAAGGCGAAACGGCAAAATAAATTTCATTTCAATACGCCACGAAGGAGCCGCCGCCTTCGCCTGTTCGGGATACGGGAAACTTACCGGAAATGCGGCTGCATGCCTGACCATAGCCGGTCCCGGAGCGACAAATCTCATGACGGGGCTTTACGACGCCAAATTGGACGGAGCTCCTCTATTGGCAATAACAGGGCAAGTTCCGACCGCAGATTTGGGCGCTTATATATTTCAGGAAATAGATTTTAATGCGCTCTTTAAAGACGTTGCGGTTTGGCAATATACAGTAATGAACCAAGACCGCGCCGCTCATGCCGTTCGTTTGGCGTATAAGCATTCTATCATCTCGTCTGGCGTTTCGCAAATATCAGTGCCCGACGACGTTCAGACTATGGCTGTGCCTGGAGAAATTCAAAAGTCGGATATTTCGCTGAAAAAAGCTTGCTTTGGCGCCTCCTTAGAGGAATCCGCAAAGGCGGCAAAGTTTATACTCCAATATAAGAGGCCTGCCGTTTTGATTGGCGCAGGTTGCGGTGGCGCCATGGACGAAGTTTTGAAGTTTGTGGAAACTCTAAAGTGCCCAGCTTTCACAACCTACAGGGCAAAGGGATTTATCCCGGATTCGCATCCCTACTCCTGCGGCTTGGTTGGCAGGAGCGGAAACAATGTTTCGGCTAAATTCTTGTCGGAGGCCGACTGTATTATAGCGCTCGGTTCGGGGCTCAGCAGGCATACGGCAATTCCCGACGATAAACCCGTGCTTCAGCTCGATTGCAACATTGCGTCAATAGGGCGTTTGCGCAGGGCGGATTTCCCCATTGTAGGCGACATTGCCTCCACGCTTCCGCACATGAGGGCCGTAATTGCCGAGGAGAGAAATTTTGAGGACAGAAGCGCCGATATAGCCGCGGAATGGGAGGCGTGGCGCACCGAAAAGAGAAAGCGCGCGGGCGAAAGCCGCAGCGGCGCAATAGCGCCGGCGCATATATTTTCGGAACTTTCAAAATGCGTTTCAAAAGATGCTGTTGTATCTGTGGACGTGGGGAATGTGGCATATTCTTTGGGCAGGTATTTTGAGGCCGAAAATCAGCGCTTTTTGCTGTCGTTTTACTTGGGGTCGATTGGCGTTGGACTTCCGTCGGCGATGGGCGCATGGTGCGCCTCGAAAGAAGAGGGGGGCGCTTTTTGCGGCAGAAAGGTTGTGGCAGTGGTTGGAGACGGCGGCTTGGGCCAATATCTTGCCGAATGGACAAGCGTTGTGGCGAACTCGATGGACATAAAGTGCGTTGTAATCAACAACGGCGAGCTCGCAAAAATATCCAAAGAGCAAAAAGCCGCCAATTTCCCGGTGTGGGAAACGAAGTTGAACAATCCTAACTTTGCGGAGTATTCAAGGTCTTGCGGAGCCGCAGGCATACGCATATCGGATCCGGAGAAGCTTCCTGAACAGTTGGCGGAGGCATTTTCAATCGACGGCCCGGTTATGATAGAAATAATGGCGGATCCTAATTTAAGCTAAAAAATAATGTTAAATATTGCTTGATTTATGCAATAATAAAATAATTTTTTAGCCTATTGGCTGTTTTTTGATTTTACGGGTTCGGGTTGCATGGAATGGCTGCCGCGATTTTTCAAGGCGCGCTATTGCGGCTTTGCGCTTAATTAACAGCGCGCCGCTTTCAAAATTGCGCGCGCCTTTTGCCGGGATTTTCAAATGCCAAGCGGCATATTGCGCCGTGCTTTCGCTTCGGGGCTTTAAGCGCAATAGCCCAAGGAGCGGCGCAATAGCAAAGCGCGCATGAATGGCCATATAACTTTGCCTGCATTCGGGCGGCGGCGGGCTTTGCTCCGGATTTTGGCGATTCGCCAAATCCGCGCAGGCGCGGAAAAAGTGTTGCCCGAAGAGTCCCAAGCCCTATCTTTTTAAGCATGAAATTAAAATCTGAAATTGCTGCAACTGCTATTATGGGAGCATTCGCAACTGTTGCGATTTCGCTTTTGTCCGTCGGGTGTTCAAGCGTTAAGATCGACGAGGGAACGTATCCCGTAGGCGTAATGCTGCCGCTCAGCGGAGAGGATTCGGAGGCCGCCCGGGAGGTGCTTCGCGGAATGGAAATGGCGCGCGACGAAATAAATTCGTCGGGGGGCGTCTCCGGCGTAAAGATGAGTCTGGTGCTTCGGGACATGGCGGCAAAGGATTTCGATTTTGTCGACACGTTTAACGCCCTGCGCCGCTCCGGGGTAAAAGTTCTGAACATCGGTTTCGACAAGGAGGTGATATTGCGCCACAAGGCGATATCCGGCTGCGACGACATATTCGTGAATTACCTTTGCACTTATCCTCCCGTTACTATTGGTTCTAAAAATTCCACGCGCATATTTCTAAACGGGGCGCAGCAGGGAGACATTATGGCTTCGGCCGTAGATGCGGACCAAAAAGGCGAACGGCAACTTGTGATAATGAATGTGGACAATTTTTACGGCAAGTCCAATGCCGACTATTTGTCGTTCTGCCTCAAGACCGATAAGGTTAAAATTTACAGGGACGTATTCGGTTCGGCAGAGAAAGATTTCGACATATTCAGCACCCAGATAAAAAGGCTGTGGGCGGAATATGTATTTTACGTTGGCAATGGGGCGACGCTCCCGGATTTTGTGTCGAGTTTGGCCAAGTGCGGATACGACAAGGCCGTAGTGGCGAATTGCGGATTCTTAAACTTTAACTTTGTTCCGCCGAATTCTCTTGAATTGTTGAGGATTGAAACTCTCTTTCAGCAGGGCAAGTTAAAGGGGGAGGTCTCAAGGCGCTTTGCGGCGAATTACAAAATGAAATACGCCAAAGACGCTTCGTGGATGGCCGCGTGCGGATATGACAGCATAGTATTGTTGGCGCGCGCGGCAAGCAAACAGAGATTTAACCCGGCCTCAATGCGCGGTTTTTTTTCCAACATGAAGTGCGAAGGCGCAATGGGGAGTATAGAATTTGACGCATCAGCCGACACCACAATGCAAATAGAGCTGGTTCGCCAAAAGTAAAATGGCTTTATCCGACGACGAAACCGGGCCGGCTTTGGGAGGCGAAAACGCTTTCGCTTATCCTCTCTTTCCGTATTTGCTTGCGGCAATGTGCGCATTGGGAGCTGCGGCGTCGGCTCCCGGCATGCGAAATTTGGCATGTCTATTTCTCATGTCGGGATTAGCTCTGTTTCTGGCGAATTTTTCGCTAAGCTTATTGCCCTGCGGGGAGCGTTCGCCCTTCAAAGAAACGGCCTATGTCTTTCGCATTTTGGGAGTGTTTTTCGTGGGCGCTTTTTATTTCTATTTTAGAACAGAGCCAAATCCCTATCCAGATTTTGCGCCGAGCCAAACGGAGTTGGAGCTGCGCATAGAAGATGTATCGCGCGGTTCAGGCGCTATGCTGTACGGAACCGCTCTCGTTGAACGCGCGCCCCGTGATTTGCCGAAACTTGCGGGAATGCGAGTGTGGTTTTCCGTGTTTGCCGACACCCCAAGCCTTCTTCCGGATGTTTCGCCTTCAGAAGTTGTGGGCATGCGCGGAATTTTAAGCCGGACGGGAATGGAGTCTCCGATGCAATTTTCCAACAAAGATTCGGATAAATTTGATGAGTATCTCAAGGGGCGCATGGTATTCTTTAAATTTGTTGCAAGAGCCCCGAATATTGTATCCGTCGGCAAAGCGGGGTCCATTAGCTCTTTTGTGGAATCGGCGAGGGCCTATATGTTAAGGTCCCTATCGGAGCTTCCGTTCGGGATCGCTTCAGAGAGCGAGGCCGCACGGACATACAGGGCCATGATACTTGGCGACAAGAGTCTCATAAGCGCCGAGCAAAAACAGAATTTCCGCGATACCGGAACAATGCACATATTCGCAGTGAGCGGCCTTCATGTCGGGTTTGCTGCTGGGGCGCTATTTGCGGCTTTGTCCCTCTTGAGGGTAAATTGGCGCCTTCAGCCCGCTCTTGCGCTTCCGTTTTTATTGCTTTACGTCTTCGCGTGCGGGGCAAAGCCTTCATCTGTCAGGGCTTTCGCCATGATAGCGATTGTGTGGATTGCCTCGGCTATAGGCAGGGGTAGCGGAGCTTTTGCAGCGCTTATATTGGCGGCTTTCGCAGCTCTTATTGTAAATCCGCTCGAACTTTTTGACGCGGGCTTTACCCTTTCCTATGCTATTGTGGCGTCTATATTCATATTCGGGCTGCCTTTGTACCGCTGCGCCTACTCGGCCTTGGGTTCGGCAATCCCCTTGGGAAGGGGGCGCGCGTTTTCGGCTCTTCGTTCCTTGCTGAACTGGACTGTATGCGCGTTTTCTATTTCGCTTGGGGCAATGTTGGCGTCTTTCCCTTTGGGAGCGCATTATTTTTCAAGCGTGTCTCCTATGGCTGTGCTATATTCGCCTTTCTTTGTTTCGGCGGCGGGATTTGTTGTGGCGCTCGGCTTTGCGGGATTTTTTCTGCCTTCGTTTGTGGCGTGCATGCTGAATTTGCTTGCAGTGATGATCGTGCGCGCAATGAACCTTTGCGCATCTCTTGGCGCCGAAAACGGATTGGCGCAAGGCTTTGGCTTCTCAATGCCTTCCGGCTTGGCCACAGCTATTGCCCTTGCCGCGTTTTTATGCATACCGTCGATATTTTCCAATAGGGGCTTCTTCCTGCGTTTCTGTCTTGCTCCGATTGCAATGTTTGCGATAATGGCGCTTTCTCAGCTTTATGCTTAAAACTATAAAAATAGGGAAATCCAAGCCTTTCAGTGTCGAGTTTGAGGATTCCGCCCTGTGGGCGATAGACGCTTCCATTAAAAAGGGGGAGCGTATTGGTGTGGCTTGCTCAGGAGGGGCCGACAGCGTATTTTTGCTCCGGGCGCTGCTTTCCATATTTGGCGATAACACCGACAAATTTACCGTTCTTCATTTTAACCATAAGGCGCGCAGGAACGCGGAAATAGACGAGGCATTTGTGAGAAGCCTGTGTGAAAATCTCCGAATAAGCTCTAAATTCGGATTTTCGAAAACATCTCCGAAAAGAATTAGCGAGGCCGCATTTAGGGAAATGCGCGTGTCTTTTTTTGAGCGCGCGGCAAGTGAATGCAAGCTTGGGCTGATAGCGCAGGGGCACCATCTTGGCGATGTGGCCGAGACTCTTATAATGCGTATAATGCGCGGGAGCGGGAGCGGCGGCTTGAGCGCGCCGCGTGCAATTTCTCATTTAAACGGCGTAACTTATGTGCGTCCGCTGCTGCGCTTAAGCAGGGATTTTATTTACAAAGCGCTTCGCGGCGCCGGAATGGAATGGAGGGAAGACGAGTCGAATGCGGAATGCGCATTCTTGAGAAATAAAATCCGAAATGTCTTAATGCCTGTCGTTCGGGAAATATCCCCCTGCGACTTCCTTGAAAGCGCGGGGAGAACAAGGAGACTGCTCGAGGAGGATTCGGATTTCATTG
>CALXOC010000020.1 GCA_944389915.1 uncultured Opitutales bacterium | reverse complement strand
TTCCTATGGAGTAGTCTTTGCTGCCTTCGTACGGAACATATTTTTTGCCGTCGTTCGGGAGTGTTTTGCGAAGCCCTTTTGCGGTTTTTAGGCATTCTTCTGCCAATTCGGAATCAGTTCCGAGTATTTTTGCCGCGGCGGCGGTTTTTTCAAGCGTATATATAATGCCGCATGACGTCATAAAGGGGTTTAATTTTGCCTCGCCCAATCTTTCAAGGTCTGTACAGCGCCCAACTATGTATTCTCCGTTTCGCTCGTATACTGCATTTCTCATATAGTATAGCGCTGACTCCACCATGAGTTCGTAGTTCCTCTTTAAAAAGTCCCTGTCGTTTGTGTAAAGGAAGTGCTCCCATGCGCTCATGACCATATTGGACATATGGAATATGTGGTCTTTCCAAAATCCTTCGGGAGCGCCTTCGGAGCCGTCAACCATTGATTCCCATACGAAGCGCGCTCCGCTTCTGCGTTTTGCTCCGTCTTTGTTTACGCGCTGTATGGCAGAATTGAGGTTCTTGCTCCTAAAGTCGGCCGGTCTGCGCGAATATTCAAATTTTCCGCTTGAGGCCAAAGCCATAGAGTTAAATGCTTCGTCCCAGCCGAAGAATCTTCCTCCCCAGTGGGAAGCGCTAAATATTCCAACAGGAAGCGACCATTTTGTGGCGTTGCATCGTTGGTGGTAGAGGCCTGTGTAGTATGCGTTTTCTATATATTTATCGGGAATTTTTATATATGAATTATCCCAGTAGTTTAGCCATGATTTTCTGTGCTCGGCAAAAATCTTATCAAAGCCGTTTTTTGAGACATAAGCTTTGGAGTTTAAATCGGACTTTCGGTAATCTCCGTGTTCAAAATCGTCGTTAAAGATTATAAAATAGGATATTTCAAACGCTTTTCCCGGGGAGACTTCGCATTGCGAAAGCAGCGAAGCCGTATCGGCGTCTGAAAATGACGCTTCGCAACGCGAGTCGGAAACTATGGATATTATTCCCCTGTATGTCTTGTGCCCAAATGCGATATATTCAAATGAGGCGCTATTTTCAGAGGTGGAACGCTTCAAAGTTTGCACGCGTTCGCGATCTTTTACTCTTGTTTCCGGGGCGAATTTATAATTGAATGCGAATTTTACTTGTCCGGGCTTTTTCGTAGTGATGATTTTTTTTACGACGAGCATGTCATGTTCGGCGGGAACAAATGCTATCGTTTTTACGCTTGCATCGGGGTATTCAACCATATTTTCCGAAAAAGCCTCTTTATTGTGCAGGGTTTGGCTCCATTTTAAAGGATTATCCTGCAATTTACCATTTACTGATAGTTCGGTGTCGAAATACCCGTGTGATATTAAAGTGTCGTTTGGAACTCCGTAATTGCGTCCCTCCCACGCCACGCAAGGATAAAAAGAAACATAGCGCGTTTGCTTTTGAACGCCAAGATTGTCTATTTGGGTGGATATGCTCCCGTTAGAAATGAGCGCGCATGCGTAATTTCGGCCTTTAATGTTGGCAATGCCTTCAACTTTATTTGACCAATGGGCTAATAACAATGTTTGTTGGGTAATTAGAATAGCCGCAATAAATCCATATCTCATGCAAAAATAAGAGTTTCTCATATGTGTATTAAACTTTGTTTGAAATAACATGAAATTGAAAAATTTTGTCAAGATGTTTTTGCATATAACAGTATAGCAATGCCGCGATTGCTACTCGCGCGGCATGTATGGCAAAGCCTTTGAAATTTGCACGCATTGTCCGCATTGCTTGATATTATTCATTTTTTAATAATTCTCGTTCGGAAATAATCTTGAAACCAAAAGAAAATTAAAACGTAAAAAAATTCTTTAGGTTTCATGCCGGAAAATTGACTATTAGGAGCGTATTAGTTAATGCCGATGGAGGCTCTTTGCGCCTTGCCGGACTTGCGTGCGGGCATAAAGTTTTAAATAAAGCGATTTTGCCGAAGAGTTTGCATGTATCATAATTCCAAAGCTTCGGGGCGTATTCGTTCCCTATTTCTTTTCGCATTTTGCACGCTAAATATATTGAAATTGAGGCGTCAGTTGTGATTATTTTCTTTTGAAGGGCGAAAACTTTGCTAATGTGCGCAAAAAATGAATATTCTTGGCATAGATTACGGACATAAGAGAATAGGGCTCTCATACGCCGATACGGAGCTCGGAGTGGCTGTGCCAATTCCTGCGGCGGTAGAGCCGGATTTTGAATCCAGAATGGGCCATATTGCTGTTGAAATAAAGCGCAGACGCATAGATATGCTGGTGGTGGGCTATCCTTTTAATATGGACGGAACTCTCGGACAGAAGGCGAGGGAGGTTGACAATTTTATAGAGGAGTTAATCCGCCGCTTCAAATTGCCGGTTGAGCGCGCGGACGAGCGTCTGAGCTCCTACCAGGCTGAAAGCGACATGCTCGCGTTTTCCGGCGGCAAGCGCAAAACTTTATCAGAGCGCAAAAAGGAGCGCCTGAGCGGTGAAATAGATTCTCGCGCAAGCGCGCTTTTCCTTCAGGAATATTTAGACACCCAAATGTGATATGAACCCCTTAATTTCAAACTCCGATTCGCAAAGCGCCTGCGCCGGGGAACTCGCATCCGGAGGCGAAACCGCTTATGGACCCTCCTCCATAGCCGAATTATTTTCTCAAGATTCCGACACGGCCCAATCTGCGCAAGAATACCGTTTTAAATGCCTGTGCGCATACGACGGCACGGATTTTTGCGGGTGGCAAAGCCAAGCTTCGGGCTGCTCTATTCAGGATTACATAGAGAGGCGCCTTTATAGGATTTTCAAGCGTCCGGTTCGCGTGCACGGCAGCGGGCGGACCGACGCCGGAGTGCACGCAAACGCGCAGGTATTCCATTTCGACGCTCCCTGGAAATACGATTGCCGTACCCTGATGAGTGCGATGTCGTCAACGCACAATTTGAGCTTGAACATCTACGAAATAAAGAGGGTCTCAAAAAAC
>CALXOC010000019.1 GCA_944389915.1 uncultured Opitutales bacterium | reverse complement strand
TTGTCGGGCGAATGATGACGCGCATAAAGCGCATAAATAAGGTGAATCCCGATTTTAGCTTTGCGGGATTTACGTGGGACGTTCCCCATCCGAGCGGAAATTTTCGTCTGCCTCCAAAGCCGGAAGTTAAGGATATACACAAGGCGCAAGGCAAGGAGGTCTCGCTTGCGTATTGGACAGGCAAGGACAGCAGCATACCTTTCAAAGGCTGCACCCACGAGTATGAAACATACTCGGAAGGCAAGCTTGCCTATTACAACAAGCTTAGGGAGGAAGGCGCGAAGATTAATCCAGATATAAAGATGATGTCGGAGCCGTACAAGCTCTATGAGGGCTGGATAAAAAAGCTCACGCCAGAGCTTGCAGATAAGATGAAAACGCGGGGCATGGAGGGCTACAAGTTCGACTTTTTGTGGCAGGAAGGCGACGGCGATGCGTTTGTTTCAGATAAGCGCATACAGGAAGGCGGCTACGACCATGCGCACGTTGGATCTTCGACTCCAAATATATCTGACACTGGCAGAATGCTTGCCGAATCGGTTGCAGCGGCTATAAACGGTTCATGGACGAGCTGGTATGGCAGGGCGGGGGGAACAATAAATTCGCCGAATTATAGATTTATAAGGGAAATTCCCGCGCGTCTAAAACTTTTCAAGGCAATCCCGACATGGGAGAATATGAACAATACTCCCTTGACTGTGCGCAAGTGGGACGCCGAAAAGAAAACTTACGACAGCCCGACGGCCCATATGGGAGAAGACTGCATATGGGGCAAGCATCCGCGCGACGACAAGATGTTTATAGTATTTCTGTCGGAAAAGGCCAAGGCAAAGATTCCTGAAGGCAAGAGGGCAAAGGCTGTGTATATGGTGGACGGCCTATTCCGCGAACTTATGGATCTTACTGCCCGCGACCGCGCCGCAAAGATAAAGCCGCGCGTTAGGATAACTAAAAAATCAGTGCAATTGTTGTCGAACGACTTGATAAACGAGGGGCTTATAGTTCATTTGGAAGACGCTCCCAAGGAAACTGAGGAGCAAAAATAGCGCGTGTTCAGATAATAAAAAAGCCGCCAGATTTTGGCGGCTTTTTTTACATGATTCTTTCGAGTAAACAGCGAATTTTTATAGTGGAAAGAATCGGTTTTTATATATGGATTTAGCGGGATATTAGAATTTGAAGTGCGTAGAAAGGGTTCAAAATCTTAGTATCGGCATTAGGCTTAAAATAAATTCTGCAAAAAGTCCACTGGCTTAAAAATATTTAAGCTTATAGAGGGCTAATCGGCCTGCGGTGAAGGGGTTGAACGTTCGATTGGGGCGAAATATAAAACCGCGCCACTCACTAACATTATATAATTGGCAAGCATCAAGGCCAAAAAAAAAGAGAGCCAAGCACGGCTCTCTTTCAACGAATGAAAAATTATCTCTTTCTCGACCTGAAAGCCGCGAAGGCAGCTATCAATGCAAATATTGCCGCGAACGTGGACGGCTCCGGTACTTGAACAAATTGCAGTCCAATTCCGGAAATATTGTTTGATTCGTCGAGAATTGCTATGAGCTCAGCGTCTATACCGGACTGCGCGCTGATTTTAATTGAATTGATGTCGTCTTGCGAGATGCCCGAATTGGGGTCGAAAGTTAAGATAGTGTATTTTGAACCTTCGGATATACCCCAGCCTAACAAATCGGTGGCGCTTGCGGATATTTCGAGAGTAGCCGATTCGAGAATGGAGAGTGCGCCGGCGAGCTGCAAGAGGTCGGCGCCGTTTTCCGAGAAGTCGACAACTAAGGTGCCTGCGCCCCAAACGAGAGAGTTTGCCGCGAGCGTACCGACTTCGGAATCAAGGCCGATTGCGCTTAGCTTGCCGCCGTTTAGGGATATGTCGCCTGCGCTCTTGCCGTTGAACATTCCGATGTCAATTCGTCCCGAGTCAACCGTGACTGTACCGATGCCGTCGTTTGAAACATTTTTTGTTGAGTACGATTGGGCTTCATAGAAAGAAGTTGTAGAGCTGCTTGTGATTCTTAGAATTTGCCTCGAATTTTCCGTACCCGCCATGCGTATATTTAGTTTGCCAGTGTTGTTGTCGGTTGTGAGCAATGCGCCTTTGAAGGTGCTTGTTCCGGAATTTGTGAATGTGAGATATACAGGTGCGGCGTTGTAAGTTTCTTTATTAGGCGTAAGGTCTTGAGTGAATTTTTTAGTTATAAAGATTGAACTATTGCCCTCCATTCCTCCGAATGACAAGTTTACGCTGTCGATACATTTAGGATCCCAGATATCTACTACGTTTGCCGCGAGGTTTATAATGCCTGAGCCAAGGCGTACGACGCCTTTTACTGTTGAGCTATAGTTTGAAAATACAAAGTTGGTGTTATTTTTATTTATTAGATCGCCTCCTATTTGCACATTAAGTCCGAAAGCTTCGTTTTTCTGAATTCCTTCTTGTGCGAATCTGAAGTAGTTTGTAATGTCCGAATTGACAATAAAGTCCCCGCCGACATTTACGGTTGAGTTCCCATATGCGTCGATTCTTGTCCAGATATAGCCTGTTGCCGATGGGGATTTTTGGAGATTTATTTCTAAGTTTCCGGAAAGATTTAGGTTTGCGAATGAACCGAGTAAAAGAAGCGCATTGAAATTATTCCATTGGCTCTGGTCGGAGAATACGACATTTTTCAAATTGTATGTCATATTGTTTGCCGTTATGGAAGTTTCCCCCGTTATGACTGAGGCGAATTTTTGTCCTGAGGGCGAATTGTAATCGTAGGAAATATCGATATTGTCAGCCGCTGTCGGCGTTTGGTCGGGCGACCAGACTCCGGATTTATCTATTCTTACGATATTTGAATTGTACTCTTTTGAATCGTTAAATGTGCCGTTCCAAGAAATATCTGTTGCAAAAATGCTGTTAGCAACAACTAATGCAGTTATAAGTGCAGGTAAATTTTTCATATTCGCATGCTAATTTTTTCGTAAGTATAAATATTCGCCTATATTTAAGCTTCAATAATAAAAGAATGAAAATTTAGTTAACTGTAAATTAAAAAAGCCGGGACAAAAAAGTCCCGGCCT
>CALXOC010000018.1 GCA_944389915.1 uncultured Opitutales bacterium | reverse complement strand
TACGGCAACAACGACGACCGCGTCGATTCCATAGCAACCGCGCTTGTAAAGCGCTTTATGGATAAAATCAGGAAACTTCCCACATACAGGGAGGCTATTCCAACACAGTCGATACTTACCATCACCTCAAATGTTGTATACGGCAAGAAAACCGGAAACACGCCCGACGGCCGTCGCGCAGGCGCGCCTTTTGCGCCGGGGGCAAATCCTTTCCACGGAAGGGACTCGAGCGGCGCATTGGCGTCTTTATGCTCCGTGGCAAAGCTTCCCTTTGAACACGCTAAAGACGGCATATCAAACACCTTTTCCATACTGCCGCAATCTCTGGGAAAATCGCAGAGGGAAAAAATAGGAAACCTCTGCGGTTTAATAGACGGATACATGTCCAAGTTTGGACAGCATCTGAACGTCAACGTTCTCATGCGCGAGGTTCTTGAAGACGCAATGGAACACCCGGAAAAATATCCCCAGCTTACCATTCGCGTATCGGGATATGCGGTCAATTTCATAAAGCTAACGCGCGCCCAACAGTTGGACGTGATATCCCGCACCTTCCACACAAAATTTTAAGGCTTCATGTTGCCGGGTCTCCCATGATAAAGGGAAAAATACATTCCGTAGAAACCCTTGGGACGCTCGACGGCGGGGGGATAAGATACGTTTTGTTCATGAGCGGCTGTCCCATGCGGTGCCGCTTTTGCCACAATCCCGATACATGGGCGTCTCCGCCTGCCTATGAAAAATGCGCGCCTGAAGTTGCCGACGACATACTAAAATATTCCGATTTTTTTAAATTTTCCGACGGAGGCTTTACCGCTTCCGGCGGAGAACCCCTGCTGCAACAGGACTTTCTCATAGAGCTGCTGGGCATATTAAGGCGCGAAAATGTGCATACCGCCATAGACACATGCGGGAGCGTTGCAATAACTGAGAAACTTGAAAAAGTCATAGATTTGTGCAACTTGTTTTTGCTGGATATAAAACATCTGGACCCCACAACCCACAGGGAAATAACCGGAGCCGATTTCTCGCCCACTGGGCGCTTTCTGGAAGCCTTAAACCTGCGCAACAAAGAAACCCACATACGCATAGTCATACTAAAAGGCATAAGCGACTCCACCGAATATGCGGCGCGCCTTGCCGAGTTTCTAAAAAAATATCCGTGCGTAAAAAAAATAGACCTCCTGCCCTACCATAATTTGGGCGTAAAAAAATGGGAAAAGCTTGGAATGAATCCTCCCTCATTTGAAGCTCCCGATAGGCAAGAAACCGAAAAATTCGCCAAGCTTCTGGAAGCATCGGGCTTTGCCACAAGCATCCAATAGCCATGCCGAAAAAATATTATAAAATTTTAAGAGCCGACGGCATATCGCCGACTAAGGAATTCGACTATTCACCTTACCTCCCCAAGGGGGAATCTCCCGGAGAGTGGTTGCCTATAATTGCGGATGCGCGCCCAGCAAAAGACGCATATTATGTGTCGGAATATTGGAATTTCTGGTATGAGGACGGAGCAAGAATTTACGAAGTCGAAATAGAAGGCGAAGGCCAATCCGGCGAACGCGGCGCTCCAAAGCAGGCCTGCTGCGCCAGAATAAGGCTTGTGCGCGATGTTACGGAAACTCTGATAAAAGTTCCGCACGACAAAAATTTCAATATAGGTGAAAAAAACTCCGGACTGCGCAATATAGGCTCCTTTAATACGGGAGAATTTAATATAGGAAAGCGCAACACCGGCAAGCTCAACATAGGAGACTTCAATACCGGAGATTCCAACGAAGGTACTGACAATGTGGGGAATTGCAACCTTGGCAGCTCGAATTCCGGAGACGGCAATATAGGGCATTCAAATGCCGGATCGCACAACAAGGGCTCCTACAACACCGGTTCGCACAATACCGGCAACGCCAACACAGGCTCTTTCAATACCGGACACCGCAACAGCGGCAAGTGGAATATTGGCAGTTTTCACACCGGACATTTCAATACCATAGACGCTCCGTCGATGATGTTTAACAGGAAATGCGCAATACCAATAAGGGAGATAAAAATTCCCCTCTGGCTGAATAAACCGAATCCGAAGGAATCGTTTGAGAAGGCAAGCGCCAAAGAATTGAGAGATACCATTGCGCTTCCCAATTTCGACTTCTCAATCTTCGAGAAAATCACCGGAATTTCCGAATCCGACTTCAAGCGAAGGCTAAACGATTCTTTGCAATAAACTCGGGCTGCAACCGCCCGTTTTTTATCCGCTTTACATTCCCAATCCGCCGTTTACTGAAATAACCTGGCCAGTTATATAGTTCGATTCCTCAGAAGCCAGATAAGTTACGATTCCCGCTATATCGGCAGGCTGACCGGCGCGCTTGAGCGGTATGTTAGCCTTGGCTGCCTCCATGATTTCGCGCGGAAGAGCGGCGGTCATGTCGGTCTCTATAAATCCGGGCGCCACGGCGTTTGCTGTAATGTTTCTCGGCGCCAGCTCGCGCGCGAGGGTTTTTGTAAAGCCTATCAACCCAGCCTTTGCCGCAGAATAATTCGCCTGCCCTGCGTTGCCCATTTCTCCGGAAATAGAGGCTATGTTGATTATTCTTCCCCACCTATTGCGCATCATTGGCCGAATCAGGTTGCGCGTAATATAAAATGCGGAGGAAAGATTTGTGGATATGACATCGTTCCACTCTTCATCCGACATTCTCATCAGCAGGTTGTCGCGCGTAATTCCCGCATTGTTGACTATTATATCGACTTGAGGGTAGTTCTTTAAGACGGCATCGCAAGCCGACTTGCATTCATCGGGCTTTGATACGTCGAAAGGCAATGCCTCGGCACAAGCTCCCGAGGCTTTTATCTCCTCGGCGACCCTCCCGCAGGAGGAGGGATTCTTGCTTACGCAAATTACCCTGCAGCCTTCTTCAGCCAGTTTAATGGCGATTTCACGCCCTATGCCGCGCCCGGCGCCGCTTACGAACGCCACCCTATTTTTAAAAGTCAAATTCATAATCTTTTATGCTGTCTAAATGCACGTGTTTTAAAAGTTTTTTTTTAATTTTACGCAAAAATTATTCTTTTGTAATTTTATTAATTCCGCAAAGCTTCGGCACATTGTCTTTGCATACAAAACATTCCAAGGGAAAAGGCCCCCGCAATGCCATTGAATTTGGCTATGGAACCCGCCGCATTTATAGCTAACTTACGCTATGCTTTTATAAAATAAATTCTGATATTTATAATTCTGAAACAGCTGGCATGCAAATACTGCGCGCGCAATACGTGGCGCTTTAAAAATTGATGCCCTATAAAGGAATTCCGAGGAAGAGAAAGCGCCATTGGCGTCACTTCGCAAAAGGCGCGTTCAATTCGGTAAATTGCGCCGCAACGTTTAGTAAGTGCTCACTAAGCCAAACATGTAAGCGCAAAATCTAAATACAAAAAAAGAACTCCCCTCGACTTGGGGAGTTCTTTTGTAAACTTTTTTACTTTTCTTGTTCCGCTTCGTTGGAATCTTCAAGTATGCGCTGAACAGAACCTCCGGGTGATATAATAGTGGGATTCTGGTAGACACTGCCCGGACGCATTTCCTGGAATTGCTCGCGGCCAACAGAACCTCCGGGTGATATTGTATTGGCGGTCACAAATATCAACAGGTTGCGTTTCTGGCGAGTTTCGCCTTTGGATTGGAACAGCCTGCCTATAACGGGAATGTCGCCGAGAATCGGAACCTGGTCATCAACCGTGCGAACTTCTTCACGAGTAAGTCCTCCCATTACAACCGTAGCCCCGTCAAACACGGTAACCTCAGTACGTATTTCACGAACACTAAACACGGGCTGTATGAAACCTGAAGGCACCGTTACAGTAGTGCCGGACGATATAGCCAAAGCAACGCCGCCATACTCCATGAAGCCTTCAAACTCGGTAACGCGCACGGAAGAGAACTTTAGGTTAATCGTTCCGTCATCGTCAGCAGTCGGGTTAACGTCCATGACAACACCGACATCGTATGTCTGGAAGTCCTGCGGAGTACCGGGAGTAATGGTAACACCGGCTGAAGAACCTGTAAGGCTTGAAGATGAAGATGTACCTACGTTAGACTGTACATCACCCCAGCTTTCAGGATAGCGCATCTGTTGCGATACCGTGATTGTTGCGGTCATGCCAGACAACACCGTAACCTTCGGCGAGCAAAGTAGGTCGGTACCCTGCTTTTGTTCAATGGCATTCACAATAAAGTCTATATCGTAACCATTCACCACTCCTAAGAGCGCATCAACCGTACTGCCTGCGCCCAAAGCCGTATTGATGGTAGAGGGCAATACAGGGAATAGAGTATCTATTGGCTTGTTTCCTCCCTTGTCAAGTATGCTAATTGCTCCCGTAGAATCCTGATAATACAATGGATCGGTTACAACATTAATTGTATTTCCTGTTGAGGAACTGCTGCCAGCGCCAGAGAGACGACGGTTGTTATAATAAGATATACTTCCACTTGTGTCTCTATTAACAGTACTAAAAAGTGTACGTCCAGAAGCGTTTGCCACATTCCAATTGAAGCCTAACTCTTTAAGTGCACCTTGGTTGACCTCCATAAATTTGGATTCAATTTCAACCTGCTTTACTTCGGAGAAACGGAGCAATATAGTGCGAATCTTATCGAGATTGCGCCTTGTATTACAAACCCACAGCTTACCTTCGAGCCATGTTACCGAAGATCCAGGACCAAACTGTACACCGGCTTTTATAAGGAAGTTCTTTATAGCCTCATCCCTATTTGCATCTCCACCGCCGGCCGTACCGCTGCCGCCGCCGCCTCCAAAGGGATCGTCACTGGCAGAAGCACCCGCCTTGGGTCCACCGGCTATACGCTGAACTGCAGGAAGACTCATAGAAAAGTCCATAGTCTCCATTGTT
The DNA here is from genome assembly GCA_944389915.1 of uncultured Opitutales bacterium. GTDB lineage: Bacteria > Verrucomicrobiota > Verrucomicrobiia > Opitutales > Intestinicryptomonadaceae > Merdousia. The sequence goes on along the minus strand of CALXOC010000018.1, from coordinate 10,021 downwards.
GCTCCAGTTTCGCCAGTCGCCTTACGTACAACTACGGTATCCTTCTCAACGTCGTATTGATAACCAGCCTGCTGGGTTACCCAGTCGAGTATCTGCCCAAGGGAAAGGTCGCGCAAGGTGAGTATTACATTCTTTGATTCTCCAGCACCGTCAAAAAGAACGATATTAACGCCCTTTTTTGCGTCGTTTGACTTATCGTAATCAACCGACAGCACGCTCAATGTGTTTATAGCCTGCGCCAAAGGCACTCCGGGATCCGGGAAACTGATATTCGGAATTATGATATCGCGCAATTTAGCGTCTATCACAGAAGTGATCTTTTGATTGTCAGATCCTGTCGTATTTCCAGTATAAACTTGCGGGCGTGTCCATGCGTTTTCCACTTCGTTAAGCATCGACTCGCGAGTGGCAAGATATGAGAGGCGGCTTGTCGTAGACAACTTCTCGGATATCAGGCGCTGATACGCCTTAGCTTCCACATTGTTGGCGTCGAGAGTCTCTATGCTGCGGAAAGTGGCTCGCGCGCCTTGAAAATCTCCATAGAGATACTGGCGCCTGCCCTTCTCCAAAAGGACCTTAACTTTTGCCTGCCTCGCCGCAAATTCAGGGCTTACATCGGCAAGAGTATAGCTCTTGGGATTATCAGAAAACTTTTCAACTTCAGACTTAAGTTTGTTTGCCTTCGCAGCATCTTCCTCTGAGGCGGCATATTCTTCCAAGTGCTTTTGAGCGCCCGCCACATTGCGTTCCGCCATCGCTATTTGCGTACGCTCCTTTGCCATAACGGCCTTGGCGCGCTTTATCTCGGCGCGGACGTCGTCGCTCAAAGGATTGTATTCATGAGAACCTATCTTGCTTTCGGCAAACGCGAGCTTTTGTTCGGCATCGGCCCACTTGCCCTCGTCCATAAGATCGTAAGACTCATCTATGAGGTCATAAGCGGCGATAATCGAAAGCTGAAGTTTGCGAAGCGATTCAGCCATGGCAGCATCCACGGGAGTAGCCTTGGCTTCCGAAGCTTCCGCAACCTGATCGCCCGACTCAACTTTCTGAGCAGGCTGGGGCATCTTTGCGCCGACCAATACGGGAGTTTCTCCCTTGGACTGACGCTCAATATCCGAATTTACATCCGAAAGCATGCGTTGTACGCCTTCGTCGTTGGGGGCAATTTTAACGAGTTCCTCAAGAGCCTGCTTGGCTGCCTTCAAATCCCCGCTATCGCGGGCTTGAACGGCTGTAACCATCAAGTTTATTTTCTCTTGTGTCTTATCCGCCTGGGCCGCAAATGCCGACGCCGCAAGAGCGGTTCCGGCAAGTAACGCCACGGCTGCCGCGGCTCGTTTCTGGAGTCTGTTGATTTTCATAATTTCGCTGTTTTTCTAATATATTGGTAAATAAATTAACTCTTTATTTTCGAATTTAAAGCTTTATTTTTTATTTTTTGTCGCTTTTTTTACTGAATCCGCATTTTCCACTCCCGCAGAGGAGAGTTTCATCAGTTGCTTATCGAGACTTGCGTCTTCAGGTATCATTTCAATTATCGCCTCTCCTTTACCCATGTTGAGGGACTTTACAATGTAACGAGATCCCTTGTAAGTAGTGCTGTCTCCGACCTTTTTAACATACCACTTTGTGCCGTCGGGAGCCACAAAACCCATGCGGCTCTCGTCTTCCAACACAGTCTCTTTGTCCGACTCTATTGTTATATCGCGGCCAAGTTTCTTGTCGTTTATGACTATTATTGCAACCTGCGTTATAATGCCGTTTTTAGGATTGGTTACGCGCTTGAGCTTAAAAGACTTTACAGTCAAGCCTAAGTTTAAGGGTTTTCCTGTAGACGGCTCGGGCACGACTATTTCCTTGTTCATGGTGCCGGAAAATTGGAACTTAGTGCTCTCATTTACAAATTCAATGCGCGGAGACTCAACTGTTCCGTAATATCCTTTGTATTTTATAGGGTAAGGCTCATTGGATACCCCCTCGTAACTGAAAGCAAATTTCTGGCGTGCCACCTCCTTCATATAGGGCGATTCCGTCATGAAATTTCCATCGGAATCTATCCAAATTTGCGGCGGCGTAAACACTTGGAAAAACCATTTTCCAGCCTCGTCTTGGGGCCTGACTTCGGGCCATTCTATTTGAACGGGCTTAAACTCTCTCACGCTAATGTCCTTCCATTCCACGCCCTTGGCCTTCTCTGACAAGTACGCATTCGACCGGGCGGCAACCTTTTCTATTCCGGGCACCGCATAAAAGTAATATGCGCACGACGCGCCGAATATCAACAGCGCTACAATTAAAAATATTTTATCGAAGATTTTCATGCTGTATCCTGCTATTTAGCGGTGTTCTTGGTTGCTTCTTCACCCTTGCTATCTTTAGCCGCAGCCTTTTTGGGGGTGTCTTTTGTTAGTTCAACAAATTCTATGACAACGGTAAATTCCGAAAGATTGTTCTCTATAACGGGTGTGCGGTTTTGCTCGGAAACCGCACCGTCGACCGGAACGGCCGCCTCTTGCTGGTCGGTCTGCGGCATCGCAGCGGCGGCGTCTTGAGCGGCGGGCGCAGTTCCGAATATAGAATCGAGGTTTGTCCCGTCGGAAGCCACAGGTTGCTGTTGCTGCTCGGCTTCGCCGCTTTCCCCGCTTTGGGGCATCGGCAACTCCGAAGGAATTACAGGCCTTACTCCTATGCTTCTTACAACCAACATGGCGTCAAAATCCTTAAGCTGGTTGAGAAAACGGCGCAACACGTCGGTATGGCCCGCAAATACAAACCTATACGCTATAGTATCCAAACTGCCCTCTTTGCGGGCGGTAATTGCAGGATCTATTTTGAAGTTGTCGCCAGAAGTCGAGTCGCTCACACGGCGATTTACAACCCTTCCGCGCCTTTTTGTAACTTTTGTCTTGTCTATTTCGGGCTCAAGAAGCTCGCGTTGCACCGACAATATGTACATCGGAGACTGCTCTGTCTTGCATTTAAAAAGCTTTTGGTTTATGTAATTTAAAACACAAGCCTGACGCCATATCGGCAGAATAGCGTCCTCTTTAGGGGGCAACATGTTAGGCGCAACATATTTATTGAAGCCAAAGTCCATATCGGGCTTCACAATTATGCCCAGATCGGTTGCATCTTTGCGCCATTTTCTCACCATGCCGCGAAGCTGCTCCACAAGCTGATAGCCTTCCTCTCCAGGCTTGCCTTTAAAAATGTCGCCGCTCGAGCGGGTCAGGTCTTTCTGAAGAAAGTCCAGATGCTTTTGCAAAACATCTATGTTGGCCTTTGCCTTGTCGAGAGTCTTTTGGGTTGGATCCTCAGCGAGCGCTTTGCGGTATTCCCTTATTTTGCCCGACAAGGATCTTGAAGCCTCCATGCGCTTGCCGTTATAATAAATGTCGAATGCAGCGCCTCCGACAAAAGCCAGACACAGCACCGCCATAAGAATGAAGAAAATCGGATATTTGCCAAAATATTTCATCTTTAAGAGTCCTTCCGAATGTCAAATTATATGGGTTTGTCCGGATTCACTACCAGAGTGAAATCGAACTTGAGTATTCTCGGATTCGTCGGGTCTGTTCTAACGTTCTCATATTCCTTTATAAAGGGAGAACTCTTAAACGAAGCCAACAGATCGTTTATTCTGGCGGTTACCTTTTCCGTATCATAGGTATCCCCGCCCATATCGCGTATCAACAATCTTCCTGTCAGCTCGAGATTGTATTTTTGCGTCGCGCCGGAACCGCTCCGCACAACTTTCAAATTCTCAAGCCAAACGTCTTTCTGCTCCATCAGCCTCTTTTCCAAGTCTATAAATAGGTTTATCCAGTTCGACTTTGACATGGCCAAGCCTTCTAATCCGGCAATTTTGGCTTCTATTGTCTTTGCCTGCTCCTGGTATTCCGCAAGTTTGTCTGCCCGATCTATTAGAGTGGGAGTGCGCTCTGCAAAGTCCATCGCCTGGCTTTTATCGCTCTTTAAAGATTCATGGAAGAATAAAAAGGGAGGAATGACTGAAGCCGCCAATAATGCCGCTCCCGCAAGCATATAGGGACGCTTTTTCGCAAATATCGCCTCGTCAACTATGTGCTTTGGCAATAAATTTACCCCCATTGATTCGGGAAGGACAAGGCGGGCCGCCTCCCCTATTACCTCGCTCATTTGAAGGGCGCAATTGGCGAGCAGAGGCTGGTTCACGCGCGAGCCAACCGCAACGCCCGACAAGGCATCGAGATATTCGACGCTCATCTTCTGGGTCTCGGCAAGATACTCCGCCAAGCCCGGCAGCAAAGACGCCCTTCCGGTAAGATATATTTTTGAAGGGGCGTTAACTCTGCCCATGCGGCGGTAATTCAATATAGACCGCTTCAACTCGTCGCCCAAACGCTTCATTACGCTGTCTGCCGACTGAGTAAAGTGCTCGGACCCCGAAGACTGCGCATTGTTGTCGACGTTAGAAAAGAAACGAAGCTTTAACTCCTCGGAATTTTCAAAGCTGTGCCCTATGGAATCGGCAATGCCCTGAGTGAGAACATTCCCGCCGACAGGTATGCTGCGGACAAATATTCCGTCTTCGCGCGCCACAAGCATGTTGGTGAAACGCGCGCCCATATTTAAAATTACAACGTCAGGCGGAAGCCCGCAATACTTCCATGTGTTGTAGTCCAAAATCGACCCCGATTCTATCGCGTCGGGAATTATCCCTACCGACGATAAAACAGAACAAAACTCGTCGGCCACGGAAGACTTCATAGAGCTCAGGAATATCTCAGTCTCGACTCCGTCGTCGGATATTACCTGGTAATCCCACGACACCTCGCTTATGGGATATGGGATATTCTTTTCGGCCTCAAACGATATTACCTCCAACTGTCTGGAAGCCTCTACATGGGGAATTTTTATGGTTTTTGTAAGCAGGAGCATCGACGGCGCTATGACCGTTGCGTGCCCCGAAACTTTCATAACGCGCAAAGCGCTGCGCAGAGCATGCAGCCAATCCTCTTGAACGGAATAGTCATAGGAAAGCCCCTGCATTTGAAAGCTGTCGAGCACAAGCCTGCCTCCGGAAACGCTAAATTCCGCAGCGCTCACATGGGTGGCCGCGCAATTCACAATAAGTTTACTTTTTGAACTCATTTTTGTAATTAAATAAGATTATTTGAACATATTTTGGGGGTATTAAAAAACACGCGACCTTCCCAAGACCGCGAAAGAAATCCTAAATTTTCGTTACTGCACCGGCAAATAGGTTGGTATGGGCGATGAGCCTGTGCCCGATCCGTATTCGTAATACTTCACATTGTACGGACATTCGGGAAGAGACATTAAAACGCCCTCGTTTGTCGCAGCAGCAGCCTCAATCAACTTTGTGTAACTGTCAAAAGCTTTCCTTGGATCTCCGGACTTAAGAATGGTTCGGGATATCATCGTTTTCAGATTTTGCCTGCTCAGCGCTATTTTCTGACCGCCTACAGTCAATTCCACATGCCAGGCAAAAGGCTCCTGCTTTATGCGATAAATGCTGTACGCCTCTCCGGGTATATAAAAAACAACAGGGGTCTTTTTACCGACTTCAATAGCAAAAAGGCGCGCCTTGCTCTTCATTACCACCATATTTTCAAGAGATTTTTTGTCGGAGGCTTTTTCGTCTTTGTAAACCATTGAAAGTCCGACCTCAATATTGCGAATCCACTTGGTGTTGTTTGCTTTCATATCGGGATTCTCTTTCGCAACGAGCATAATCTCTATGCGCACCCAAAAGTTTCCCTGGCTTGTGCGCATTATCTCATTGGAGGATACCTTCTTAAATTTTACGCTATCTATTATTACAGGATCGTCTTGGGCATACAGCCCCGAAGATATGACAAAAAAGGCCAATAAGGTAAAAAACAAACGTTTAATGGAATTCATAACAAATTTATAAATTCACCCTGAGGACTTCTTCAAGCTTTTTTTCTATTTATAAATAAAAAATTGAACTATTAGAGAGGCTTTTTGCCTTAAAACCTTCCACCCATGAACTTTTCCGGACTTCTAAAAGCAAAAAAACTTAAAAAACGAAGCTGCAACCCGATACTATTAAAGGCATAATCGCCTTTAAATGCGTTGTGCAATTTATGCAACTTTGAGTAAAAAGTTGAGGTGTTTTTATGCGCAAGCTCCGCGCAAAACCGACGCTATTGCCTTCCCCGCTTCGGCGGCTTCCGAACGCGAAATAGTGGGATGAACGAGAGTCATAATTGCAGTATCGCGCAATTCCGCCGCCGCTGGAAGGTCTGCTCCGGTCTTGCTCCAGCCCGCTTTCTTAAAACAGTTTTCCTGGGAAATATTCCAGCAAGTTCCGCTAAATGCGGGAACTCCGGCCTTATTTATCTCGGATATTATTTTTTGCGCGTCCCAGCCCGGCTTTAAATATTCGCGGCGAATGAAAAAATAGTGTTTATAATTGGCATGGCGCGCCCATTTGGGCACTTTAGTAAGCCGAACGCATGCGATATCGGCAATAGCGGAATCTATCTCGGCGGCATTTTCCGCCCTGCGCATGCTCCATGCCTCTAAATTCGCCAATCCCCTTATTCCCAACACGGCCTGCATTTCCGTCATGCGCATATTGGTTCCAAAAGACTCCAAATACCATCTGAAGCCCTCTGGATGAACCGTGTTGTAAACCAAATCAAAATCGCGCCCGTGATCTTTGTACGCCCACATGCGCTTGTACATGGCATCGTCGTTCACCGTAACTGCGCCGCCTTCCCCGCCGCAGGTTATAATTTTATCCTGGCAAAACGACCACGCACCCACATGGCCTATTCCCCCAACAGGCTTGCCTTTATACTTTGCGCCGTGGGCCTGCGCGCAATCCTCTATTACATACAAGTTGCGGGATCTTGCCAACTCCAATATGGGATCCATATCGCACGGAAATCCGGCATGGTGAACTGCAATTATGGCGCGAGTTTTCGCCGTTATAAGCGGCTCTATGGTCGCGGCTGTTATATTCTGTGAATTTATATCGACATCTGCCACCACCGGAACTCCGCCGCGCGCAACCACGCAACTGGCCGATGCCATGAAAGTCCTGCATGAAGTTATAACCTCGTCGCCCGGCTGCAAGTCTATGCCCACGAGCGCGAGTTCCAAAGCCGTTGTTCCGTTTGAAAGCGCAATTGCGTGGCGCGTCGCGGCCAAAGCGGAGAGCGCATCCTCAAATTCAATATTCTTTGAACCGGTCCAACGGTTTATTTTCCCGCTTTTAAGAACATCGGCTACGGCGTCAATATCGGCCTGCTCAAAATAAGGCCACTTTTTAAAATTTTCAGATAACATTGTTTTTATAATTCGAAATTTACCCTCAGTTTGCAAGTAGTAAATGAAATTCTAACAAGCGCAAAATACGCTTTATTTAAGCCCCGAAGCAAGTTCGCCTACAAGCTCCAATTTCTTTTCCAAATCTGGAATGCCCGAAAAGTCCACCTTTTGAAAGCCGGAATTTTCATGAAAGAATCTAAAATACCTGCCGTCATAATTCGCAGCATACGCCGCCTGGCACCCGCCTCCAAGCGCTATAAGAAAGCGCCTCTCTATGGCAAAAGTCTCATTGGCCTTTGAATCTGTAAATTTTGCAAAGTCCGAAACGTCGGACTTGCGGCATTGCAGCGCTATCAAACCTTGCCCGACCGCGGGAACGCATGCGTCCAGCTTCAAAGGGACAAATTTAAGCCCCTCGACCCGGCTTATCCCAAGGCGGATTAAACCCGCCTCCGACAATACCGATGCGTCGGCCGCGCCGGCAAGAAGCTTTTTCAAGCGCGTATGTACATTTCCGCGTATTTCAGTCCATACCGCCTGCGGAAACATCTTTTTTAATTGCGCTCTCCGCCTGGGGCTTCCAGAGGCTATCAGCGAAGGAATTTTCACGGCGTCACAAAGGACCAAAACATCTCTGTCGGCGTCGCGCGGCAAACAGCCCATGACGGACAAATCGGCTGGAGACTGGGTGGGGAGGTCTTTCGCGCTGTGAACGGCAATGTCGGCAGCTCCGGAAAGGAGTGCTTCTTCAATTTCCTTAGTAAAAAGTCCCTTCCCGCCGTATTTTTCAAGCGACCAATCTTGACGTTTATCACCGGCAGTTTTTATCTCCACAATTTCAAACTCCGCCCCGTCAAGCGAAGTTCCCGCCATGCGGCTGCGCAAAAAATCCGCCGCCATGCGCGCCTGGGCCATAGCCAGAGGACTTCCCCTTGTAGCAAGTTTAATTAACATAAGAAATATAAGGACTATCTTGACACACCCGCAAAATATCGAAGCAAAATTTTATGTGTTTCCGTCAAAAAAACAAAAAGCCGAGCAAACGCCGGCTTTTAATTTTGCGCGGCCCTAAAACGGGCCGCGCACGATTTATATGCCGAATTTCCTGGCGGGAAAATCTGCAAATGCCTACTTCTTATTGACGACCGCGGAATAAGATGCCTGCGCGCCTTTAATGTTGGTTTTGGCAGCCCAAGGCATAAGCGAACGCAGACGCTGGCCTGTTTTTTCTATGAGGTGTTTTTCGCCAGCGGCAAGAAGCTTGTTGTATTTCTTTAAACCGCCCTTATACTCCGCAACCCATTCCTTCGTAAACTTTCCGGTTTGGATTTCCTTGAGTATTTTTTCCATCTCCTTCTTGGTCTTCTCGGTAATGACGCGAGGACCGCGAGTGATATCTCCGTATTTTGCAGTCTCAGAAATGGAGAAACGCATTCCGGCGATTCCGCTCTGATTGATGAGGTCGACTATGAGCTTGAGCTCGTGGCAGCATTCAAAATAGGCCATTTCGGGTTTGTATCCGGCTTTTACGAGGGTCTCAAATCCGGCCATAATGAGTGCGCTTACGCCGCCGCAAAGAACGGCTTGCTCTCCGAAGAGGTCGGTCTCGGTCTCCTCTTTGAATGTAGTTTCAATGACTCCCGCGCGAGTTGCGCCAATTCCATCGGCCCACGCGAGAGCGATGGCTTTTGCGTTTTTACCGCCCTGATGGACGGCTATGAGGGCGGGAACGCCCTTCCCTTCAAGATACTGCGAACGCACGGTGTGTCCTGGGCCCTTCGGCGCAACCATGGCTACGTTAACGTCGGATGGAACCTTTATAAGGCCGGAATGAATGCACAGGCCGTGCGAAAAGATTATGGTTTTCCCCGCAGAGAGATTCGGAGCGATGTCTTTTTCATAGATATCCGGCTGCTTCATATCGGGAACGGCAATCAAAATCACGTCGGCGGCTTTTACAGCTTCCGCCGTGGATACAACCTTGAATCCCTGTTTCTTTGCGACTTCAACAGACTTGCTCTTGGGATAAAGGCCGATTATCACTTTGTAACCGCTGTCCTTAAGATTCAAGGCGTGAGCGTGGCCCTGAGAGCCGTATCCGATCACTGCGAGAGTTTTATTTTTAAGAACGTTTTTGTTAGCGTCCTTTTCTTTTAATACCTTAGCTGGTGCCATAATTTTTCAGTTGTTAAAATTCCAATATTGAAGCATTTTAACGATAATGCAACAACTTTTTTATCGAGAGCCGCCTATGCGGAAATTGTGGGAGCTGATAAAATCTTGTTCGCTAAAGTTATATGTTTTGACTTTAATAATGCAGTAAATAAAGAAAGTCAAACGCTCGATACCAATGCGGTGTTACAGCGCGCGTTAATAGCGTTAAAAAGCTGATTTCGGGAAAAGCGATTCTAATAATAGCGAGACATGAAAATATTAAGGAGATGCAAAATAATGCTTGCGCGAATCATTTTTTTTTGCAGACTGCGTGGCTTTCTTAAATTGAAGGGCGATTAGCTCAGTTGGTTAGAGCGTCTGTCTTACACACAGGATGTCGCAGGTTCGAGTCCTGCATCGCCCACCATTTGTCGAAGAGGCGAACCGCGTTAAACAGGGTCAACACCAAAGGTTGTGGAATAGGTTGATTTTTTAGATTTGCCTTTCATAGATTCACCCCGCATTCCACGAGGACTCTCAGTCTGTAATTTTCAAAGTT
>CALXOC010000017.1 GCA_944389915.1 uncultured Opitutales bacterium | reverse complement strand
AGAAATTCGCCGATAAGGGGGACGTCGATATAGTGAATCTCCTCAACAGCGAGACAATGATGAAAAAACTCATAGCGCGTTCCGGAGTTGGTTTTGCCAAACGCATAGACGAGTCCAATTTGCACGGGGTCAACCAGTTTCTAATGTGGACGGCCGCAAAGCCTTGCGACACTCGCGATTCCACATCTGTAGCCCGCGCGATGAGCAAAGTGGTGAACGAGATAATACCTGAATTGACCGATTTGTTTTGGAAAGCCGGATTTGCGTTGCACACGGCTCCGAAAATAGGAATAAGGGAGAGCCGAAGAATTGTGGGCGATAAAATAATAACCTCCGACGAACTCATGCAAAAGGAACTTCCCGAAGATGTGATATCGCGCGGAGTTTACCGCATAGACTCATGGGGAAGGAAATTGCCTCAGGAATTGCACAAATCCCTATCGTTTGGAATACCCTACCGCGCAACGATAGTCAAAGGAATCGACAATCTGATGATGGCGGGAAAGCACATAAGCGGTACAAGCCTTGCTATGAGCGCGTACAGAGTTCAGCCCATTTTGGGCGGAATGGGGCAAGCGGTAGGTTTGGCTGCTTCGATTGCGGCTGCCTCGGGCACAAATCCGAGAGACATAGACGTAAAAGATTTGCAAAAGCGCCTCTCTTCCCAGGGCATACTTCCCAAAGAATACGCATAAATAGGGCAAAGCGGCATGAAAAGCGCCGCCTAAGCTTTTTTCTGGCGGCTTTGCCCTTGCAAACTTTTACAATGCGCGAAAAATAGCATTTGGGAGCAAAAATACTTTGACAAAACATGTCATGGGGGTAGTTCTATTTCCCCATGTCATGGGAACGTTATAAGAAATATTATCTGGGTTTTAAAAAACTCGGATTTGGACTTGATGTGAGCAGGGTCGACTTTGACGACTCATATATTTCGTCTATGGACGCCAAGATGGGCGAGGCTTTCGCGTCTATGGCGGCTCTTGAGGGCGGAGCGATAGCAAATCCCGACGAAAATAGAATGGTAGGCCACTATTGGCTGAGGGCCCCGCAGTTGGCGCCCAATTCGGAGATAAGCGCGGAAATTTCCGGGACCATAGCAAAAATAAAAGATTTTGCAAAAAAGATTCACAAGGGCGAAATATGCGGAGCCGACGGAAAATTTAAGTATGTGCTTTGCATTGGAATAGGAGGTTCGGCTCTGGGGCCGCAGTTTGTGAGCGAGGCTCTAAGCTCTCCGCGCTCCGACAAGATGCAGGTGTTCTTCTTGGACAACACTGATCCGGACGGTTACGATATAGTATTTGACAAGCTTCGCGGAAAACTCGGAAAGACGCTCGCTGTTGTGGCGTCAAAATCCGGAGGGACTCCCGAACCGCGCAATGCGATGTTGGAGTCCGACGCCCGCTGGAGAAATGCCGGTTTGGACTTCGCGCGCCACGCGGTTGTAACAACCGGAGCTGGAAGCAAACTCTACAATTATGCCAAAGAGCGCAATTTTTTGGAGTTTTTCCCGATGTGGGATTGGGTTGGGGGCCGCACGAGCGAGTTTGCGGCGGTTGGCTTGTTGCCGGCGGCTTTGCAGGGCGTCAATATAGATAAACTATTGTCTGGCGCTGCGGCTATGGATGCGGTTACGCGCGTATATAATGTACGCAAGAATCCCGCGGCAATGCTCGCGCTGATGTGGTACAAATGCACCGGCGGAAAGGGCTTAAAAGACATGGTAATTCTTCCATATAAAGACAGGCTCTTGTTGTTCTCGCGCTATCTTCAGCAGCTCATAATGGAATCTCTCGGCAAAGAGCTCAATCTTAAGGGAGACAAAGTGGAACAGGGGATTTCCGTTTACGGCAACAAGGGCTCTACTGACCAACACGCCTATGTGCAGCAGTTGAGGGACGGCATAAACAACTTTTTTGTAACTTTTATAGAGGTGTTGAGCGACAGAAAAGGAGACAGCCCCGAAGTTTCGGCCGGAGAGACTTCTGGCGATTATCTTCAGGCATTTTTGCTCGGTACGCGCGAAGCCCTTTCAGCAAAGGGAAGGGAAAGCATAACAATAACCGTGAAAGACTGCTCTCCCGCTTCAATAGGAATGCTGATTGCATTGTATGACAGAACGGTTGGATTTTACGCTTCCCTCGTTGGCATAAACGCCTATCACCAGCCGGGTGTTGAGGCAGGTAAGAAGGCTGCCAGCAATATCTTACAAATAAAATCTGCTATTATGAAGGCCTTGTCCGACGGTAGGGAAAAGAGCGTGGACGAAATAGCCGAAGAAATAAAGCTTGAAAATGAAAAGGAAATAATATTTAAATTACTCTCACATATCGAGAGCAATCCACAATGGGGAGTAAAGTCCTCAGGTAGTGGTTTTGATAGAAAATTTAGAAAATAAAAAAATATGAAAATAGCATCCATCGCCCTCAGAGTACTGGCAATCCTTGCGGCAGCGGTGTCGGTTTTCTTTTGGATTGACACCAAAGGAAGAATATCGACGGCCGAGAGCCATATGAAAGGAGTGCCCGGAGTAAGCCTCGAAGAAAAAGCCCCCAAAATTCCCGGAATCCTCGCAGAATCCGCTAAGATGAAGAAAAGCATCGCCGGATTTGAAGTTCGCGTTGCGAATTACGAGAAGTCGGTTAACGAGCTCAATTCTGAGCTCGAAAGCGAGCGCGTAAAAAACGTAACCGCCAATGCCGACATAGTAAAGAAGAATTCTGAAATACGCACGCTCAACGAATCTTTGGCGTCGTCTAAAAAGACGCTTGCCGAAAGAGACGCGCTTATTGCGAATTTAAAGAGGGAAATTGTTGATACAAAAGCCCTATTGGCCCAGACTGGCGAAGTGGATTCGCTCAAGGAGAAGATATCGTCTCTCGAGAGTAAACTGGCAGAACAGGCTAAAACTCTTGCAGAGGCGGAGAAGAAGGTAAAATTGCTCGAAATGTCGGAAGTTGTGCAGGTGGTTGAAACCGATGCTGCCGGAAACAAAGTAATCAGGAAGGTTGTAAAAGCCCCCTATATTCCCAAGGGCGATATTGCGACAGTTGTAAGCATAAACCATGAGAACGCATTTTTGGCTATAAACCGCGGATCGGAAAACGGCATAAAGTCCGATCAAAGGATCCTTCTTAAAGACAAGCAGGGCAAGGTTGTATCGGAAATCATGATAACTGAAGTCGGAGCCGATTTTGCAGTCGGGGCAATAAACAGAGATCGCGCAATACCTGAAACCATAGAGGTTGGTGATCTTCTTGAACTTGGCGCGGCCGAGCCCGCAGAGGCTCCTGAAAAGCCCGCTGCTCCAGCAAATTCTGAACCGGCTGCGAAAGCCGACGCATAAGATAGTCGCCAGCGGGGCACTCATAGCGGGTGTCCCCTGATTTTAGGCAGGAAAACGCTGAAATTTATGAAAAAATTTTTTACATTAATTGCCGCGCTTTTTTTGGTTCTGATTATGAGCTCATGCGAAAGCTCTCCCAAAAAGACGCTTCCTTCCCGCGAAGTTGAAGGTGGAGAGCTGCCCTGGGGCAGGCCCGCTTCATGGGAGGGCGGCCTTCCGGGAATGGGGGGAATTGGAACTCCCACCAGATATTGAGCGCGCATGTTTTCTTGTCGGCGCTTTGTTGTTCATGGCGTCAGCTGAGAATATCATGTGATATGCATTTTTATTGAAAGTCCTCAATTTTTGGGGACTTTTTTTTTGCGGTGCGAAATTTTTTTGCGGGGTGAAAGGGTATATTAAAAATGCTGCAATATAAGCTCGTTATCGGGCGCAAAAATTACGATTTTCCCGTGAATGGCCCGGCCTGTTTTTACTCACTGGGAGTTTAAAATGTACCGTACAATCTGCGCATGGGTGTCGAATAATGGGGCGCCGCAACGCGAAAGTCTCTTGCGGGCGTTGTGTCCGGAGCATATGAGCGCGCAATCGGCTCCTATGGCGTCGGCGACCTGCTTGTCGTGCACGGTATCGCCTATCATGACAGTTTGTTCGGGGTTTATTCCGAGTTTTTCTATGTGCGCTTTCCCGAGGGCAATTTTAGATTTTGCGTCTATATTGTTCAAGCCGTCTATGCATGAAAAATATTTTTCTATTTTATAATGTCTGACGGCCTGCACCAGGAGCTTTTCCTCGTATGCCGAAAGTATGCTTTGCGACAGCCCCGATTCTTTGAAAATTTTTATGGCGTCAGTTGCCCCGGAATGCAGGTCGCATTCAAAGCGCCTTGCATTGTAGATTTTCATATAGGACAATCCGGCCTCTCTAAACTTTGTTCCTGACAGGTCAAATCCGAATTGGGCGTAGAAGTCTGCAACTGGGAATCCGAAATTTTCTCTGTAAGTTTCGGAGTCTATTCCGGGGGCGCCTGTAAAGTTTTTCAGCATGTTGTTGAATACCTCAACGCTCAGCCACAAGTCGTTTACTAATGTCCCGTTCCAATCCCAAATTATATGTTTGTACTTCATGTGGAAATATCTTGCGCAAAAGTGTAAAATGCCGATTATTCAATTTGTCTTTTTTTTGAAATGTCAAATTTTAAAATAGTGGTATTAGACGGATTCTCCGTTTCGCAAAATGATCTGGAATGGAATGCCTTGAGCGATATCGGAGATGCCAAAATATTCGATAGGAGCGACGCCCAAAATAAAATACAGCGCTGCGCCGACGCAGACGCGGTTCTAACCAACAAAGTGGTCTTCGACGGGAGCGATTTTGACAGATTGCCTCGTTTAAAATACATAGGCGTGCTGGCTACCGGGTATAACAATATAGACATAAATGCGGCAAGGTCGCATTCCGTGGCTGTTACGAACATTCCCGCATATAGTCCGGACAGCGTGGCGCAGCTGGTATTTGCCCACATACTTAACATTGCCAATTCAGTGTCGAAAATATCGGCCGAAATACATTCCGGAGCCTGGGTTAAGTCTCCCGACTTCTGTTTCTGCCCCTATCCCCAAATTGAACTTGCCGGCAGAAACATGGGCATAATAGGATATGGGAGCATAGGGCGCAGGGTTGCTCGCATAGCCGCAGCGTTTGGCATGAAAGTATCGGTTTTTTCACCAAGCGGAAGAGTTGGAGATTGCGACGGAGTCGCCAATTTTAAAACTTTAGACGAAGTTTTGTCTTCAAGCGATATAATAAGCTTAAATTGCGTTCTCAATGAAAGTACGCGCAATATGGTAAGCGCGCCTTCGATAGCAAAAATGAAGGACGGGGTATGGATAGTGAATGCCGGAAGGGGACAACTTATAGACGAGTCCGACTTGGCCGGTGCGCTAAATTCCGGGAAAGTCGGAGCTGCTGCGGTGGACGTGCTCTCCCAGGAACCGCCTACAGCAGGCAATCCGCTTTTGGGCGCCCGCAATTGCCATATTACGGGGCATATAGCTTGGATGACGCGCGCGGCGCGCACGCGCTTGATGGACATAGCTGTTGCCAATCTTCGGGCATGGCGGAATGGTGCCCCCCAGAATTTAATTGCTTAAACTGCCTGAATTGCGCCTCTATTGGTTTGGGGTTTGCGCATCCGAATAAGAGCGAATTCCGCTTTCAGAAAATAATTATCGTTGCTGAAAATGTTTACAAGGTAATAAAAACGCTTTAATGAGCATTATTGCATTTATGTTTTAAGCCTTAAAATAAGTTATTGTAATATTTTTTACATATTTGGGATTAAGCCAAACTATGGTAAAAAGTCCGATTTTTTATTTATTTCAGGCATTTATCTTGACAAGTGAAGCATATATGCGGATATTCGCGCGCAAGAGTTTATTCGTTTTCGGCTTATGATCTCGCATCTGCGCTCTCTAAGTCTTTTTTGTGAGTAAATTCCTCCGATATCGTTTTTATCGAATCGGGTTGGGACATTTTTCCAATAAAATTGGCGCCGACGACTCGGTACTATTGCGCGAATGCCGCATGTATTGTTCCGAGTCTTTGGAATGCAGCATTGGATTGGAAGTCCGACAAGAATACAATATAACAGAAGAAACTTATCATATATTATATGGCAAAAAAAGTTGCTGATAAAAAAACAAAAGCCGCAAGCGCAAAGGCGCCGGCGAAGTCAAAGCTTAAATACACGTATCTCTTCGGGGCAAAAACCGACGGTAACGCAAAAATGAGGGAACTTTTGGGCGGTAAAGGCGCAAATCTCGCTGAAATGGCGCGCATAGGCCTGCCCGTTCCTCCCGGATTTACGATTACGACGGAAGTCTGCACATATTTTTATAAGAACGGGAAAAAATATCCCAAAAGCCTGATTGCCGACGTCAAGGCAGGTGTGGCGTCAGTGGAAAAGCAGATGGGTAAAAAGTTCGGTGACGAAAAAGATCCCCTTCTTTTCTCAGTCCGTTCAGGCGCTCGCGAGTCGATGCCCGGAATGATGGATACAATTTTAAACCTCGGCCTTAACGACAAGACAGTAGAAGGCTTGGCCGAAAAAACATCCAATCCGCGCTTTGCGTGGGATTGCTACCGCAGATTTATTCAGATGTACGGCGACGTTGTGATGTGCGTGCAAGCAAGAAACGAAGCCGAGCCGGAACCATTTCATCACGTAATGGAGGGGCTCAAGGCGGAAGTTTGCAAAAAGCTCGACACGGAACTTTCAGTTGAAGACTTAAAGGAGCTTGTTAAGCGCTATAAAGCGCTGATAAAAGAGCGCGCGGGGAAATCTTTCCCGCAGGACGTTTACGAGCAGCTTTGGGGCGCGATAGGCGCCGTTTTTAACTCGTGGATGAACG
>CALXOC010000016.1 GCA_944389915.1 uncultured Opitutales bacterium | reverse complement strand
GGCTCATGCACGTTGTAAGCACATCGCCCAATATGGCGGATTCCTTGACAAAAGAATCGCTCCACGCCCCGAGCGAGGCAGCCGCGCGGTATATTTCCTGAAAGCCCCTCGCCATTATGATGGATTTTGTGTTAGCCCCGAGATTCATGCCGTCGCAAAATCCGGCCGCAAGGGCAACTATGTTCTTGAGCGCAGCTCCTATCTCGACTCCTATTACGTCGTCGGAAGGGCGCACTTTAAAAGAATTTGTTGTAAAAGCGGCGGAAGCTTCGCTTGCGCGCGAATGTACGTCGAGGGCTACAACCGCTTCGGCGTATTTGTCCTGAGCCACTTCAAAGGCTATGTTCGGCCCCATAATAGAGCCAAAAGCGCCCCCCTGCCCGACTGCGGCTCTAAGGATTTCCGAGGGCCTCCGCCAAGTTCCAATCTCAATACCCTTGCCGGCGTTTACAAGTATTGCATCGGGATTTATAAAGGGTGCAAATTCCCGCGCGGTATTTTGTAAAAAATGTATGGGGACAACCCATACAACCATTTCCGCTCCGCTTAAAACATTCTCAGGGCAGGAGTCAAATTTGACGTTTTCGGGAATATTTATCCCCGGCAAGAAACGCGAATTTTCCCTTATCCGGCGCACGGAATCAACAACTTCTTTCTCCCGGGCCCAGACCCGGACGTCGGGAATATTTTTAGACAATATGACAGACAGCGCACTGCCCCATGCCCCGGCGCCGACTACCGCAACTTTTTCAAACGTTTTATTCATTGTAGAAGTAATACCACACCAAAGACGAAAGCAGAATCGCCGCCATGATTATGATATAAATCAGCGCCAAAACTACATGAGCGGTTTTGGCACTTGGATTTTTTATATTGTTCAACATAAAATTTAATCGCGATTTTAGTATGATAAAGCGCAAAATCAAGTTTTGTTTAGCAAGCCCGCCGGGAAAAGCCGAACGGCAGGCTTTAGTCCACCCGCCTGATTCGCGAGAGGATAGCGCCGGAAACGCGCAATACGAGCCTTGTAGGCAGAAGTTTTGCCGCAGCGGTCTGCAATTTATTAACAAAGCCGACTACAATGAGATTTTTGCCCTTTGCCAACGCTTCAAACGAAGCGTTTACAACGTCTTCAGGCTTGTGTCCGAAACCAGAAGGCAGTGGAGGGGAGTCGAATCCTGCCGCCTTGAAGAAATTGCTGGAAGTCGGGCCGGGACAAACGCACAAACACTTGGCTGAGTATCTCCTCATTTCCTCTGAAATGGCGAGGCTAAAACTCATGACATAGGCTTTCGACGCCCCGTATGCGGCCAATTGCGGACACGCCTGCCACGCGGCGGTGCTCGAAATGTTTACAATGGAGCCGCGCCCCGATTTTACAACCGGCATAAATCTGGCGCACAAATACGTTAGAGCCCGAACGTTTAAATCCAGCATGTCGCAATTGCGCTCCGCTGAAGGCGAAGGAAATTCGCCATAACAGCCGAATCCGGCATTGTTTATCAATAAAACTCTCGGCATTGCGGCCTTTCCGCTTCCGATAGAATGTTCGTCTATACCTATAAAATCGAAAACGCGCCCCACAGCTTCGCAAATTTCATCTTTTTTTTGAAGATTGCATGGAACATGGAGAAAGTTCCGCTTGTCTAATGGAAAATCCGGAGCATTTCTAGACATGTTGCAAATTTTGACATTGCTAAATTCAATCAACTTCCTAAGAAAGGCCTCGCCTATTCCGGAAGATCCGCCCGTCAGAACCGCGGCGTCATATCCTTTTATTTCGTCTGCTATTAAATTAGCCTTTTTCATTCCGATTTTCTCCGTATCCGATTTTACTTTTAAATGCGCGGGCATTCAAAATATGCCCTTTATATTAGAAAATTCTTGCCTTTTTGCCGAGAATTTTCCAATATAGCTCCGTTGGAGGCGCATTTTGACAAGCGTTCTTTGAAAAATTTGAAAAACATGAAATAGTTGGAGAATTGTGATCAAAATAAGAGCGCATTAGCCCCAATTATTCAATTCAATTTCCAAAAATTTAACCGTCGCTATTCTCGCGGCACCATCGGTACCGAAGGAAAGCGCTATCAACAAGAAAGGAAAAAATGAACGACAACGAAATAATCATCTCGGGCCAAAATCTTGAACTTACCGACGCTCTCAAGGCAAGCGTCGTCAACAAGATGTCCAAGTTGTTTACCCACGACGACCGGATAATAAGACTGCGAGTGGAACTGTCGTATAAGCCAAACAAACACCACCATAACGAATTTTCCGCAAAAGGGCACATAGAGATACAGGGGCCCGACATGATTGTAAGCGTGGCGAGCGACGATATGTACAAATCAATAGACGAATTGATAGTAAAATTGGCGAGAAAAGTGCGAAGACGCCACAGACTTGAGCGAATTAAACGCAACAAGCTGCACGATGTCGATATTCCCGCAACATTGCCAAAAATCGCCTAATTTTCTGATAATTCAACAATTTAAAATCCCTCCGGCAAGGAGGGATTTTTTTGTATCAAAAGCAAGCCTCAATGTATTGCGCCGCCTTCCTTCAAAAGAAACTTTGCTTTAAGTCGGCAGATTTTTCAAAGCGAAAGGAAACAGAACAACAGCGCGGAAGCGCGCGCTTATAGAAGGGCGATTGCATGCAAATTCCGCCCATAAAATAATTTTGTTGCTCGACTTGCGCATAAAATTTCTTTTTACTTCAAGGCGGAGGAAAAGGAAATGTCAAACAGTGTTGTTGCCGCTACTTGTGTTGGGTTGTGTTTTGCGTGCACATTAAACGCCGTCGAGCTTATCGCCGAGCGCAGCGATACTTTTATATGCGAAACTTTTGCATCAGGGGAATTTTCCAAAAGCGAATTTA
>CALXOC010000015.1 GCA_944389915.1 uncultured Opitutales bacterium | reverse complement strand
GTTGCAAATTCCTATTTGAACCGCAGAATAGACAAGCTCTGCGCGCGCATAAATATAGGCATAGAGTGCCTTATAGAGATGTCGCATCCTAAGCGCGAAAAATGAATTTGCGTCCGAACAAGCATGGCAAAAAGGGCGAAGTCAATATAGTTCCACTTGTGGACGTGTTGACTGTATTGATATTTTTCTTCCTTTTGACCATGCAGTTTAAGGATATTTATGTAGTCGACATAACTCCTCCGAAGATGGAAAGCTCCGATTCGGATTCGCTTAGGCAGCCCAACACAATTTCAGTTTCAAAGAGCGGACAATATTTTTACAATTCAAAAGAGATTGGCAGGGACGAATTGAAGTCCGAACTGGAAAAACTTTCTCTTTCGGCCGATCCTTCCCTCATATTGTGCGCCGATAAAGACGTTCCGCTGCATTACGTTACTTCCGCCATTGACCTTGTAAAACTTTCCAAGATAAAAAAGTTGAGCCTGCAAACGGACAAGTAGCACCTTTTTTTGCGCCTTGGAAGGCCTTTATCTCCTGCCTGCGCCAAGGATAATTTTGCGGGTTGCCGAAAAAAAAGCTTGTTAAAAGTTTTTTTCCTGGCAATACAATGAATTGTTAAAAATGGGACTAATCCGAATTTTTGTTTGGGATTTGTTTTGTTCCGCGGGCCATTTTGGTTCGATGTTTTATTGTATCCGCGCGGCGGCGACTGCGGTTTTTTGTCTCTATCGGAGCGGATTGCATAAATTAATTTTGCATAAAAATGGATAAGCTTGATATAATGGAGGTCTCGGGCATTTTTGCCCCGACCATGAACAACAACGGCGTTCTTCTGGATCCAAAGCGGGGAGGGAAGACCCGACCGACCGACCCTTATGTCCCGAAGGAGCTGGTGCAGCGGTTTAACATAAAAAAAGGCCAGTTTATAGTGGCCAAGGCCCACCAGGCTGGCGGGCACGCGAATCCGAAAGTGCGCTATATAGAGACTGTGGACGGGCTTCCTTGTACGGAACGCCGGCGCGTGCCCTCGTTTCAGCAGCTCACAACTATAGCTCCGAATAGAAGATTGCGCCTCGAAACAAAAGACGAGCGCATGACAAACAGGGTGATAGACATATTTTGTCATATAGGGAAGGGTACGCGCGGTTTGATTGTTGCTCCGCCGAGAACCGGCAAAACAACGCTTCTAAAAGATATTGCCTTTGGCGTTTTGCAAAACCATCCGGAATGCCATCTAATGATACTTCTTGTTGACGAGCGGCCTGAAGAGGTTACGGACTTCCGAATGGATTTGCCTGAGGCTGAAATATTCGCATCTTCGAACGATGAAAATATAGAGACCCATATACGCATATCCGATTTGGCTATAGAGCGTGCGAAGCATCTTGTGGAGGTCGGCAAAGACGTAGTTTTGCTTTTAGATTCCATAACAAGATTGTCCAGGGCGCACAATGCGGCGAAGGCCAACGGAGGCAGGACTATGAGCGGGGGGCTGGACATACGCGCCTTGGAGCGCCCGCGCCAGATTTTTTCGGCGGCGCGCAATACCGACGAGGCCGGAAGCCTGACGATAGTTGCAACCGCCCTCATTGAGACGGGGTCGCGCATGGACGACCTCATATTTCAAGAATTTAAAGGAACTGGCAATATGGAAATGGTGCTTGACAGAAAAGTTGCCGAAATGCGCATATGGCCGGCAATCAATATATCGGCTTCGGGAACACGGAGAGAGGAATTGTTGTTGTCTTCCGACGAGCTTGAGGCGGCGTCGTTTTTGCGCAGGGCGATGGCCAACTCCAAACCGGAGGATTCGGCCGAAACTCTGATTTCGCGAATGTCCCAATCCAAGAGCAATGCAGACTTTATAGAAATGATATTGTAGCGTGGGCAAATTGGATATTAGCCATAAAAAAGCCGTTCGCGCATGCGAACGGCTTTTTATTATTGATGATAAATAAAAGTTTATTCTTTTGCGCGCGAAAGGCGGTTGCTCTTTTTTGCAAATTCGAAGGAGATTCCCCCCTTTTCGTCGAGCACAAGGGCCGCCGAAAATTTTTTCTTTGTGCGCTTTGATACGAAGTCGTCTATCATCGGGGTCTTCCCTGTGGTTGCGAGGCTCTCCAACTCTTTTGAAGTAATTGTGTGGGATAGCATGTTCTTCCCCATTCTGAAAGAGCATTTCTTTTCCGGAGATGAATCGCATTTGCATACATAAGCGGTGCCGGTATCGACCAGAACGCCGTCCTTGCAATCGCAAAGCCCCATGGCTGAGCGCGGGCATTTCCCGACTACCGGTGCGTTGTTTATGTCTTCTGGCTTTCTTTCAACTTCGCCGTTATCGCCGAACTGGAATTTTACCGCATAATTTTCGTCGAGCCTTAGCGTGGCAGAATAGGGTTTGCCAAGCTTGCTTCTGAAGCCGTCGAGCGGGCCTATTTTTCCGCGGGTTACAAGCTCGCGTATTTCTTCGGCGGAGAAGCGCCTGTTGCCTATGGTTTTATATATGGTAAACTTGCCGTCTTTTGACTTGTATGCGCGGAAAGTCTCCAAGAGCTTTGAGCCGTCAATCGGCGAAGGTATGTCTGTTTCGTGAGTCTCAACGTCGTCCTCGGCAAAATTGCGGGCTTTTTCCACTATCTGGGTGGTCAAGGCTTCAATTCCGGTCATGAAGTCCCCGCGCGAGAGCTTATTGCGCTCTATTTGCCTTAATTTTTGTTCCCATTCACCGGTCATCGATGGACTTGTCAAAGTGTCTATCGACAAAACATTGAGAAACTTTATCAAGCTCTCTGCGCGCGCCGTAGGCAATAGCTCCCTGCGCTCCCTCTCCACAAATTTATGTGCTATAAGCGTCTCTATTATTTGCGCCCTCGTTGCCGGAGTGCCCAAGCCCTTGTCTTTCATCGCATCGGCGAGTTCTTCGTCGTCGAGGAGTTTCCCTGCGCCCTCCATTGCGGAAAGAAGCGTGGCTTCGGTATAGCGCGCGGGCACTTTGGTCTTTTCCACGTTTAGCGAAGCTTCGCGCAGTTTCCCTGTCTCTTTGTCTCCGGAAAGCTTAGGGAGGGCGTCCGCGGCCGATTCCTTTTCGTAAACGTCAAGCCAGCCGGGAACTTTCAACACTTTGCCTTCGGTTTTAAAAACGTTGGATCCCACTACGGAAAAACGCACGGTTACATCGTATTGAGCGTCGGGATAAAATGCGGCTATAAAACGGCGCACTATCATGTCGTAAATTTTGCGTTCGTCCTCGCTGAGTTTCTTTCCAGATATGTCGGTTGGAATTATTGCGAAGTGGTCGCTTACTTGTTTTGAATCGAAAATGCGCTTGCCCGCCTTCGACACATAAGATTCGTCAATGGCCTTTTTTGCGTATTTTTCATATTCGCTCTCCAAACTCGAGAGCGTGCGCAAGGCTACCGGGCGGTAGTCGTCGGGAAGGGCGCGGGAGTCGGTGCGCGGATAGGTTATCATCTTGTGCTTTTCATAGAGCGCCTGCGCTATGCTCAGCGTCCTGTTGGCGGGGAAAGAAAAGCGGTTGTTTGCCTCGCGTTGAAGGGTGGTCAGATCGTAAAGGCGCGGGGCGCTTTGGCGCGACAGTGATTTTTTATCGCTTACCTTAGCTTCGCCTATCGAACGTACTTCATTTAGGACTTTTTCGGCGTCGGCATGCACCCAGATGCGGTCCGACTTGTCGTTGGGATTTTTAGCGGACCCCTTGAAGTCTGGGCGCTGGTACACCCCCTCATAACTCCCGTTTTCTATATCGAATCTTGCAGTTATGCGCCAGTAGGTTTGAGGCTTGAAATTCTGAATTTCACGCTCGCGCGCAACGATCATAGAGAGGGTGGGAGTCTGCACGCGGCCAACGCTCGCCAAGCTTTTGCCTTTGGAGCCGTACATGCGGCTGGTTATTGCGCGCGTTCCGTTTATGCCTACAAGCCAGTCGGACTCGCTTCTGCAGCGGGCCGCATCTTGGAGCGACTCCATTTCCTCCTGCGACTTTAAATTTTTAAACGCCTCAGAAATCGAAGACGGCGTCATGGAGGAGACCCACAGCCTTTGCCTCGGCAGCCTGCATTTGGTTATCTCATATATGTAGGTGAATATAAGCTCGCCTTCACGCCCGGCATCGCAGGCGTTGATCAAGCCGTCTATATCCTTGCGTGACATCAGCTTTTTCAGACTCGCAAGTTTTGCCTTGGTTTTTTCTATAGGCTTTAATTTGAACTTATCCGGGATTATCGGGAGATTGGACAGCGTCCAACGGGCGTATTTTTTGTCTATATCGGCGGGCATATTCAGCTCCACCAAATGCCCGAGCGCAGAGGCTACCACATAATTTTCATTTTCGTAGTAGTCGTCGCATTTTTTTGCCTTGCCGAGAACTTTGGCTATGTCGGCGGCTACGGAGGGCTTTTCCGCGATAATCAATTTTTTCATCTGTATAGATATTTTGCGTGTGCTATTCTTGTATTTTTACAAAAAATTCTTTGCGCGCGCGCAAAGAATTTTTGCGAAGACGCTCTATTTAATAAATTCCGGAAGTATCGCATCTATGTTTGCGAGAAGTTCTCCCATTGTTTCGGGGGTTTCATCTCCCATGTTCGATATGCGGAAGGTTTGACCCTTCAATTTTCCGTATCCGCCGTCGAAGACCATCTTAAAGCGCCTTTTTAGCTCGTCGAGCAGCTTGGGAAGATCTATTCCTATGTTGTTCTTGAAACAGTTGAGAGTCACGGAGCCGTACTTCTCTTCGGGGAAAAGCTCTATTCCCTTGGCGTATGCCCATTCGCGCACGAGCTTGTTGTTGGCTCTGTGGCGGGCGTAGCGATTTTCTATACCCTCCTCGAAAATATCGTCAAGCTTGCTGCGGAGCGCGAAAATCAAGGGAATTACAGGTGTCGAAGGCGTCATGGATTTTTCCATGTTTTTCTGGAATTCGAGGAAGTCGAAATAGTATCCGCGCCCCTCTGTTTTTGCAGACCTGTCTAAGGCGCGCTGCGAAACCGCCAGAAAAGAGAGTCCCGGGGGAATTGCCAGAGCCTTCTGGCAGCCCGTAACCATCACGTCTATTCCAAGTTCGTCCTTTTTTATAGGTAGGGCGGAGAAGGAGCTTACGGTGTCGACTATGGAAATTACGTCTTCGTATTTTCTTAAAACTTCCATCAATGCGGAAATATCGCTCATGGTTCCGGTGGAAGTCTCGTTGTGTATTATCGTTACGGCGTCGTATTTTCCGCTTGAAAGAGCTTTGTCGAGCGCTTCGGGATCAACGGGTTTACCCCATTCAAAGGTCAGGGCGTCGGCTTCCTTGCCGCAGCGCTTGGATACGTCAAACCACTTGTCCGAAAAAGAGCCGTTGCAGCAATTCAACACGCGCTTGTTTACAACGTTGCGTATAGCCCCCTCCATTATGCCCCATGAAGAGCTTGTGCTCAGATATACGGGATCTTTTGTGTAAAAGAGCTGCTTGAGGCGCGGCATGCAGTCTTCAACAAGGGCCGTGAAGTCCTTGCTCCTATGCCCAAATATGGGGGTGGCCATGGCCTTATAAGTTTTGTCCGATACCGCTATCGGGCCGGGAATAAACAGTTTGTATGACATATTTAATTTTTTGTTGCTTTGTTGAATTTTTTCTCGGGGAACTTTGTGCCCCCCAAAAATTGTTGCCAATTTAAAAGCCGCGCCCTACAAAATGGCGTTTTGCGACTTTATTATCTTTGAGTTCCCCTCCGCCAAAGTTATCGTGCGCGGCTTGAAATTTTTTGCCTCCGCGTCGTCAACCATTGCAAATGACATTATCACAAGCAAATCCCCGGGATTTCCGAGGTGCGCCGCCGCTCCCCTTATTGAAAAAGTCTTGCTGCCCCTGGGAGCCGGAATCGCATATGTTTCGAAGCGCTCGCCGTTGTTTATGTTTCCCACGAGAATTTTCTCGTAGCAAAGCATTCCCACTTTGTCCATGAGGTCTTCGTCTATTGCCAAAGAACCCTCGTAATCTATGCGGGCGTCAGTTGTCTCGGCGCGCAATATTTTGGACTTCAATACTTGTACCAGCATTGGATTTTCCCCTTTTAGTTTTAGTAAAAGCCGCCAGAAATATATTTTATTTTTCCAACGTCAACACTTTTTAAAAATATTATGCTCTTTTAGCGCTATAGGGCCTTGTTCCCTGTTAGCTTTAGCGCATATGCGTCGCTTTTAGATTGATTTTTGCCTTTCTTGCGCTTTTTTGAAACCGTGAAACATGGAAATAATGCATCGGAGGGCGGAGCTAAGCGCCGCCAAAGGGGAGTCGGCTTTTTTGAAATTGCAACTAGGGTCTGCTTATTTGCGGCCTTTGCTCCCGTGCTGTATTGGTTGCTGGACTCCCTCTCACAGAGCCAGCAACTGCGCGATGCCATAATTATATTGTCGGCGGCCCTCGTGTATTTTGCCATAGACGGAAAAATCAGCTTCCACAAGCCGGAGCTGGCTAAATCTTCAATCGCGCTGTTGGCGGTATCCTATGTCTTGCTGATAGGGGCTAAATATATGGGCATGTGGGGCGCGATAGCCGTATTTGCGGGTCTTTCTGCGGCTTTCACCGCGCTCGGGCTGGCTTGTACAAACAAGCCAAGATACGCTTACGCTGCGGGATTTTCATTCTTCGCGTTTGCAATGCTGTCGCTTTTTATCAAGCTATTCGACATGCCGCTTAGAATATTGGCTGGGAAGTCGGCGGCTTGGGGCTTGTCGCTTTTTAACAAAAGCGCTTTTCTCGTCGGATTGCGCGGTGAAACGCCGCAAATGGCATTGATGGTCGACGGCCGGCCTTACCTTGTGGCCGCCGAATGCAATGGCTTCGGCATAATATCTTCATGCCTGCTTTTATCTCTGGCGGCAGCGGTATTCAGGAAAAACATAAATTGGGCGGGCAGGGCGCTTGTTGTGGCTCTTTGCACTTTCATGGGCTTTTTGGCAAATTCCATGAGAATTGTATCTATAACCTTAGCAGCCCCTATAGCGGGCATAAAATACTACGATTTCGTTCACGAGTTTTTTGGCTATCTCTTTTTTATAGTAGCGGTATTGTCGGTTTGGTTTATCAGTTCTAAAGCTTTCGCTATTACCCGACCGAAGCGAGGCGCATCTGTCGCGGAATTTTAGCTAAAGCCCGAGTCCATATAAAAATATCTCCAATTTAATGCGCGATTTTAGGGATTATTTTATTACAATATGTACATTTTTGTAGGAAAATGGCTTCTTTTTGGTCTTTTTTGCCGATTTTATAAAAAAAATGTTGAATTGAATTTTTGCCCACATAAAAACAAGGCGTTTTTTTTATGCGCGGAATTTTCGCATTTTTGCGCTTGAGACTTTAACAAACCTAAGGAGATAAAATAATGATAGATCCTAAAACAGTAAAAAATAAAGCCTTGGTTGCATGGGTGGAAAATATAGCCGCCCTTACAACTCCAGACAAAATACATTGGTGCGACGGCTCCCAAGAGGAGGCCGACACCCTGTTCAATCAGATGATTGAAAAGGGCGCGTGCATCAGGCTAAATCAGGAAAAACGTCCGGGATGTTACTATTTCCGTTCCGATCCGCGCGACGTTGCCCGTGTTGAGGCGCGCACTTTCATTTGCTCCAAGACTAAAGCCGACGCCGGTCCAACGAACAACTGGATGGATCCCGTTGAAATGAAGGAAAAGCTCAACGAACTTTTCAAGGGCTGCATGAAGGGGCGCACTATGTTTGTAATACCCTTCTCCATGGGGCCCATAGGCGGCCCTATCTCGCAGATAGGCGTTGAGATAACGGATTCGCCCTATGTTGTGGTCAATATGCGCATAATGGCGCGCGTATCGCCGAAAGTTTTGGAGGTTTTGGGCGAGGACGGCAAGTTCATACCGTGCCTGCACTCCGTTGGGAAGCCAATCAACAAACCCGAGGACGATGTGGCGTGGCCCTGCGATCCGGACAATACCTATATTGTGCACTTCCCCGAACAGCGCCTTATAATGAGCATAGGTTCAGGATACGGCGGCAACGCCCTTCTCGGAAAGAAGTGCCTGTCATTGCGCATAGCTTCCGCAATGGGCCGCGACGAAGGCTGGATGGCGGAGCACATGCTCATTCTCGGTGTAAAGGATCCCAAGGGAAGGAAGAGCTACGTTACGGGGGCTTTCCCGAGCGCGTGCGGAAAGACCAACTTCGCTATGCTGATAGCGCCCGAAGCCTTGCAGAAGAAGGGTTGGAAAATATCCTGCGTTGGAGACGACATCGCATGGATCAAGCCGGCGGCCGACGGCAGGCTCTATGCCATCAATCCTGAAAATGGATTTTTCGGAGTTGCTCCGGGAACCAGCATGAAGACAAATCCCAACGCCATGCTCTCCTGCTCCAAGAATACCATCTTTACGAATGTCGCCCTTACCGACGACGGCGATGTATGGTGGGAAGGCATGACC
>CALXOC010000014.1 GCA_944389915.1 uncultured Opitutales bacterium | reverse complement strand
ATTGCGTCGTCAACAAGAAAGCCTATTGCCATAGTCAACCCCATCAACGACAGATTGTTCACCGAAAATCCGAATGACCACATAAAGATGAAGGTCAGCAGCATCGAAAACGGAAGCGCTACGGTTGGAATAAATGTGTCCCTAAAACGGCCGAGGAACATAAAGATGACTGCCACAACCAAAAGGAATGCTATGAGCAAAGTTTCCTTTACGTCCTCAATGTTGCTAACTATCAGGAGAGAGCGGTCGTAAAACTCCATTATTTTTATGGATTCCGGCAATTCATGGCTCAAGCGCTCTATTTTTTCCTTTATGCCCTTTACGGTTGTAACCGCGTTCCCGGAAGCGCTTTTGCTTATGCCCATGCCTATCGTGGACGTGCCCGGCTTATTGGGCATTCCCTTGCTGTACTGCGAAAAGTTGAGGGTGTCGTATTGAATAAAGTTTACGGCTTTTGCTATATCTCTTAAATATATTGGAGATCCGTCTTTGAAGCCCACAACCAAATTTTCGTAATCTTCAGCCGTGGCGAGCTGGGTGTCGGGAAATAGAACAAACTGGCTTGACGGCCCCTGAAGGTTTCCCGCGCCGAACATGTTTGTAGATTGCGAAAGAGCGCCCTGCAGCTGCGACATGGTAAAGCCTAAATTGAAAAGCTTCTGCGAATCAACCTCTATTCTAACAGCCCGCGGCGAGGCGTAAACATCGACTTTTGAGACGCCCTCCACCATATTGAGCTGCTGCGCAATTTGCGAATAGGCGTAGTCGTACAATTCTCCCAAATCAAAGCCGTCGCTCGAGACGGTTACTATGTATATGGGCAAGTCGTTGGGGTTGTCCTTCGTGAAAGAGGGCGGCGAAGGCAAATCTGAGGGAAGGTTTCCCATTGCGCGCTGTATTGCGCTTTGCACGTCGGTGGCGGCCGCATCTATGCTCTTGCTCAGCGAAAATTGAAGCACCATAGAGGTGGCTCCGAAACTATTTCGGCTTGTCACCATCTCTATGCCCGGTATTTGCATAAACTGCTGCTCAAGAGGCGAAGCTATGTTTGCGCCCATAATGGTGGGATCCGCCCCCGGATAGCTTACATTTACCTGTATCACCGGATAATCCACGCCGGGAAGATCGTTTACAGGCATAGATTTGTAGGCGAATATGCCGAAAAATGCCGCAGCCAAAGCCAACAACATAGTCATCACAGGCCTGTTTATAAATATGTCCGAGAGCGATTTTTTCCTCTTGGAGTGCCCAACAATTTCCTTGTTGGCGGCGTTGTCGGCGTTCGGATTGGTCCCGTCGGGATTTAAATTATCGTTTATTTTATCTTCCGACATAAAATTGATCCTCTGCAAAATTCTAAACGGCTTGTTTGAAATCCCATTATTTTTGGGCGTTCTCAACGGACTCTATAGCGGCCTTCATTGAGGCTTCAGCCTGGGCGGCCTGCGATTGCTCCTGGGCCTTTTTCTTCATAATTTCCGCTCTGAGTTCCCCGCATATTTTAGATGTGTCGGCAATAAACTGCCGTATCTTTGCGGGATCGCTTATTATTTTGCCGTCCTCGCCTATTATCATGCCGTTTTCGCTGGCCATGTAAACAAACGGCCCTGCTTGAAGGCGCAGCTGGCTAATCCGCAAAACAACCCATTCGCCCGCTTTCACTCCCCCAATCTGACGCATATCGCCCTCGTAAAGCTGGCCTTTGGACACCTGGCGCTGCTCGACTATAAATACTCCCCCCTTATACGGAGTGGCAACATAAACATAGGGGCCTGCGTTGTTGTTCTGCACGCAAATATCCGGAACCAATACCGCGCCGTCTATCTTACGCATATTCACTTTCACCCCAACAGGCTGGTCGGGCCAAAACAGATGGTCCTCGTTCTCGAGCTCGCCGCGCAGTATGGCCGTGCCCGTCTCATAGCGAATTTTGTTCAATACTATGCCGACTTCGGCCTTGCGGGATTTGTCCTTCATGTTGTCCTCTATGTACGAAACCCACACGTCCAGTTTGCCGCCCCGCTCCTTCATAAGTTTCATGGTTTCGTTCAGGCTCTGGCTTGGTATGACAAAATCGACATGTAATTTGTCGTCATACTCGACAGTCGTTATAACCGAAGTTCCGGCAGACACTATGTTGCCTTCGTCTATATTGTAGAGGCCGAGTTTCCCGTCGGTTGGCGCGCGCACATCGCACCAGTCGAGCTTTATCTTGGCGTCTTCATATGCACCCTGGCAAGCGTCAACCATTCCCTTGTCAACCTCAACCTTTGCCAACAGCGAATCGTAAGTCTGCTTGTCTACATAACCGTCTTTAGCCAGCTTCTTGTTGCGCTCGGCGTCTAACTGGTCTATTTTCAGCTGCGCGCGCGCCTGTTTCAGATTTCCCTCGGCCTGTTTTAAAGCAGCCTCATAGGGGCGCTTGTCTATGACGGCCAAAACTTGCCCTTTTTTAACATAGTCGCCCTGTTTAAAGTTCACGGAAAGCATTTGCCCGGAAACTTGCGGAACTATATTGACGCTGCACAAAGATGCCGTAGTACCCAAAGTGGATAGGTAGGCACTTAAATCTTTCGCTACAGCCTTTGTCAGCTGTGCCGGAGTAGGCGGTATAATAGCCGCCTTTTTTTCTTGTTTCGCACAACCGGCAAATAGCGCGGCAAGCGCAAAAGAAAGAATCATTGTCTTTTTCATATCTTTTAAGACTCGTTTTTTATACTATATGCTTGGCTAAAACGCTCCATGCCCGATAAAATAAAAAAATTTAAAGTATATACCAAAATGCGGTCAATACTATTGTTAATATATTAACGCCTCTTTTAAAGGAAACTAAAGCAACAAACGCATGTTATTAAAAAAAAACGCGGGATATTATTTCCCGCGTTTTGAGTGGAAATCGTGCGAAGCAAGCTTTAACGTTTCTTGGCAGGCTTTGACGCCGCGCCCTTCAAAGCGGCCTGGGCCGCCGCAAGGCGCGCAACCGGAACGCGCGGCGGAGAGCAGCTGACGTAATTAAGGCCAACATCATTAAAGAAAGAAATGGAATCGGGATCTCCGCCGTGTTCGCCGCAGATGCCCAACTTTATGTTCTTTCTAACAGCCCTTCCGCGCTCGGCGCCTATGCGGACAAGCTGGCCTACGCCGCCGACATCTATGGAGGCAAAGGGATTCTTCGGCAAAATGTCGAGTTCTTTGTACCTTCCAAGGAAACTGCCGGAATCGTCGCGGCTCATTCCCAAGCCTGTCTGGGTGAGGTCGTTTGTCCCGAAAGAGAAGAATTCGGCAACTTCTGCTATCTCGTCGGCGGTAAGTGCGCCGCGCGGAACTTCAATCATTGTTCCGAGCATATAAGGAATTTTTACCTTCTTATCTGACATAACCTTTTCGGCCACATCGCGTATGACTTGGGCTTGGAATTTCAGCTCCTGGACAAATCCGACAAGCGGAACCATTATTTCAACGTGAACCTTTTTGCCCTTTTTAATTACATTGGCAGCAGCCTCGAAAATTGCCCGCGCCTGCATCTGGGTGATTTCAGGATAGCTGTTGCCGAGGCGGCAACCCCTGTGCCCAAGCATGGGATTCTGCTCTTCAAGAGCCTTGCAACGCGCCGCCATGACCTCGCTGGATATATTCATTTTCTCCGCAAGAGCGTTGCGCTGGGCGCTCTCATGCGGCAAAAATTCGTGCAATGGAGGATCGAGAAGGCGCACTGTTACGGGCAGGCCGTCCATTGCCTTAAATATCCCCTCAAAATCCTTGCGCTGATAGGGCAAGAGCTTCTTAAGCGCTTCGCGGCGCTCAAGCTCGTCGGTTGCCAATATCATTTCGCGTACGGCGTCTATTCTGTCTCCCTCGAAGAACATATGCTCAGTGCGGCACAATCCTATGCCCTCGGCACCAAGCTCAACGGCGAGTTTTGCCTGGTCGGGAGTGTCGGCGTTTGTTCTGACCCCAAGCTTCCTATGTTTATCGGCCCACTTCATGACAGTTTCAAACAGCCTGTATGTATAACTTTTTGAAGCCTTCATTTTTCCGGACAGCACGCGAATGACTTCGCTCGGCGCGCACTCTATTTCCCCGAGGAATATTTCGCCCGTAGTGCCGTCTATGGAAAT
>CALXOC010000013.1 GCA_944389915.1 uncultured Opitutales bacterium | reverse complement strand
GCGTTGCGGCGGGTTTTCTTCCTTTTTTTTTCTTTTTTTTTTAGTTTTTGAACGGGTTAAATCGGGTTATTTCAGATAGCGTGTTGATATTATTGAAAAAAATCCGTTTATTGGAATAGGAGAAAATTTTTTGTTTAATTTTAATAGGGCTGATTATGACTGGCATTGTAAGGGTAAATTCAAGAGAGATAATTGATTCGCGCGGTAATCCCACGGTGGAAACGGAAATTGAGCTTGCAGGCGGCGCGGTGGGAAGGGCCTCCGTGCCTTCCGGAGCTTCAACCGGAGCGGCCGAGGCGCTCGAATTGCGCGATTCGAACGCTTTTGGAAAAAATTCGGCGGCCAGAGCGCGCTTTGGGGGAAAGGGCGTTATGAAGGCCGTGTCCAATGTGAATATGAAAATAGCTCCGGAAATAATTGGCATGGACGCCTGCGACCAGGCTGGAATTGATTCGCTTATGTGCGAATTGGACGGAACTCCAAACAAGTCGAAACTGGGGGCCAATGCCATACTTTCGGTATCAATGGCAGTAGCGCATGCCGCCGCAAAACAAAAAGGCATGCCCCTATATAGATATTTGGGTGGGGCAAATGCCAGGGTTCTTCCCGTTCCTATGATGAACATAATAAACGGCGGCGCCCATTCCGACGCGCCAATAGACATTCAGGAATTTATGATTGTGCCTTCGAATGCGCCGAGCCTGCGCGAGGCCCTTAGAATGGGATCCGAAATATTTCACGCCTTAAAGGGCGTGCTCAAGGCGAGCGGCCTATCTACGGCAGTGGGTGACGAGGGCGGTTTTGCGCCCGATTTAAAAGGGAACGAAGACGCTTTAGATGCCATTGCAAAAGCCGTTAAGTTGGCCGGATACAAGTTTGGCAAAGACGTATTTGCCGCCGTGGATGTGGCCGCGAGCGAGTTTTACGACTCCCGCAAAAAAGTGTACCGCTTTGAAAAATCCGATAAATCGGAAAAAAATGCAGATGAAATGGTTGATTATCTTTCGGGACTTGTAGGAAAATATCCAATATGCTCAATAGAGGACGGCTGCGCCGAAAGCGATTGGCCCGCGTGGAAAAAGCTCACTTCCGCGCTCGGAGAAAAGGTGCAGCTGGTTGGGGACGATTTGTTCGTAACCAATACGCGGTATCTGAAGCGCGGAATAGATGAAGGCGTTGCCAACGCCATACTTGTAAAAGTGAACCAAATAGGGACTCTAACTGAAACTTTCAACGCCATTGAGATGGCGAAGTCGGCAGGATACGCTTCTATAATATCACACAGATCCGGCGAGACGGAAGATACCACAATAGCCGACATAGCTGTTGCAGTGAACTCTGGGCAGATAAAGACTGGATCTATGAGCAGAAGCGACAGAATTGCGAAATACAATCAACTAATGCGCATAGAGGAGGAGCTCGGTTCCAGCGCCTGCTACGGATCTCTCTTTAAATAGAGGCGAAAGGCTACATGGCCGATACGAAATCTTTTGCCAAATGCGATAAGAATTTTGGAGCCCTGTTGTGCGCCTCAATAGCATTTGGGGCAAGCGGAAGAATTTGGCCTATTTTGACGTTGCCCAAATTCATTTTCTGAAGCTCTTTTTCGCTTAAGGCGGACTCGCCGCAGAATATCCATACGGGCTTTTTGTGCTTGGCCGCAAGTTTTGCCAACGCGTAGGGGCCTTTGCCCTGCATGTCTGTGAGGTCGAATCTGCCTTCGCCCGTTATTATAACGTCGGAGGCTTTCACAAGTTTTTCCAGATCGGTATATTTTGCAAACAAGTCGAAGCCGCTGACTCTTTTCGCGTCGAGAAAGTTCATTAGGCCGTACCCGCATCCGCCGGCTGATCCGGCTCCGGGTTCGTCGTGAAGGCTTTTCTTGAAGCACTTTTTGGATATTTCCGTCAGATGCTTCATGTTTGCCTCAAGCTTTTGGGCGTCTTCGGGGCTTGCCCCCTTTTGCACAGCATATTGCAGCGACGCCCCGCTCTCTCCCAGTAGGGGATTGGCTATATCGGTCGCAACAATAAATTTTGTGGAAATCTTTGTTTGGGGCGGAACTATAGTGTCAAGCCTGGCTATGTCTTCGCCGTTTGGCAGGATTTCGTTTCCGTCTTTGTCGAGAAATTTAAAGCCGAGGGGGGCGAGCAGGCCGATGCCGCCGTCGTTAGTGGCGCTTCCACCCACGCCTACAATTATTGTCTTGTAGCCTCGTTCTACAAGTTTGGCAAGAATTTGCCCCGTGCCGATATTGGTGAGCTTCATGGGATTTCTCTCCGGCTCGGAAACCAAATTTATGCCGGAGGCTTCCGTAAGGCCGATGAGGGCCGTTTCCTCGTCAAGAAGGGCACACTTTGCCGTAAGAACTTGTCCGGTAGGATCTATTGTCTTTAAACGTATCACCTTGGCGCCGTCTTTGGCCTTCGCAATGGTGTCTACAAAACCGTCTCCGCCATCGGTCAGCGAAAATTCGGTTACCTGGGCGTCCTTGCGAACTGCAAAAATGCCCATTTTTATTGCATGTGCGGCTTGCGAAGCCGACAGCGATCCGCGGAATTTGTCCGGGGCTACCAAAAATTTTGCGGAGTGGTTCATCATTCGTTTCCTTTATGCGACCAATGTCGCTGCATTATGTACAGCATTTCAAAAAATACATATAATTGCAACAACATTTTTTATCGTGCGAATTTACATTCTTGTTAATGGACTTATAATAAAAAAAACTTGCAAACAAACAAAGATTTTCCAAAACTATCTCATATGGCAAGCAAATATAAAGCAGCGAAAGACAAGTACGCCAAGTTTGGCGTAGATACCGAAAAAGCTATAAAAATTTTGGATAGCATACCGCTTTCCATGCATTGTTGGCAGGGAGACGATGTTGGGGGCTTTGAGACAGCCGACTCTACTTTGTCGGGCGGCGGCATTCAGGCGACGGGCAACTTCCCCGGAAAGGCGCGCAATCCCGAAGAGCTGAGAGCCGACATTTCCGAGGCCATGAAATATATTCCCGGCGCCACGCGCTTAAATCTCCACGCGATATACGGCGAATTCGGAGGCAAGAAGGTTGATCGCAACGAAATAGAATTCAAGCACTTCAAAGGCTGGACAGACTGGTGCAAATCCATGAATATGGGAATGGATTTTAATCCGACCTTTTTCTCCCATCCGCTTTCCGCCGACGGATTTTCATTGTCGAGTTCCGACAAGGGTGTCAGAGAATTCTGGATAGAGCATGGAATAGCTTGCAGGGAAATAGCTGCAAAGATAGGAAAGGCCCTCGGCAATACAGTTATAACCAATTTCTGGATACACGACGGCATGAAGGATTTTCCCGCCGACCGCTTGTCTCCGCGCGAGAGACTTTCGGATTCGCTCGACAAGATATTTGCCAAAAAAATAAGCCCGAAGCTGAATAAAGACTCTGTTGAGTGCAAGCTCTTCGGCATAGGAAGCGAAAGTTATGTTGTGGGTTCGCACGAATTCTACATGGGATATGCCGTAAAGAATCAGATACTTCTGACCTTGGATTCCGGGCATTTCCACCCGACGGAACAGATAGCGGACAAAATCTCGTCAACGCTCATGTTTGTCCCCGAACTGCTGCTGCACGTTTCGCGCGGGGTGCGCTGGGACAGCGACCACGTTGTCATAAGCGACGACCCAACCATGGCGATTATGCAGGAGATTGTGCGCAGCAACGCAATAAATCGCGTTCACATTGGAATGGATTTCTTCGACGCGAGCATAAACCGCATATTCGCATGGGTAATAGGAATGAGAGCCGCGCGCAAGAGCCTTTTATGCGCCCTGCTCGACCCGCTTTCGCTTATGCGCAAAGCCGAAGACGCAGCCGACTACGGGGTGAGGCTCGCCCTGATGGAGGAGGCGAGGAATCTGCCTTCTGCGGACGTTTGGGAGGAATACTGCTCGCGAAAGGGGAAGCCCTGCGGCCTCAAAATGCTTTCTGATATCAAGAAATACGAGGAAAAAGTTCTTCTAAAGCGCAAGTAGAAATTTCATTTCAATGCAAAACCTTTGCGCCCCTTGGCGGGCGCAAAGGTTTTTTTATTCAATGAGCGCCCGCGGCTTTCATTTTGGCGCTGCCTTTTTTTGCGCGGCGTCTGCGGCGCGGGCGTTTTGTTTTTAGATTATAATCTTGTCATGGACGCGCCTTCATGCAAACTTCACGGATAGTCTGGCGGAGTATGGCGCTTCCTCGGATGGAAGTATGGACTTTTTCATGTCAAAAGAAATAAGATCGGCCCTGGGGGCGGCTTTTAATTGCGCCCAAAAAATATTCCTCGAGGCATTTGTGCCGAACAGGAAAATCCGCCGCGTGCTCAAGGGAAATTTTGCGAAGTCTTATCTTAAAAAATATGTTCAATCGGCGTGCCGTCCCGACAGGCCGCGCCCGGAATTCTTGCGCGGCTGCGGAGTCTTAAAGATATGGCAGTATTGGGAACAGGGCAGGGACTCCGCTCCGGAGCTTGTTAAAGCGTGCCTGAAAAGCGTGGAAAAAAATTCGTCGGGACATGACATAGTTTTTTTATCGGGCAAAGATGTTGAAAATTATGTGGACATACCGCCGCGCATATATGATTTGAAGCGGCGCGGCGTGATAACGCCGGCGCATTTTTCCGACATATTGAGAAGCGCCCTGCTTTTGCGCCACGGCGGAACATGGATAGATTCCACCGTAATGTTGAGCTCCGGCATTCCCGCTTTTGTTGCGGATTCGGACTTATTCGTATTCTCAAACAATCCGTCGAATGATCTCGACGGCCTCGATATGGCAAGCTACTTTATCCACTCCAGCCCCGGGAACCCAATAATAGCCGACACTCTCGAAACTATGTACGCCTATTGGAGGGAAAACTCCTTCTTAAAAAACTACTTTCTTTTCCTTCACGCCTTTTCTATGGTTTCGCGCGCATCTAAAGCAAATGCGCTTATCAGGGAGGGCGTGCCCTTCTTCAGCTTTGAGAACGCGCAATATTTGGAGAGCATCCTGTCGAGGCCTTTTGACTCCGCCCTGTGGGATAAGCTGAAAAGCTGCAGTTTTGCGCACAAACTATCGCATAAGGAAAAGATTTTGTCGAAGGGCGGAAATTTTCGCGCAGAAGGAACTTTCTACGATATTTTAATTAGCAAGTCGAAATGAAAAAGATAAAAGTAAAGTTTTCCGACGGGCTCGAATATTCGTTTTTTAGCGATATACTTTCAAAGCGCTACGATGTTGAATTGTCGGACAATCCGGATTTCCTATTCTATAATTGCCACGGTTTTGAGCATGCAAGGTATCGGGATTGCGTTAAAATTTTCGTCACAAACGAATGTTGCGTCCCCAATTTTAACGAGTGCGATTACGCCATATCGCACAGCTATCTGGACTTTGGCGACAGGCATCTTCGCATGCCTTACTACTACTGGCATATGGATATTCCTGCAGGGCGCAGAAATCCCGGCCGCGAAACGGCCAGGCGGAAATTCTGCAATTTCGTATACACGAACTTCTCCGGGGGAGATGGAGCGTTGCTACGGCGCAAATTTTGCGAAATGCTAATGAAAAAATCGCATGTGGATTGCCCGGGGGCTGTCCTAAAAAACATGGACAACGCAATAGAACCCAGGGGAGGAAATTGGGAGGCGGGCAAAATTGACTTTTTAAGGAACTATAAGTTTACGATAGCCTTTGAAAATATTGGAAGCGACGGCTATACCACCGAGAAATTGATCCATCCGTTTATGGCGGGGTCCATTCCAATATACTGGGGAAATCCGCGCGTGGGCGAGGAATTCAACACAAAGTCATTTATAAACTGCAATGACTATGGCAACGACTTCGGAGCCGTCATAGAAAAAATAATGGAGCTCGACGGCGACGACGAAAAATATCTGGCAATGCTTTCCGAATCTCCGTATGCCGACGGCGCATTCAAGTCGCGGCCATCGGATGTTGTGGGGGATTTTCTATACGGCATAATAGACAGGGGAAGGCAAAAGCGCATAGAGTCCGTAGGAATAAGCGATTGGGGAAGGACGTCGGTGAGCAAATACATATTTTACGGAATAGCCATGAGGCTTGCGCGCGGGGATTCGCGGAAATATTTTAGGCGCAAATTTTATAACATGCGCGGAGACATAAAATTTTAAGGGACATGGCAAAGAGCTCCAAAATAGAGATATTTGTTCTCACATGCAACAGGCTCGCTTTCCTAAAAGAGTCGCTTGAAAGCTTGTTTGCCCAGACTTTGCCGCCGCTTCGGATAAGCGTTATGGACAACGCAAGCTCCGACGGCACTTCCGAATACTTAGACAATCTCGCCAAAGAGCGCCCGGATTTTGCGCATGTAAGGCATGCCGAAAACATAGGCGGGGGAGGCAATTTTGAATCGGCTCTGCATCTTGCGGAAGCGGACTATGTAATGTTCTTTCACGACGACGACATTTTGCACCCCCGCTACGTTGAATTTGCCGAGAAATTGACGGAAGAGTATCCCGGGATTGCCTTGATGTCTTCGGACTATGTGGCTCCCAAAGAAGTAAACGGCTCGAATTGGGAAGACGTCTCAAGCGGGCATTATTTGTGCAAGGGCAGGGAGAGCTTTGCCGCTTTTTTGTACGGAGTTGGGCGCATAGCGTTTTCGTGCGCAATATACAGGCGCGAATACATTGCAAACAAGCGTCTTGACACGCGGAATTTCGGAAAGATATGCGATAAAATTTTTATGCTCGACGCCGTTCCGCCCGGAGCTTATGCCGCAGTGTTTTCCGACAAGCGGCTGCTGAGGTACAGGATACATGCCGGGCAGGACACAAAGGCTGTTTCATCGGGCCCCTTTTACGGGGAAATAGTAAAGCACAACAAATTTTTTAGGCGCGAACTGAACGGCTCGCTGTTGGGAAGGGCCGTTTTTGAAATGTGCTGCTATAGAAATTTAAAATCGTTGTACAACATGGGAGACTGCGGAGGATTGTCTCTTGTGGAATTTATCGACAGAGCTCATGCCGACGGAGCGGCGTCTGCTCTAACCCAAATATGCGCGCGCGGTTGCGGCAAGCCGCTATATGGGCTTTGCAATATAGGCAAAGCTGTATTTTCCGGTATCTTTCCCAGAAGATCCATATTTGGGAAATAGCTTGTTGACATGCGGGCAAAGCGCCTTAAGGTTGGCATATATGAAAGTATTGATTCTCGCTGGCGGATTGGGGACGCGTTTATCCGAGGAGACGGGGGTTAGGCCTAAGCCTATGGTCGAGCTTGGGGGCAAGCCCATATTGTGGCACATAATGAAAATTTATTCTTATTGCGGATTTAACGATTTTGTGGTTCTCACCGGATATAAATCCCATATAATAAAAGATTTCTTCATAAATTATTATTATAGGTATTCCGATGTCAGCATTGACATGTCCACAAATAGGGTAGACATAAAAACTCCGCGCACGGAGAATTGGAAGATAGACCTGCTTTATACCGGCGAGGAAACGATGACCGGAGGGCGAATAAAGCGCGCCCGGGACTTTGTTGGGGGCGATACTTTTCTTTTGACATACGGCGATGGAGTGTCTGATGTAGACATAAATTCGGTGATAGAGTTTCATAGGAAAAGCGGGGCGGTTGTAACCCTTACCGCTGTGCGTCCCGCGGGAAAATTCGGGGTTATAGATATAGGTAGAGACGGCATGGTGTCTTCATTCAGGGAGAAGAAGGACGAGGATACGTCGTGGATCAACGGGGGATTTTTCGTGTGCGAGCCCGAAGTATTCGACTATATACCAGACGGCGACGACGCCGTTTTTGAGAAAGACCCCCTTGAAGCTTTGGCGGCTTCCGGGAAGTTGTCGGCTTATAGATACGGCGGTTTTTGGCGGGCCATGGACACTTTGAGAGACAAAATTGAACTGAATAAAATGTGGCTTGAGGGAAACGCTCCGTGGGCGAAATGGATAGAAAAATAGATTTAAACCTTTATAGGGGCAGGCGTGTTTTCCTAAGCGGGCATACCGGCTTTAAGGGGGCATGGCTCTATTTGTGGTTGCGCTCGCTGGGCGCCGACGTGTTGGCGTATGCTCTGCCGCCAGATACGGAGCCTTCGCTCTTTCGCGAAATGTTTCCGGAAAATCCGGAAAACTCCGTATTGGCCGATATTCTCGATAGTAGTGCGTTAAATTCCGTCATGTCTGCTTTCCGACCTGAGATAGTATTTCACTTGGCGGCCCAGCCGCTTGTCAGGCGCTCTTATCTTCAGCCGGTGCGCACCTATGCCAGCAACGTCATGGGAACTCTGAACGTGCTTGAAGCCGCGCGGGCATGCGGAAGCGTGAAAGCTTTCGTGAATGTAACCACGGACAAGTGCTATGAAAACCGGGAGACGGGGGAGGCTTATTCCGAGGGCGCGGCGCTGGGGGGATACGATATGTATTCGTCGTCGAAAGCATGTTCCGAAATACTGTCGGCTTCATACAGGCGCTCCTTCTTAAAAGACGGCTTTGCCCTTGCGACGGCCCGGGCCGGAAACGTCATAGGCGGAGGGGATTGGGCCGAAGACAGGCTTGTTCCCGATTGCATGCGGGCGCTATTTTCAGGGAAAGATCTAATATTGAGAAATCCTGACTCCGTTAGGCCATGGCAGCATGTGCTCGAGCCCCTGTCGGGCTATTTGCTTCTGGGCGCTCTTTTGTTTGTCCGTGGGAGAGAGTATGCAGAAGCGTTTAATTTCGGCCCCGAACCAGGGAATGCGCTAAAGGTTAAGGATGTAGTGTCAAAAATAACCAATAAATTTTCTTCGGCCAACGTGCGTTTTGAATCTGCATCCGGACCGCACGAGGCGAAACTTCTAACTCTAAAAATAGACAAGGCAAAGCGGGTTTTAAATTGGGAGCCGGTCTATGGCGCCGACGAAGCCGTGGAAAAGACTGTGGAATGGTACAAGTCTTTTTACGGCGGAGCACCGGCAAAAGAACTCGTCTTAAAACAGATAGCTGAATTTAGAGAAAGGGCTCCATTTTTTAAATGAACAGGGAAGAAATAAAAGATAAAATCTTGGAGCTGGCCAGGGAATATTGCGCGCTGGCAGATTCCGATAAGGCGGGGAGAAAATATATTCCGGCATCGGGGAAAGTTTTGGGTGCTCCGGAGCTTGTCAATATGATAGAGGCGTCGCTCGATATGTGGCTGACTGCCGGGCGTTATAACGATGCGTTTGAGAGCAAGTTCGCAGGTGCGGTGGGGGCCAAGTTTGCCCTCAGCGCAAATTCCGGTTCGAGCGCAAATCTCTTGGCGTTGAGCGCGCTTTGCTCTCCGGTCCTTGGCGATAAAAAAATGTCGGCGGGAGACGAGGTTATTACGGCCGCCGCAGGATTTCCCACAACGGTAAATCCCATAATACAAAATTCTTTAGTTCCCGTATTTGTGGATAGCGAACTTCCGTCTTGCAATATAGACGCGGGGAAAATAGAGGCCGCAATTACCCCAAAAACAAAGGCGGTTTTTGTTGCGCATACATTGGGGAATCCCTTCGATTTAGAGCGTATTTCCGGGATATGTAAAAAGCATGGTTTGTGGTTAATTGAAGATTGTTGCGATGCTCTCGGTGCAAAGTTTGCAGACAAGCCCGTAGGTTCGTTTGGCGATATATCCACATACAGTTTTTATCCGGCGCACCATATCACCATGGGCGAGGGCGGCGCGGTTGCCACAAACGATTTGCGGCTGCGGAAGATTTTATTGTCTCTGCGCGACTGGGGGAGGGACTGCTGGTGCCTTCCTGGCAGGGACAATACATGCAAGCGGCGCTTTAACATGAAGCTCGGGCGCCTTCCGGACGGCTACGACCACAAATATACCTATTCCCATATAGGCTACAACTTGAAAATCACAGATTGGCAAGCCGCGATAGGTTTGGCACAGATTGACAGGCTTCCGGATTTCTTGTTCCGCAGGCGTCAGAACGCCGAATTCCTGCTTGGGGAACTTGATGAACTCGAAGACAAGCTGATACTTCCGCGCCCGAATACGGCAGCAGTTCCGTCGTGGTTTGGATTCCTTATATCGGTGCGTGCGGGCGCCGGGTTCACGAAGAGAGAGCTTGTGGAACATTTGGAGGCAAACGGAGTTGGAACGCGGCAGCTTTTTGCCGGAAACATACTTCGCCAGCCAATGCTTACCGACATGCGCGTCAAAATAAGAATAGGCGATTCTCCCGAGCTTTATTCGTCTGAGCTTGGGGAATCGGATTACGCGATGCTGCCAAATGCAGATTTCATAATGAACAACACTTTCTGGATAGGCTGTTTTCCCGGCATTGGCAGGGAAGATTTGCTTCGTTCGGCCGGGCTCATAAAAGAATTTTGCAGAGGAAGGAGGTAGCTTATATGGCAGGAATTTTTTCCGACGCGGCATACAGGCTCAAAGGGCAGCCGATGTTTAAGATATTATCGAGAATAAAGGAGCTGGAACGCAATGGCAGGGATATTGTTCACTTTGAGATAGGTGATCCGGATTTTGATACGCCGAAGAATA
The DNA here is from genome assembly GCA_944389915.1 of uncultured Opitutales bacterium. Taxonomy (GTDB): domain Bacteria; phylum Verrucomicrobiota; class Verrucomicrobiia; order Opitutales; family Intestinicryptomonadaceae; genus Merdousia. Next base: position 14,768 of record CALXOC010000013.1, on the reverse strand, counting down.
TAACCGAATCCGCAGTTAAGGCCTTGCGCTCCGGACGCACCCATTATTCAGATTCAATGGGAGATTATGATTTTAGAGAGTTGGTTGCAAAAAACAATGCGTTCACGCGTGGTTTTCGTCCCGATATAGGACAGGTTCTTATATGCCCCGGAGCCAATATAATGATTTTTTATGCCGTATGCTGCCTAGTGAATCCAGGTGATGAAGTAATTGTGCAAAATCCGTGTTTCCCGACATATTTTTCGGTATTTAGTTTGTGCGGAGCCAAAGCGGTAACTGTTCCATTGCGCGAAGATAAAAATTTTAGGCTTCAACCCGACGACCTTAAAAAAAGAATTACAGATCGCACAAAACTGATAATTATCAATAGTCCGCACAATCCGACTGGGGCTATAATGTATCCTGAAGAGCTTGAAGAAGTGGGTAAATTGGCTTTGTCTCGGGGCATATATCTTTATTGCGACGAGATATATTCGCGCCTGAATTATGGTGAAACACCATTTTACAGCCCATCTATACTCGATTCGTGTAAGGAGCGCATTATAATTGCGAACGGATTCTCGAAGGCTTTTGCCATGACAGGCTGGAGGCTTGGAGTTGGAATAGGTCCTGAAGATTTGATGAGAAAGATGGGTTTGCTCCTTCAGACAACGTCGTCGTGCGTGCCGAGTTTTATACAAAGAGCCGGGATGGAAGCTATTGAGGGCGACCAATCTGAAGTGCTTGCGATGATGTCCGAATATAAACGAAGAAGGGATATTTTGGTTTCCGGTCTCAACTCTATAGACAAGATAAATTGTGTTACGCCAAGCGGGGCATTTTACGTTTTTCCCAACATAAAGGCAAGCGGGCTTTCCAGCGTTGAGTTCGCTTCGCGCTTGCTCGAGGAGGAGGGAGTTGGAGTATGCGCCGGAAGCGATTTTGGAGATGCCGGAGAGGGATTTATCAGGCTTTGTTACGCATGTTCGGAGGAAAGGATAAGAGAAGGTATTTCCAGAATTGCGCATTTTATTCATAGGTTATAACATTAAATAAAAACTATTATCATGAGAGTTTGCGACTTAGTTTCAGATTTTATTTATAATGCAGGCGTTGAAGACGTCTTTATGGTCTCGGGCGGTGGACTTATGTTCCTAACCGACGGTCTTGCATGCAATAGGAGTTTAAACGTGGTTTCTTGCCATCACGAGCAGGCGGCTGCTATGGCCGCTGTCGGCTATGCGAAATATAGAGGCTTAGGTTGCGCCTATGTTACAACCGGTTGCGGAGGTACAAATGCAATAACTGGCCTTTTAAACGCGTGGCAGGACAATATAGCGTGCATATTTATTTCGGGACAGTGCAAGCGCAAAGAGACTATCCGCAATCTCGGCATTCCTATAAGGCAGATTGGCGTACAGGAGGCAGATATTGTTTCCATAGTCAGCTCCATAACAAAATATTCAGTGATGGTAAACGACTCCGGCGACATACTCTACCATTTGCAAAAGGCCCTGTGGATTGCAAAGAGCGGAAGGCCGGGGCCCGTATGGATAGATATTCCAATGGACGTGCAGTCCGCGAATGTCGATGTCGACAAACTCCGCTCTTTTGATCCTTCGGAAATGCCGGACATAAAACTTGAAGCTACTGCGTCTGAATTGTCGGAGCTTGAAAGACTGTTTATAGAGGCAAAACGCCCGGTAATTATAGCTGGGGGCGGTGTGAGAATGTCGGGATCCATTGAAGAATTCGGAAAGCTTGTGCATTCGCATAAAATACCATTTGTTACTTCGCGCATGGGGCTTGATGTCCAGCCAACATGTGATAATCTATATATAGGAAGAATAGGCAACAAGGGTAACCGAGCCGCAAATATTGCCCTTCAAAATGCCGATCTTATCGTTGCATTGGGAAGCCGTTTGAGCGTGAGCAGTACGGGTCAGGAATATAAATATTTTGCCAGAGGCGCAACTGTTGTTGCGGTGGATATAGACCCGTATGAACACACAAAAGGCACCGTGCACATAGAAAAGGTTATAAACGCCGATTTGAAGCGCCTATTGAAAGCTTTAAAGCTTCCTGAGGGCCTTTCGTATAATGCATGGGCGCAATATTGCGCAGGCCTTAAATCTAAATATCCTAATTGCCCCGAAGATTGCCGCAACGATTCTCACGGTATAAGTATGTATGCTTTTGTAGATGAACTTTCAAAGCATTTTAAACCCGATTCTGTCCTTGTTACAGATGCCGGCTCGGCAGTGTATGTTCCCGCACAGGCAATAGTAACTTCTTCTCCATTTCAGCGTTATATAACAAGCGGAGCCCAGGCTGAGATGGGATATTCGCTTCCAGCCGCCATAGGAGTTTGCGTTGCCAGAAATTCTGCTGAGACCATCGCCATTACCGGCGACGGCAGCTTGCAGATGAACATTCAAGAATTTCAAACTCTCGTCCACTACAAACTTCCCGTAAAATTGTTCGTTTGGAACAATGACGGATACTTGTCTATACGGGCTACTCAAAGGAAATTTTTTAAGGGTAGGTTTATAGGCACCGATAGCACTTCGGGGGTATCCTTTCCGAATTTGGAAAAATTGTCGGGGGCATATGGTTTAAAATATGTCAGAATAGATTCTCTGTCTTCCATAGACTCCAAGCTCGCAGAGGTTATGGACGCCGAATGTCCGGTAATTTGCGAGGTCATGTGCATAAGGGACGAAGTGGTACGGCCCGTAGTTTCATCAAAGCAGCTGCCCGACGGCAAAATGGTTTCGATGCCCATAGAGGACATGTATCCGTTTCTTCCGCGCGACGAGTTTGTGAAAAATATGATAGTGCCTCCGGCGGAGGTTTCCTTAAAAAGTGAATAGGCTTTTCATCAGCGGAAGCGGAGGATTTATAGGCGGAAATTTATCAAAATATTTTTCCGGTAGCTTCGATCTTTTTACTCCGCGCAGCCGGGAGCTTGATCTTTGCAACGCCCGCGCGGTGCGAAAATATTTTGAGCTTAACGCCTTCGACGCCGTAATACATTGCGCCGTCAAGGGCGGAGTCAGGGGCTGTGCAGACGCTCCGGATACCCTCAATAAAAACTTGGCGATGTTTGAAAACATAGTTTCGGCAACGCGCGGAAGGGTTCCAGTGATAGTTTTTGGTTCTGGAGCGCAATACGACAAGTCGCGTTCCCTCGAGAAAGTGCGCGAGTCGGAAATGGGAATGCATATTCCGGCGGATTTGTACGGGCTTTCGAAACTCAAAATAGCGGAGATGCTCCCGGATTTGCCTAATGTGTTATGCCTCAATATTTTTTCATGTTACGGGCATGGGGAAAAGGCGTCGCGTGTGCCAACATATTCATTTCTCCAATGCTTAAGGGGGGAGGACATATTATTAAATGCAAACGCGCTGTTCGACTATTTATATATAGGAGATTTATGCGCAGTGGTTGCCGCCTTTATGGAGAAATTCCCGTCGCAAAGACTTATAAACGTAACTCCGACAAAAAGCGTAGAGCTATTGGAGATAGCCAATGTTGCGCGTGAAATAAGCGGAGCTCGAATCAATGTTTCGGCCGCTTCCAAGCAAATGGGAAATTCATATACTGGAGACAACACGAGGCTTCTCGAGCAGCTTCCGGGATTTAATTTTACCCCTCTCCGCGAGGGAATGGAGCGCTTGTGGAGAAGTTTGCTTGCGCAACGTTAAAGCATTCGCCTTTGAAAGCACAGGGGCATATGATGGTGGTAAATTTTTTGCTGTACTTCGGGCGGGAGAGTGTCAGTATTTTCAATTATTCAACAAAATTCGATTATGGTATCCTATAAAGAACTTGGTTTAGTTAACTCGCGCGAGCTTTTCAAGAAGGCTATAGACGGCAAGTATGCCGTTCCGGCGTTTAACTTCAATAATATGGAACAAATGCAGGCTATAATACAAGCCTGTGTTGAAACAAGGTCTCCGGTGATTTTGCAGGTGTCAAGCGGCGCGCGCAAATATGCGAACCAGACCATCTTGCGCTATATGGCTCAGGGCGCATGCGAATACGCAAAGGAATTGGGCTACAGCATTCCGATAGTGCTGCACCTCGACCATGGCGACACTTTTGAGCTCTGCAAATCGTGCATAGATTACGGTTTCTCCTCGGTTATGATAGACGGGTCTTCCCATTCTTACGAGGATAACATCGCCCTGACGTCGAAAGTTGTGGAATACGCCCATGCGCACGACGTTACCGTAGAGGGGGAACTCGGGGTTTTGGCAGGTATAGAGGACGAAGTATCGCACGAGACGCATTCCTACACGCGCCCCGAAGAGGTCGAAGATTTTGTGAGCAAGACGGGGGTGGATTCTCTGGCAATATCCATAGGCACTTCCCACGGCGCCTACAAGTTCAAGCCCGAACAGTGCACGCGCGACAAGGACGGCAGGCTTGTTCCTCCGCCGCTCCGCTTCGACATTCTAAAAGAAATCGAAAAGCGCATTCCGGGCTTCCCGATAGTGCTTCACGGCTCATCTTCAGTTCCGCAGCACTATGTGGACGAAATAAATAAATACGGCGGCAAACTTGAGGCGGCTGTAGGCATTCCCGAAGAGCAATTGCGCAAAGCGGCGGAATCGGCAGTTTGCAAGATTAACATAGACAGCGACGGCCGTTTGGCTATGACGGCGGCAATTCGCAAGGTGTTTGCTGAAAAGCCCTCCGAGTTTGATCCCCGCAAATACCTTGGCCCCGCGCGCGACGAGCTGAAAAAGCTCTATATGCACAAGGTGAACAACGTTCTCGGCTCGGCCGGGAAGGCTTAAATTTCCGATTTTATTTTGCGTTGCCATTTAAGGCTTGCGCGGAATTGAAAGTTTTTACACTTTAAGGCGTGAATCCTTCTGCAATGGAAGGATTCATTTTTATTCGATACTCCGAAACAATTTTATAAAATGCGGCATTGTCTGCTTAAGTTCTGCTTGACGAAAGCCCATTGTGCGCTCAATATACATGGCAGTCCGATTGAAGTTTTTAAAACATCTTTCGTCGGATTTTATTACCCCTTTTATATTAAAACATATCAAAGATAAAAATATGGTCTCTACGTTAAGGAAGATTTTATTTGCGGCATGCGCGTTTATGTATGTATTTCCCGCGTCGCATTTTCTTGCCGCTCAAGACAAGGAAGAAGACGATTCGGTAAGCCTTAACCTTATAATGTACCGCAAAAACTTCGTGAATTCTTACATTATACCATCGCTTATTACGGGCGAGGCTAAGGCTAAAAAGATAAAAGATGAAAATACCGAATTTTGGATTCAGTCAAACGGCAAATGGGAATCTTTCGACATGTCTGCAAACGCGTCGTCGAAGACAATACAGTATCGCGGGCCGGCAAGTTTTAAAATATATCAAAAAGTTCCCGGTTCAGACGAGTCAAAACCCCAGTATAAGCCTGTAAGCAGAATTACCGTTCCGAAAGGGGCTTCGGAACTGGCAATATTAATGTTTGTCCGCAAAACTTCGGTTAAGTTTTACCCCGTGGATTTGTCTCCGCAAAAAATTCCCAAGGGGAGGCTTGTTGTCATGAACATGACTTCGGTTCCCGTAGCCCTTTCTTTGGACGGGCAGAGCAAATTTATGCGATCAATGTCACATATAATTTTTCCTTTTAAGGAAAAGGATCAAGCTCTTCCTATATTGGTGGCGATAAGGAGAAATGAAAAGTGGCAAGTTATGTTTAGAAGCAGAATTTCCCCGAATAAGGAACAGCGGAATCTTGTGCTATTGTACGACCCGTTTGAGCGCAAGAATACGAATATTAACGTCCAAATTTTAAATTTCTAATTTCTGTAAAAAATCCCCCAAAGACGCGGCGCTTTGGGGGATTTTTAGTATTTGTCCAGTATTGAGGCAGAAGGCTTTATGTCCGTATTTGGCCGGAGCCTAAAATTTTATATTTGTAGGAGCACAGTTCCTCGAGCCCCATGGGGCCGCGCGCGTGGAGCTTGTCGGTGGATATTCCTATTTCAGCTCCAAGCCCAAACTCAAAACCGTCGGTAAATCGCGTTGAGGCATTCCAATATACGCTGGAACTGTCAACCCCGTTCATAAATTTTTCCGCGCGGGCTGCATCTTGGGTTATTATAAGGTCCGAGTGCCCGGAACCGTATTTATTTATGAAATCTATCGCCGAATCTATGGAATCGGCTATGTCTATGGAGATTATAAGATCGGTGTATTCCGTTGAGAAATCCTCGTCGGATGCGGCGGAGAATTTTATGGAGGCATTATCAAGGATATCTCCGGCTCGTTTCGACGCCCTAAGCTCCACTCCCCTATCGGCAAGCGCTTTCGCTATTTTGGGCAATAGGGATTCCGCCGAGTCTTTGTGGACAAGTAGATTCTCGGCGGCGTTGCACACGCTTGGGCGTTGGCACTTGGCGTTGACTGTCAATTTTTCAGAGAGTCCGGCGTCGGCGAATTTATCGACATAAACCGTGCATACCCCTTTATAGTGCTTAATTACGGGTATTGTGGAGTTCTCCACGGTAAAGCGTATGAGCCCCTCTCCGCCGCGCGGTATTATGCAATCTATATAGCGGTCTAACTTTAGAAGCTCGGAAAGCGCGGAGCGGTCGGAAGTTGGTATCATCTGAACGCTGTGCGGGTCCATGCCTGATTCCTCCAAGGCCTTCGATATTATTGCGGCAAGTGCGCTGTTGGAATTGAATGCTTCGCTGCCTCCGCGTAAGATTGCGGCGTTTCCGCTCTTTAGGCAGAGTATTGCGCAATCCACCGTAACATTTGGGCGGCTCTCGTAAATTATGCCTATTACCCCTATGGGAGTCCTTACCTTGTTTATCAGCAGCCCGTTCGGGCGCGTATTGCTCGATATTACCTTGCCTACGGGATCGGGCAGTTTTGCCACTTCTTCGGCTCCGCGGGCCATAGCCTCTATTTTTTTGTCGGACAATGCGAGGCGCTCAAGCATTGCCTTCGACATTCCTCCAGTTTCGGCTTTTTTTAAATCTTTTTCGTTTGCCTCAAGTATAAGTTTCGAGTTTTCGCGAAGCATGCGCGCCAGCTTTAGTATGGCGGCATTCTTCTTCGATTCCGACTCGTTCGCCAATTTTAAGGCGGCGTCCCTTGCCCTTTGCGCAATTTCCAGTACCATCGCTATATGCTTGAATATTTTATTATTAAACCAGTTCGCCTCGATATCTCGTCCAAACCCGATTCTTCGAGCTTTAGGCAGGAGAAGGACTCCACCGTTATCGAGGCGGTTGCGGCTCCCGCGAGCATGGCCCGCTTTATTGTGGCGAAACTGCGCGAGGGGCACGAAGCTATGTAGCCCGCGATCGCTCCCGCAAAAGAATCTCCGGCTCCGGTTGGATCGCGCAGGTCTTTGACGGGATAGGCGGGAACTACAAAAAATCCGTCTCTGTGAAAAAGCATGGCTCCGTACTCTCCGGTCTTTATAATCACGCTTGATGCCCCCATGTCTAAAAGGCGCTCGCCCGAAACTATTATGTTGCGGTCGCCGGAAAGCATCTTCGCTTCTGATTCGTTTAGTATGAGTATGTCGGCCTTCTTTATTAGCTTCTTAAGCTCGTCCCTTGCAGTGTTTATCCACAAGTCCATAGTGTCGAGTATGACAAATGGAGAGCCTGCAACTTCAGATAAAACTGCCGATTGCACCCCGGGAGATATATTTCCCAAAAGCACAATATCAGCGTCTTTCGCCGAATCCGAGAGCTTTGGAGAGTAGTGCTCAAATACGTTTAGCTGCACTTCCAAAGTCTCGCGGCTGCTAAAGTTGTCGTGATATTTGCCTCGCCAAAAGAACGTGGGGCGCGAGGCGTCCCTGATGAGGCTGTCGAGATTTATCCCGCGTTTCCTGAGCCGCGCTATGTCAGACTCGGCAAAGTCCGAGCCCACTATGCTGGCCATGCAAACCGGCGCGAAAAACGAAGCCGCAAGCGCCGCGTAACTTGCCGAGCCCCCGAGCGCACGCTCGGTTTTGTCGAGCGGCGTTTCTATGTTGTCGTAGGCTACTGACCCGGTTATTAGAAGTTTTCCGCTCATGCTTCTACATCAAGGATATTATCTGGTTCGCAAATTCGGAGCACTTTACCTCTTTTGAGCCCTCAATTAGGCGGGCAAGGTCGTATGTTACAACCTTTGAGTCTATGGCGTTTTCAAGGCCCTTTATTATAAGGTCAGCTGCTTCATTCCAACCCATGTAGCGGAACATCATTTCCCCCGACAATATGACGGAACCCGGATTTACTTTGTCGAGGCCAGCGTATTTTGGAGCTGTTCCGTGCGTGGCTTCGAATATGGCGTGTCCGCTCGCATAGTTGATATTGGCTCCGGGCGCTATTCCTATGCCGCCCACTTGCGCAGCGAGGGCGTCGGATATGTAATCGCCGTTAAGGTTGAGGGTTGCCACGATGTCGTATTCCGCCGGGCGGGTTAAAATTTGTTGCAGGAAGGCGTCTGCTATAACGTCTTTTACTATTATCCCGTTGGGAAGCTTGCACCACGGGCCGCCGTCTATGGGCTCGGCTCCAAATTCTTCGCGCGCAACCTTGTATCCCCAGTCTCTAAAGGCGCCTTCGGTAAATTTCATTATGTTGCCCTTGTGCACGAGCGTAACACTCTTGCGGTTCTGGGCCAGCGCATAGTTTATAGCCGCCCGAACAAGCCGTGCCGTGCCCTCTTCAGACACGGGCTTTATGCCTATGCCGCAGGAATTGGGAAAACGGATTTTTGCAAATCGCGCTGGAAATTCGCTCTTCAAAAAGGACTTCAACTTTTCAACGTCGCCGCTTCCGTTCTCAAACTCTATTCCGGCGTATATGTCTTCCGTATTTTCGCGGAAAATTACCATGTCGACAAGATCGGGGCGCTTTACGGGGCTGTCCACGCCTTTAAAATATCTTACGGGCCTTTGGCAGACATACAAATCCAGCTCCTGCCTGAGGGCCACATTTAGGGAGCGTATGCCCCCGCCTATGGGGGTTGTAAGCGGACCTTTTATGCCTACAAGATAATTCCTAAAGGCCTCAAGCGTTTCTTCGGGCAGCCAGCTGCCAGTCTTATTGAAGGCCTTTTCTCCGGCAAGCACTTCCATCCAGCATATTTCGCGCTCGCCCGCGTACGCTTTTTTTACGGCGGCGTCGAACACCCTCGACGAAGCCCTCCAAATATCTGGGCCTATTCCGTCTCCTTCAATGAAGGGTAGAATAGGACGGTTGGGAACTTTTAATTTGCCGTTTTCTATTGTGATTTTTTCGCCCTGAATGCTCATAGTATGATAAAAAGAGTCTGAGCATTCAGATAAAAGAGATTGTCCGGACTAAAACAAGCATTTTTATTTTCGCATAGGCGCATGGCGCGCGCTTTTCAAGTTGCTTGACATATTCGAACGCCGTGCGACTATCTTCAACCATGACAAACGATGAATTTAAAAAGCGCTTCGAGCAAAAGCGCCTGGCTGTTGAGGCGGCAATAGACAAATATCTGCCTTCTTCAGACACAAGGCCTTCGGTTATACATAGGGCAATGCGTTACAGCATGGAGGCCGGAGGAAAGCGCCTTAGACCTATGCTGCTTCTGGCCGCGCACGAAATGTTTCCGTCGGAAATAGATCCTATGCCCGCGTGCGTTGCGATAGAATGCCTGCACACATATTCCCTCATACATGACGACCTTCCATGCATGGATAATTCCGATCTGCGCAGAGGCAAGCCCACATGCCATAAAATGTTCGACGAAGCCATGGCTCTCTTGGCCGGAGACGCCCTTTTAACCTACGCGCCCTATTTATTGGCGCGGGAGTATTCAGCGGCGCCTCGGGTGGCGTCGGGGCTTGTCCTCGATTTGATGGACGCCGGCGGAAGCTGCAAGCTCATAGGCGGGCAGGTGGAAGACGTGCTCGGAGAGCGCGACGGAAAAATGACTCCCGAAAAACTCGATTTCATACACCATAACAAGACTGCCGCCCTTATAACCGCCGCAGTAACAATGGGCATTCGTCTGGCCGACAATTTTGATTCCGACAAGCTTGAATCCGCCCGCAATATAGGGCGCGACATCGGATTGGCTTTCCAAATTATAGACGACATTCTCGATGTTACAAGCGACGATGCCACTATGGGAAAAACCACCGGGCTCGACGCCGCCAACCAAAAGATGACCTACGTTTCTCTGTACGGACTCGACGGCTCCCGCAAGGCCGCCGCTCAACTGAGCGAGCGCGCCCTTGCCGAATGCGACAAGCTCAGCCCGGACTCGGAATTTCTCAAAGCCCTGATAACCTATATGCAGAACAGGATTAATTAACATGATAGTACAGCCAAAAGTAAAAGGATTTCTATGCATAACGGCGCATCCCGAAGGATGCGCGCAGAACGTTCGCAATCAGATTGAATATGTGAAGTCTAAGGGTGAGATAAAGGACTCGTGCAAGTCTGCCCTCATAATAGGTTCGTCCACGGGCTACGGCCTTGCCAGCCGCATAGTTGCGGCTTTTGGCTGCGGGGCCGACACGGTTGGGGTATTTTTCGAGCGTCCCGGAGATGCCGCACGCGAACGCACCGCAAGCGCCGGCTGGTATAATACTTTGGAGTTTACGAAACAGGCCGAGGCTGCTGGACTTTATTGCGCCAACATAAACGGGGACGCATTTAGCAACGATATAAAGCAAAAGGCAATTGAGGCCATAAAGAAATCGCCCAAGGGGAAAGTCGACTTGATAGTATATTCCCTCGCCTCTCCGCGCAGGACGGATCCCTTTAGCGGAGAAGTTTACAAGAGCGTGCTTAAAACCGTCGGGGAATCGCGCAGCGACAAGAGCTTGGACACAGACAAGGGGGAAGTCGTAACCGTAACCGTGCCGAGCGCCACGGAAAAGGAGATTAGCGACACCGTTAAAACAATGGGCGGAGAAGATTGGGAGTTGTGGATAAAGGCGCTCGACGAGGCCGGCGTAATAGCCCCCGGATGCACGAGCGTGGCGTACTCATACATAGGCCCAAAGCTCACATATCCAATTTATCGCGACGGCACCATAGGCATGGCGAAAAAGGATCTCGAACAAGCCGCCGAACGCATAGACGCCATAATGAAGATGCACAGGGGCAAGGCATTTGTGTCTATTAATAAAGCCTTGGTTACCCAGGCGAGCAGCGCAATTCCGGTTGTACCGCTATATGTGTCGGTATTATACAAGGTCATGAAAGAGAAGGGGATTCATGAGGGTTGCATAGAGCAGATTCAGCGCCTGTTCTCCACGCAGCTGTACAACGGCAATTTCATAGACTACGACGACATGGGAAGAGCGCGCATAGACAATCTTGAGCTTCGAAGCGACGTCCAAGATGCCGTATTCTCCCTGTGGGATAAAATTAATACTGGCAATTTATACGAGCTCACTGATTTTGCCGGTTACAAGGCCGAATTTATGAAGCTTTTCGGCTTTGGCGTAGATGGCGTGGACTATTCAAAAGACGTTGAAATTTAGCCAATACCTCAGAAAACAATTTTGGCGCGCAAAATCTGCGCGCCTTTTTTGTTTTTGAGAAAGCGCGAATGCGGCAAGCGGCTATCCGAACATTTTGGAAATGTCCGCCTCCGAAATTTCCTTGAGAGTGGGCCTGCCGTCGGGTGTGGACGAGTGAAATTCGCATGCCAAAAGCTCGTAGAGCAGGGAGAAGGCCGAGGCCTCCGTGCATGTAAACCCGGCGGATCCTATGCGCTTGACGGCGAGTTTTGCAAAGGCGTCGCCGGCAAGTTTGCGCTTTTGTATTTTTATTCCGTCTTCGCGCCCCTCCTCGACAAATCCGCGTATAAAGCTCTCGGCTTGCCCGTATGGAAGCCATGGGGGGACTGCGGCTATCTTGTACATTCTGTTGCCGAAATCTTCTATGCCGAATCCGCAAGAGGCGAAGTTTTTTTTGTTGGCTGCAAAAAATTCATCGTCGGCGCGTTCGAATTTGACGGTCAAGGGAAGCAGCAGAACTTGGGAGGGCGGTTTTTCTTCCGCAAGGCTGTCCATTATGCGGGCGTAGTGTATGCGCTTGAGCGCGGCTGAAATGTGCATCATTATCATTCCGCGGCGGTTTTCAAACAGGGCGAGGCGCTTTTTAAAGCATCCTATATAACGCCAGTCGTCGAGGGCGCAAGATTCGGCATTGCGTGTTTTTTTAGGAAGCGGCGCCGAATCTCCGTCGATAGACGCGCAGCTTTCGCCTTCTTTTTTATAAGCGGCGTATTCTTCGGGAATTGTTTTGGAAAGGGTTTCTAAACTCCGGCTTTTAAAAAATTGCGCCGCGGGATTTTCCCCGTGTATTTTCTCGGTTATAGGCGCAATGGTTTCGGCAGGAAGGCCTTTATGCCCTATGGCTTCGGGAAAGATTGCGGGAGTTGGGAATGAAATTGCCCTGGGTGTGTTCTCGTTTTTGAGATCAAGCGTTTTTGAGCCCATAAATACGGGCGCTGAACAGGCGGATAATTTTCTCGAGAGCGCTTCGCGTATGAAATCTCTGGTCTTCAATTCGTTTTTTAGGCGGACTTCCTTTTTTGCGGGGTGGACATTCACGTCTACAGTGGAGGGGGCCATCTCAAGGAATAGAAAGGCGGCGGCGAATTTTCCCTTGGGAATATAGGGCTCGTAGGCCTCCTTTACGGCCGAATATACAGCTTTGCAGTCCACAGGCCTGGAATTTATGAAAGTGCATATGCTTCGGCTTGTTGCAAAACTTTCCCCCGGAGCGAGTATTGCGCCGCACAAACGCATTCCGTCAAATTCGCAATCTTTTAACTCCACAAGTTTTGAGCCTACATCTCTGCCGCATACGCGGGATATTCTCGACAGCATGTCGGAATTGCGCTCCGATTTGAATATTGCGCGCGAGTTCTCTATAAGCGTTATAGACAAATCGGGAAGCGCCAAGGCGTACATTCTGCACAGCCTTATTATGTGCGAGGCCTCAACGTTGTCGCTCTTTAGAAATTTTCGCCTGGCAGGAACTCCGCAAAATAGATTTTCCACTATTATTTCAGTGCCTTCGGCCATTCCGCAATCCCTAATAGATTTTACTTCTCCGGAATATGCTTCCACTTGTGTGCCGAATTGGGAGCTTTGCGGGCGGGTGCGCAAAGTGAATTTACTAACGCTTGCTATTGACGGCATAGCCTCTCCGCGGAATCCGAAGGTGGAAATTTTAAATATGTCGTCGGGAGATGCTATCTTGCTGGTGGCGTGCATTTCCAGGCTCATGAGGGCTTGTTCGCGGGTCATTCCGCAGCCGTTGTCGGCAATCTTTATAAAATTTTTTCCGCCGTGTTTAAATTCTATCTCCACCCTGTCAGCTCCGGCGTCTATTGAGTTTTCAAGCAATTCCTTCACCACTGCCGCCGGCCGCTCTATAACTTCGCCGGCGGCAATTTTATTGGCGACGTCGTCTGGAAGTATTCTAATTTCCGGAGGAGTTCTTTGCATGCTTCCGATATAGCTTATGGAGACTGCATTTCTCAAGGAAATTTAATTCAAGGGACGCGTTTTTTGCATGCAGATTTTTAGGCGAATATTTTTATAAAAAGAAGGCCGGTAACGTACCCCCACGTTACCGGCCAGTTTGTTTTCTACTTTATTTATTTACCCCATCTCCCTTAGGAGAAAAGTATCCTTCTTATTGTCTTTTATCATCGGGAAATAATCCCTTAAGTCAAGATATTTTTTAGAAAAATATCAAAATTTTTCAAAAAAATATGTTTTTATTATAAGATATTGATAATAAATAAATTATTCCTTTTCGTCTATTTCAATATTGGCCTCAAAGTTGTCAATTCTGACAATCAGCCTGTTTGCCAAAGCGTTTGCGACAGCTTCTTCAAAACCGCGCTTTAATAGTTCCGTAAAGAAAAAGTCCTTGAGCAAATCCGCCAATCTTTCGGTGTCGCTCAGTTGCCCGAAAACTTCGGATATGATTTTCTCAAAGCAAAATTCCTCTTTTTCTGAAATGTTTTTGCATGAGCATTTCTTTTTTTCCTCCTTGGCGCATGCCTTCTTCTGCGGAGCCTTAAGCGTGGCCTTTTTTGGTTTTACAATTTTTGCCTTCGATGCCGCGGATTTTTTTGCGGGAGTTTTCTTTGCCGCCGTTGCGGACTTTGATTTTGCGCTCTTTTTCATTTTTTTCCTTTGTTTATTGAGAATGGTTTCAACGCTTCACGAATACGTCAACCCGCGCGGGGGGTATGTTTAGCAATACAATGCTCCTGCGCATGTGTTCCATGTTTTTAAAGCCGAGTTTTTCCGGCTTTCTGTTGAGCTGGTATGTGAACTGCACGAAACGCCCTCCGCTTGGCAGGGAGGCTTCTATTTCGGAAATTATGTTTGCAACCATGCCGGAAGGCAGGCTTAACAGCGGAAGGCTCGAGACTATAGTGGATATTTTGGCGGAGTCCGCTCCCACGAGCTTCCTTATGTTTTCGGCGCTTCCGTTTATTATTTTAGCTTTAGGAAAATTTCTGCGCAGTATTGCGCACAAATCCGGATTGTATTCTATTGAATATAGTTCTCGGAATCCGAGAAACTCGGGTTTTATCAGTTCCTTTGTAACCGCGCCGGTTCCCGCCCCGAGCTCCACCACAATATCGCCGTCTTTTCCCGCCCCCGCGGCCATTTGCCTTGCCAAATAGCGCGAGCTCGGGCACAGGGCTCCCGTGGTGCGGGGCTTGCATATGTATTGAAATAAAAATCCTATGCTGTCTAATAGTCTCATTGCCGGGCTTATAG
>CALXOC010000012.1 GCA_944389915.1 uncultured Opitutales bacterium | reverse complement strand
GGCATCACACCCTATTAAGCCAGCGGGCCGATAAAAGCACGATGTAGACGGTTGCCGCAAAAGGCACGAAAAATCCCGCGAGAACACCCGACAAATCTGCGAGCACACCCATGGCTGGCGGTATGAGGGCCGCGCCCACTATTGCCGTTACCATTAAACCGGAAAGTTCGTCGCTCTTATCGGGCATTTTGTCTATGGCAATGGAAAATATTAGCGGGAATATGTTGGAATAGCCAAGCGCTATCACAACGAGCGCGGCAACGGCCGCAGTCTGCGTGTTGAGGGCAAGAATGGCAAAGCCGGCAATAGAGAAAGCCGCGCTCGCCAATAAGAAGGTGCGCGGTGGAAGTTTCCTGAGTATGGCGGCTCCTGCCAGCCTGCCCGCCATAACGCATAGAAAGAAGTAAAATACGTATTTCGTGGCAATATCCCCTGAAATTCCGAATACTTCCGCGAAGTAAATCGGCATGCCGTTGGAAATGCAATTTTCCGCCCCCACATAAACGAATATTCCAAATACCGCCGCAGCGACAAAAGGATTTTTTAGGAGAGCAAAGCACGAGCCCACGCTTGCGGCCGATTCAGCCTTAGACTCCTTAATTTTCAGCGCCGACACCGAAAGCAGCGCGGCAATTATAGACGCCGCGAACACGCAAAACAGCACGGTCCATTCGAATCCCGATCCGCCCCCCGAAACACCCATATAGGCCATAACAAAAAACGCTATGGGAGCAGTATTGGAGCCTATGGCCTTTACAAACTGCGCCATCGACAAATTGCTTGAATAGGCCCCCGGGGCCGAGACGTCGCGCATAATGGGGTTTCCTGATACTTGGAGTATAGCCGCCCCCGCGCCCAAGAGGAAAACCGAAGCCAAAAAAACGGCATAACTGCGGACGCCGAAAACAAGAATTAGAAGCACTCCCGCCAGCTCCATGAACAATCCCGCCAGCAACGTGTACTTTTTCGATATTCGCGCCTGCAAAAGTCCCATGGGAATGGAAAGAAGCCCAAACATGATAAAACCCGCGAAGGAAACCAACTGGGCCTCGAAATTTCCAAGTTCGAAAGCGCTCTTGGCCTTCCCCACAAAGGTTGCAGCGGCGTCTCCGAAGCCCATGCACAGAAACGCCAAAAATATAGGAGCCGCCTTAGCATTCATTAAAATTTCCTCCAACTTTCAATCCGTCCTCTATGCATTCAACAAGTATGTGTATCACCTTTATGTGAATCTCCTGAACCCTGTCGGAAAAATTAGAATACGGAGCCCTCACCTCAATATCGGAAAGCCCGGCAAGCCTGCCCCCTCCGTTGCCGGTTAGAGCAACTACTTTCATTCCCAAACGCCGGGCGCTGCGCGCTGCGGTCAAAACGTTCTCGGCATTTCCGCTCGTGCTTATAGCCAATAAAACATCGCCGCTCTTTCCCATGGCCTCCACATATCTTGAAAATACCGCATCCGCGCTAAAATCGTTCAAAGCGCACGTTATATATGCGGAATCGTTTACCGCAAGCGCTGGGATTGGAATTCTGTTCCCGCGGAAACGGGCTGTCAGCTCCTCGGCAAAATGCGAAGCGTCGCAAAGCGACCCTCCGTTCCCGCAAGCAATAATTTTGCCTCCGGATTTTAGGCTGCGGCACATCAGCCCGGCCGCAGCGCTTATAGACCCAGCTGACGATTCGTCGGCCATAAAAGCTTCAAGTGCGTTGTGCGCCTCTTTCAGGGAGTTTGTTATTATATTCAGCATGGTGAAATTCTATCTTCCAATCCGCATGAAGCCACCGCCGCGGCCGCATAATCCCCTATCTTTTCGCCAAGCTCGGCCGGAACCACCCTGCATGCGGATGCCGAAAGATTCAACGCCTCAGATACTATCGTCTTTTCCATGGAATCGCGCAATAGGCCTTCAGACCGGGCAAAAATACTTCCTATTACAACAAGCTCCGGGTTGAGTATGTCTATCAAAATCGCCACACCCCTGCCGAGATACTCCCCCGCCTCCCTATATACGGATATCGCGCTTTCGTCTCCGGATTCGGCCGCTTGCGCCACGCTTTTGGCCGTAATTTTTTCCAGCCCCGACATGTCGGCGCAGTAGGCGCACTTCCCGCCCGACTGGAGAAGCTCCAAGGCCTTCGCGCGCGCCGCCTGCGCTATGCCGGAACCGCTGCAAAAGCCCTCAAAAGAGCCCATTTTCCCGTAGCCCACCGGCCCGAATTTCTCAAGCCTGATATGCCCAACTTCGCCCGCATTGCCGTTGGCGCCGTAGACGAGCTTAGAATTTGCTATGATGCCCGCCCCGAGCCCCGTGCCGAAAGTCATGAAAACCATATTCTCGGCGCCGCGCCCGGCCCCGTATTTCCATTCTGCCACAGCGCAGGCATTGGCGTCGTTTTGCAAAAATGCCGGCATATTGTATCTTTCCTCAAAGGCGCGCACAATATCTATGTTATTCCACCCAGGAAGATTGGGCGGAGAAATTATCACTCCTTTTCGCGCGTCGAGCGGGCCTCCGCAGCTAATTCCAATCGCCGACGGCCTCTTAGCCCCACCCTCCGCCGAGGCGAGCATGCCGCCGGTCATTTTAAACAGCTCATTCAAGGTTTCACGGGGGCCCATTGTGGGCAGGACTTTCTTTTCAAGAATCTCGAGAGCCCCTGCACCGTCATCGCATGAAAGAGTTGCCGCAGACTTTGTCCCGCCTATGTCTATGCCTATAAAATATCTCATACCGCAAAGCAAGCGCGCTCCATGCGCTTTTTTAGTTAAACGTTTAATAAAAGATTGAAATCCGTCAATAAAAAATCGTTTTTTTTTAGTTTCGGGAAACTTGAGCCTTGAAAATGCGGACGGCAGCGCGAATATCAACATGAGATGAACGGCGGATATTTGACGGAATTTGTGCCCATGACCCTGCGCGAAATGCAAGCCCGCGCATGGGACGCCATCGACATACTTCTCGTGAGCGGGGACGCCTATGTGGACCACCCGAGTTTTGGAGCTCCACTCATAGCAAGGATCCTGCTCGACGCCGGCTACAGGGTTGGGCTTGTTGCGCAGCCGGACTGGAGAAATCCCGACAGCCTAAAGGTGTTCGGCAGGCCGCTCTTGGGCTGCGGAGTTTCGAGCGGCAATATGGATTCAATGCTCAAGATTTACACCGCCGGCAGGAGGCTGCGCAGGGAAGACATGTACTCTCCGGGAGGGAAAAGCGGCATGTGCCCTCCCCATGCGTCGGTTGTTTACGGGCAGCTTGCGCGCCGCGCGTTTCCCGGCCTGCCCATAATCTTGGGCGGAGTGGAAGCCAGCCTGAGAAGATTCGCCCACTATGACTACTGGCAAGACAAGATGCGCCCATCGGTTCTCGTGGATTCCAAAGCCGACCTTTTATGCTACGGCATGGGAGAGCTTACCATGCTCGAAATTTTTGAAAGGATAAAGAGCGGTAAGGGTCTCGGCGGCATACGCGGAACATGCAGGTATCTCGGCGGCAAGGAGTCCATGGATTTTAAATTTGACGAAGGCTGCATTAGGCTGCCATCGTATGAGGAAATATGCTCCGATAAAGACGCCATTATGCGCCAGACAAAAATAGTCGAGGCCGAAATGAACCCATGGTGCGGCAGAAGGCTCGCCCAATCCACAAACTCCCGAATGCTCATAGCTGAAGCGCCCCGACCGCCAATGACCACCGAGCAATTCGACCGCTTCAGCGAGCTTCCCTTTACCGGGCGCCCCCACTTTAGCTACACTGAAAAAATACCTGCATGGGAAACTATAAAAGACTCTATTGCGGTTGTTCGCGGTTGTCCGGGCGGCTGCGCCTTTTGCGGATTGGTGTCGCACCAGGGCAGGCATCTGGCATGCCGAAGCCCGCAAAGCGTCGTGCGAAGTGTTAAAAGGCTCTCTAAGCAGCCATTTTTTCACGGCACAATCAGCGATATAGGGGGAGCGGCGGGCAACATATACGGGCATCGCCCCAAAGACGCTGAAATATGCAAAAAATGCAGGCGATTCTCATGCCTTTTCCCCAAAGTATGCCCGAACTACAATGCCGACGAACGCCCATTGATGAAGCTTTTAGACCGCTTAAAATCCATAGCGGGCGTAAAAAATGTATTCATAAACTCCGGCATACGCCTCGACTTGGCATTGATGCAGCCCTACCAGACCGAGAAAATAATAGCCGAGCATATATCCGGGCAAATCAGCGTTGCCCCCGAGCATTTGGACGACCGCGTTCTGCGGCTGATGCGCAAGGGGCGCGCCGGAGAATTTGAAAAATTCAGGAGCATATTCGACAGCGTAAACGGCGCAACCGGCAAGAAACAATATATGGTTCCCTATTTTATATCCAATTTTCCTGGCTGCGCAGACGAGGATATGGAGCTTGTAGACAACTACTTGGCAAAGTCAAATTGGAATGTGAGGCAAGTCCAAGACTTTATACCATTGCCAATGACAATGGGCTGCGCAATGTACTGCTCGCAAACGACTCCCGACGGCAGGCAAATAGAAGTGAACAAGGGCCTGGCCCAGCGGCGCGCCCAACGCGACATGTTGAGGCGCGACCGCCGTTAAAAAGCCAAAGGTCAATAGAGCACAATATACGACTTGGGCTTTATGCTCTTCCCCTTGAAATCAAACGCTTCGTCCCTATAATTGCACACAATGCAAGTGCCGTCGGAATAAGTTGTGGAAAATACGCCTTTGGCCACCTCCTCATGCGAGTCCATAAATTCAAACTGCAAATGCTTTAGCTTCTGGTATTCATCGTAAAAACCCTTCATGGGAGAGAGGTCTTTGTAGTCAATATAATAGAATGACGGTCTCCCCCCGAACTCTATGACTTTCAGCATTCGATTTGCTGCGCTGCCCAAATAGGCATAGGATTCTTTTACGTCGGAGAATTTGTCCTCGCCGCGCTCGTAGGGAGCGTCTATAGTGCCGTAAAAGGGATTTGTGAGAATTATGCCGTGGTAAACGAGTTCTGTCAGCGGTATTGGCCTGTCAATCAGCTTCCCGAATTTTAAGCTTTCCGAGCCCTGCCAGCTTACATACAAGCCGTAATCGAGAGTTTTTGCCACATGGTCGAAAGCGCACTCGGAACTGTATGCGCCAAAGGCGTCCCTGCACTTCTTGTTAACCCTGTTTTGCCAATCAGCCATTTGTTTCCTGTTGTTTGGATGCATGGGATCGTGGCATGGCGTAGGCTCGCGCGCACTCGTAACATCCACATGGAAAGTCCCGTTCAGGCCCATTGACTTGAACTTGGAAAGGTCGGCGTCCAACAGCCTGTTGCAGAGAGTCTGGTAGCACGAAAAGTAAGCCTGGCCTCCCGGCCAAAATGTGTATTTGCGGGCTTTGCCGTCGGGCCCCTTGCAGACGTCTTCCAATGGAAGGCGCTTCGCCTTGCCGTAGTAAAAGCTGGTATGGTTTACATGGACTGTCATTCTATATCCCAAACTCTTCCCCTCCCGTATGGCTTCGAGCATTTTCTTCTCTCCCCCAAATTCTTCGGGAACGGGAAATAAATCCGGAAAGGGGCCGTCGTGACCGCCCTTATGCCACCCGACAAGGCAAACTTCCGCCCAGTCTATGCCCATGGACTTCATGCGCTTCATTATATCTATAATGCCGTCAAAAGTATTGTCCACAACCAATGGGAATTCGCGCTTGCCCCACAGCTCCCGCGGGTATGCGCGCCTGTCGCAGCGCCCGGCCTTAATCCGGACGTAAATGGATTTGGCTGCAAAGTCCAATGTGGGATTGTTTTTTGCGCGCTCCTTCAAAGGGACAACCTCGCCGCGGCCCAACTGATACTTCCTGTATGTCCGCGCCATTCCGCTGTAATTGGCATCATCGCCCTTCAATTCGTAAAAATCTATAACTATGTCCTCATATGGATCGAATTCGATTTTATCTATGTTATAGCGCGGAAAAATCGCATACTTGCCGTCCTTTGCCTCCACATGCAGATTCTGTTCAAATGCCAAGCCTTTCATTATTGCCACGAAGCAGCCTTTCGGCCCCTTCATGCCGTACAATTTCAGCATATTCTTGCGGCTGCAGTATTTTCCGTTGTCTTCTCTAAATGTTCCCAAGTGGCCGTCGGAAGTTACAAAGTATCCGGCGTCTCCCTTGCTTGCGGTCGCCCAGCTGCTTACAACGTCAATCTTCAATGCGTCGCGGGGAATTTCACATGTAGGAATTTTTAAGCGCCACACGCCTTCGCCTACCTTTTCCAACTTCTTTAGGCGTGTTTCATATTTTCCGCCTTTGCGCAAAATTTTCACATCGGCGCTGTCTATGGCCAAAAGCCACGCGCAAGAAAGCCATGCGGCAAGCGCATAACATATTATTCTCCGCAACATAATAAAGCTCCTTTCCCTTTCCACATGAACTAAGAGGTATATACTTTTACCCAAATAACGCCGCCCTAGTGCGAGTCAATACTTTTGGCGAGCATTTAAGCGAACACATATGCGCAAAAATAAGAAAATCCGCCCAATAAGAAAATAATAAACGAGAAAGCGCTTATAAAGTCAAAAAAACGAAAATTTATTAAGAAAAAATCATTCCTTTTTGCCGGATGAAGATTCCGAATCCCTCTCCCCCGCGGCTCTCCGCGAGCGTACAACATTGAGAGACTCTTCCACGCCCACGCGCACGCCGGAAGACGCGAAGGCTTTTACAACGGTCTTAAGCGCGATTTTCAGGTCGCCCAAAAAAGTTACATTATCCACATATTCCACGTCATAGGCAAGTTTCTCGGCCCAAGATATGCAATTTCTGCCGTTTATTTGCGCCAGGCCCGTTATGCCCGGACGAACCTCGCTGCGCCTGCTTTCCTCTGGCGTATAATAGGCCAAGTACTGCGGCAACAGCGGCCTGGGGCCTATAAACGACATGTCCCCTCTCAAAACGCAAAAAAACTGCGGTATTTCATCGAGGCTGGTCTTTCTGAGAAAAGCTCCCAACTTTGTCAACCTTTCGGCGTCGGGAAGCAGTTCGCCCTTGGAGTCTCTCCGTGAATTCATGCTCCTAAATTTTAATATATAAAATATCTTATTGTTCAGACCGGGGCGCGCCTGCCTAAAAATCACGGGGCTGCCCATGTTCAAACGCACGAGAACATATACAGCCAGATATACGGGAGAAAGCGCCAAAATCAATAACAGCGCTAACAAGAAATCTAAAGGGCGCTTGAAATACTTTTTATACACGGCAAAAAAAGATGCTATCGGGCTGTTTAATGTCAAATTTAAAAGGAGCGGACAAACAAGCTCTGCTTACTTGACACATATTTCCCAAGCAGTATAACTTCCGTCAAATATGAAGACAGCTTTTATATTATCGGCGCTCGCGATATCGGCATTGCCCTTTGTATGCGTTCCCGCTCAAGCGGCAAAGACCTTCAACTTCGACGACTATTGGAAAGAGGGCGAAGACGGCCTCATGGCAATGCGGAAGATTTTGGATTTGGCAAAGGCCGAAAAAGGTTCTCCCACCCTAATAAAGTTTTCCAAGCGCAACTATGTATTCCCAAAATCCGAAGAATGCGGCTGGCTGATGTTGATAGACGGAATTTCAAACCTGACTGTTGACGGCATGGGAGCGTCAATATCCATAGATTCCTACAATTCCTTTTGCGAGGTCCGCAATTCGGACAACATAATAGTCCGCAATATGAATACAAGCCATACGAATCCGCCTTTTACACAGGGCGACGTGGTTGCAATAGACAAAGCAAAAGAAAATTTCACCCTTAGAATACATAAGAATTACCCCTTGCTTCCGTCTGATGAATATACAAAAAAGACACATTCGGAAGGTTGGAGATGGGGAAGCGTAATGGATAAAAAATCTCGAACGATAAAATTCGGGACAATAGACGCCGTGTTTATAAGCAGGGTGGAGCCCGGCAATAGCGAATCGGAATTCGTGCTATATACGGAAAAGAGAAGCGCCCCCCTGTATAATACGCTCGAAATAGGCGATTGCTTTGCAATGCCGGTATACAAAGCTTTCAATCCCAAACTAAGGGGTTTGGGAATGGCGCATATAAACGTTACAAAATCCGCCGATGTTCTCTTCGAAAGCATAAAATGCTCCGGGCTGAAGCATCTGGGATTTGCCGGGACGCTCAATCGCGGCAAATACGCCTTTAAAAATTGCTCCATAACATGGAAGAATCCCGAAGATTTGATATCGTGCTGGCGCGACGGCTCGCACTTTAAGAACAACAAGTGCGGCCCTATAATTGAAGGCTGCCGCTTCGAAGGCATGCTCGACGACTCAATAAACATAAGCACAGCGCCCGCCCGTATAACAAAGCTGCTTGGGAACAATACGTATGAAATCGAGAGGGGCGAATCCATATTTCCCGGCTGCACGCTCGGAATATACTATGCCGACAGCGGAAAATGGATTACCGGGACAAAGGTGCTTTCAAAAAAGGGACGCATAATAACTACAGACAAAGAAATAGAAAATCCCGTGCTCTGGCAGGCTGTAAGCAACGCGGATATCGCCAACAGCACGGCAGCCGTGAGAAAAAACGCCTCTATTACGGGCTTGTACAACCTTGAATATCTCGGCGCCAATTACAAGATTAAGAACAATTACTTCGGCATTCAACGCCGTTATGCGGCCGTATTGAGAGCTCCCCACGGCGAAATTTCCGGAAACACCTTCGATTCCACTCCCGGCGGCATCTGGATTTCAAACGAGATAGGTGGTTGGTACGAGGGCGCCATTCCACACGACATAAAAATAAGCGGCAACACTTTTTCAAAGCTGTGGCGCACCGCTATTATAATAAACATGATGTCCACATCAAAAGCGCACATACCGGAAATGCGCAATATAACAGTCAGCGACAATAAATTTGTCCTCCCGGGCAATCCCGGCATTATCGCCGCCGCAGTGTTAAACGGAGAAAACATAAGCTTCAAGAATAACCTTTTTGAGACTTGCGATGGGACGGAAGTCCCCATTGGCAGGGCCGTAAGCGCGCATGTCAAGGCGAAGAATGTAAAACTTGAAAAATAAGGTTTGCCTAAGGCGGAAGGCAAATATTTCATTGGCGCGATAAAAACGCTTAAAAATCATGTCGAACAACAAAATACTTGTCAGCATAGTCATGGGGAGCGTGAGCGACTGGGAAACCATGCAGCACTGCGCCGCCATGCTCGATAAATTCGAAATACCCTACGAGAGGAACGTGGCCAGCGCCCATAGGACGCCCGACAAAGCCCGCGAGCTTGCCTGCACCGCCGCGGGACGCGGTGTAAAAGTCATTATAGCGGCGGCGGGCGGCGCGGCGCATCTTGCCGGGGTCATAGCCGCGCATACGGCCCTCCCCGTGATAGGCG
Source organism: uncultured Opitutales bacterium (assembly GCA_944389915.1). Lineage (GTDB taxonomy): Bacteria > Verrucomicrobiota > Verrucomicrobiia > Opitutales > Intestinicryptomonadaceae > Merdousia. The sequence continues at coordinate 23,959 of CALXOC010000012.1, read as the reverse complement.
TGCCCATGAAAGGATGGGCTACCGACGGCATGGATTCCCTTCTCTCCACCGTGCAAATGCCGCGCGGCATACCCGTATTGACGCTGGCAATAGGCAAGGCGGGAGCGGTAAATTCGGCGATTGCAGCCCTTCAAATACTTGCGCTTGCGGACTCGACATACGCCCAAAAGCTCGCCGATTTCCGCCGCAAGCAAACAGAAGACACCCTTGCGGTGAAATTTCCGGACGAAAAGTAGCGCACCGCAATATTCACGCCTTGAAAATGACAGAGCTACGCAAGTTATCGAGGCAAGCGCGCAATATTGGTGTTTTCCTGCCGCGCAATGGGCTTTCGGGAGGCCGGCATGCCTGATATGAACGCTCCAAAGGCTGAGGGAACCTCCAAGCTGCCCGACAAATTGGGCTTCCCGCCCGGCGCGATATCCGACCGCCCCATTCGCCTCGACATACTCGACGCAAAAAAGGGGGTGTATGCCGCCGTGTCCAAGCCCGCCGACATCCTTATGGATTCTTATCTCGGCGCTCCCAAAATAAAATCGGCAATACTTGCCATGAGGGAGCAAAAAGGCAAAGGCGAACTGGAGCGGCTCGGCATGACTTCGCCCTATTTGGTAAACCAAATCGACTTCGAGATGTCGGGGGCCGCCTTATTGGCCATGAATAAAGATGTTGCCGCCGCCATGCGCAACGCCATGTGGTCGGGATTTTTCAAATTTGAATATTTGATATTGTGCCGAAGCGCGCGGGGAGGAGGCGAAGAATTTGAAATAAAGCTGCCCGTCCTCATGCACGAGAGCAAGCCCCTATGGATAGTGTCACACCGCTTCGGGAAAAAAGCGAATACGTCTTTTTGCATGCTCGGGCAATCGAGGGGATACCAACTTTGGAAGGCTAAGGCCTCAAGCGCGCGCCCGCATCAAATAAGGCTGCATGCAGCCGAGGGCGGGCTCGGAATCGTCGGAGAACGGCTCTATTCAAAAACGCCCTATATTTTCCTCTCTAAGCTCAAGGACGAATACAAGCTTGGGAAAGGCATAGACGAAGAAAAGCCCCTATATCCGCATCTGTGCGTGCATCTCTCCAGGATAGAATTTGACGGAAAGGACTTTGGCATGCCTGAAATTGCGCCGGTAAAAATAGATTGCCCTCCGCCGAAAGCATTTGCCGTTTGCCTTAAAAAGTTGGATATGGAATTAGACTCGTTAAAAAAATGTTGATAAAGTATCGAAATTTGTCAGTATTTGCATTTTAAATTTAAGAAATCGAGAAAACATAAATGAGCTCCATACTTATAGGATTGTTCACATTGATACTGGTCATTATCTGCATTCTCCTGGTGCTGGTAATCCTCATGCAGCGCCCGAACGCGAATGCGGGCATGGGAGCGGCCCTTGGAGGCGGCGCGGCGCAAGATATGTTCGGCGGCGAGACGGGCAATGTTCTGACCAAAGCCACCGTGAAGCTGACCATACTATTTTTCCTGCTTTCGGCAGGCCTATATCTCGGATACATATACGCCACAAGCGGAACGGAATCCGAAGCGCAAAAAACCATATCGATATCCTCAATAGCGCCGGCAACCCCAAAGCAGGCTGGAAATAAGGCTCCCGCGCAGGAAAAGCCTCAAGACAAGGCGCCCGCAAAAAAAGACGCCGCTTCCCCCGCCGCTGCGAAGCAGCAAAATGATGCGCAAAAGGCCGCAGGGGCGCTTCCGGAGAAAAAATAAGACATGCGTGCATTATTAAAAATGCTTATGGGCGCGGTGTTTGTCGCGCTCATTTTTGTGTCGGCGTCCCACGCCCAACCCCGGCGAGGCGCGGCCGACAAAGTTGCCGCGCTCACGCAAGCAGAGGCGCAAGAAAGATGGAAAGAATTTTCATCGTCAAAAATAGCGGGAGACTACTGCCTTGGCTTTTCAATATCCCACAATCCGCGCAGAGGCGAATCCGTAATCTACAAGGGGCTGATGTTTGGCTCCGAGAGGAACGGCAGCACTATGACGCGAATAATTGTGCGAAAGGCGGGCTCGCCTGAAACGGACGCGGCCGATTTCATACTTAAGAATTCGCGGACATCGTCGAAAATATGGCGCTCCGAAGGCGGAAAATTCCGCGAAATTCCGGAATCGGAATGGCACAAACCAATGCTTGACGGGCTTGTATTTTCGCCTTTCGACATACTCATGCCCTACCGCTGGTGGGAATCGGGCTACAAGGGGCCCATGCGAATGGGGAAAGCAGTGCACGTATACTCGCTCAAGGCTCCCGACAAATTTTCAGGCAGCGTCTCAAGAGTTGAAATAGCCCTGACACGCGACTTTAACTCGCCGGCGCAAACGGAGATATTCGGAGCAGGAAATCTTCCCTCCAAGACGGTGTCGCTTGGAGCCGTAAAAAAACTTGACGGCCTGTGGATAATATTGGAGCTGTCGGCCCGGGACAATTCCAGCCGCGATTCCGACAGGTTAAAGTTCCGTTCCGGAGCCGTTAAGATAAAGCTTCCCGAAAGCGTGTTTTCCCCGGAAAATCCCGCACTGCCCTCCAAGATGCCGGAACTAAAGATATTTTGACGCATTTAGAGCTTATGGCGGGCAAAAAATTTACGACCATAAGACTCTAAGCTAAAAGAAAGGCGAGCATATGAAACAATACTGCAAAAAATTGGCAAAGGTCCTGTGCGGACATTCAACAAAGATAGCCTCCGGGGAAAACGTGATGCTCGATTTCTCCGAAACGCCCTCCGAAATGGCGGAAGCTTTGATAGAAGAAATATGCGCCCGAGGCGCCTATCCCTTTGTCAGAATAAATTCCCCCCGCATATCGCGGGCTTTGGCAATGTGCGCCACTCCCGAAAGGCTAAAGACAGCCGCAGACATTGACATGGGCATGATACAAAAGATGGACGCCTATATAGCCATAAGGGGAGCGCAAAACATATACGAGAACTCCGACGTCCCGCAGGAGAAGATGGCCATGATTTCGGCGGCCATGAAGGAATCTGTAGACTGGCGCGTCAACAAGACAAAATGGGTGGTGCTGCGCTGGCCAACTCCTTCCATGGCGCAGCTGGCGAGAATGAGCACTGAAGCTTTTCAGGATTTTTACTTTGAAGTTTGCACCATGGATTATTCGCGCATGACTCCGGGCATGGACGCCCTGCGCCGGCTCATGGAGGAGACCGATTCTGTCAGAATAACAGGCAAAGGCACAGATTTGGAATTTTCCATAAAGGGAATGCGCGCAATAACCTGCGGCGGGCAATACAACATTCCCGACGGCGAAGTTTTCACGGCGCCCGTCTTGGACAGCGTACAGGGAACAATTGAATACAATACCCCCACAATATACAACGGCACCTCTTTCGACTCTATACGCCTCGAATTCAAGGACGGGAAAATAATAGGGGCATATTCGCCGTCAAACGCCGGTAAATTGCGCGAAATTTTATCCAGCGACAGCGGAGCCTCGCGCATAGGAGAGTTTGCGCTCGGCTTCAATCCATATATAACAAAGCCCATGTGCGATATCCTCTTTGATGAAAAGATTGCCGGCTCTTTTCACTTTACCCCCGGGCAGGCATATTCCGAAGCCGACAACGGCAACAAATCGAGAATACATTGGGACATGGTGTGCATACAAACTCCCGAATACGGGGGCGGAGAGATATATTTTGACGGGAAACTCATACGCAAAGACGGCCTCTTTGTGGGGGACTCCGAGCTCGAGAAATTGAACCCCGGCTACCTGAAGGCCTGAAGTGTCCGATACGGCAAAAACATACACGCATCCGGAAGGGGCGCAGCCAATGCGCGCCGACAAGGCATTGGCGTGTTTTTTAAGCGCAGACATATCGCGTTCGCGCCTTGAGGAAAGCTTCAAGCTCGGAAAAGTTTTACTGCGCGGCCTGGCGATAAAGAAGAATTTTAGGCTCGCTCCCGGCGACACCCTTGAGTTTGTTCTTCCCGAGCCGCTTCCGAGCGAAGTTTCCGCGGCTGACATACCCATAGATGTGATATACGAAGACGGAGACATAGTTGTTGTAAACAAGCCAGCCGGCATGACCGTACATCCCGGCAGCGGAACGGGGGAAGACACGCTGGCGCATGCCATGATGCACCACACCGCGGGCAATTTAAGTTTGGCGGGAGGCCCAATGCGCCCCGGCATAGTCCACAGGCTGGACAAGGAAACTTCGGGGGCGCTGGTCATGGCAAAAACCGACGCCGCATATTACAGGCTTGTGGAAATGTTCTCCAAGCGCGAGCTCGACAAGGAGTACTTGGCGCTGGTATGCGGAGTCCCATCCGTGCGCGGCGGGATTATAAATAAGCCTATTTCGCGCCACCCGGTATTTAGAACGAAAATGTGCGCCTCAAATGGCGGCGAAGGCCGCGATGCAAAAACCGAATGGAGGCTTGAAAAGTCCTACGGCGGAAGGGCCGCCTTGATATCCTGCAAAATATACACGGGAAGAACGCACCAGATAAGGGTGCACTTGTCCGACCTCGGATTCCCAATATTGGGAGACTACACTTATCGCTTTCAGAAAAACAAGATGAAGGAAATAGCCGCTCCGGAGAGGGTAATGCTCCACGCCGGAAGACTTGCATTTTTCCACCCTATAAAGCCGGAAAAGTTCATAGAGGCGGTTGCGGAGCCTCCGGAGGATTTTAAAAATCTTGAAAAGCTTCTGGAAGAGACTTACGAACATAAATGAAATTAACAACATGAACACCCAACATATTGAAACAATATCGGTTCAGGGCGGATACGAGCCCAAAAACGGGGATCCGCGCGTGGCTCCCATAAGCATGAGCACAACATTTAAGTACGACAGCGCGCAGGCGCTCGCGGACCTTTTCGACTTGAAGACGGCGGGGCATTTCTACTCGCGCCTGAGCAATCCTACGGTGGAGGTCCTGGAAAAGAAAATGGCGGCGCTTGAGGGCGGAGTCGGCGCCATAGCATGCGCAAGCGGGCAGTCCGCAACGAGTTTGCTGGTATTTGCGCTGTGCGAGGCCGGAGACCACATTGTAAGCGCCGAAACTCTCTACGGAGGCAGCACAAACTTGCTCGCCCATACGCTGAAAAAGGCCGGCATTGAAACGACATTTGTAAATCAGGACGCCGACGAAAGCGAAATTGCCAAAGCTATACGCCCCAACACCAAGCTCGTATTCGCCGAAACGCTTTCAAACCCGAGCGTAAAAGTGCTCGATATAGAGAAATTCGCAAATGCAGCGCACAATGCAAAGATACCCTTTGCCGTAGACAACACCTTCCCGACTGCGGTATTGTGCCGACCGCTGGACTTTGGCGCAGATATTGTAACGCACAGCACGTCGAAATACTCCGACGGCCACGCGTGCGCCCTCGGAGGCATAGTAATAGACGGCGGACGCTTCGACTGGGAGGCATCGGGGAAGTTTCCGTCTTTCACCACTCCCGATTCGAGTTACCACGGCCTTGTTTACACCAAAGCTTTCGGGGCCGCCGCATTCCTTGCAAAGGCGCGCGCCCAAGTCATGCGCGATTACGGAATGATGATGTCACCTATGAACGCGTGGCTTACAAACATGAATCTCGAGACCCTTCCGCTTAGAATGGAACGCCACAGCTCCAATGCGCAAAAGCTTGCGGATTTCCTGTCAAAACACCCGAAAGTAGAATGGGTAAACTATCCCGGACTTCCAGACTCACCCTATGCGAAGCTGGCGAAGAAATACCTCAAAGCCTGCGGGGGAGTCATGACATTCGGGCCCAAGGGAGGCAGGAAAGCGGCTGAAAAGCTGATGGACAGCCTAAAACTTGCCGCAATAGTCACGCATGTGGCCGACACCCGGACTTGCGTCCTGCATCCGGCAAGCACAACGCACAGGCAGCTGTCCGATGAAGAGCAGCTGGCGACCGGCATACTCCCGGAACTCATAAGAATCTCGACCGGAATAGAGCATATAGACGACATAATCGCCGACTTCGACCAGGCTCTCAAACAAATATAGCCCCCCAAACGCGCCCAATGCCGCAAGGCGCGCATATGGGATAATTCCACAAAACAACAGCGCCTTTCGGCAGTTCCGGAAGGCACTTTTTTAAGAGTTGAATAAAGTCGAACTTTTATACTTGAGCGCAAAATCACATAAGCTATCTTCTTAGTATATGCCAATATCTTCTATTAAAAAAAATAAAGGCAGTATCTCATGGCTGACCGACATTTTGCTGTTGTTGGCGCTATTTATCCCGCTGTATTTGGCAATTGCTCCGATAAGGCCGCTCGCAAGCCCAGACGAAGGCCGATATACGGAAATCCCAAGGGAAATGGCCGAATCCGGAGACTGGACAACCCCCAGGCTCAACGGCATGCCATACTTTTACAAGCCTCCGCTCTTCTACTGGATGCAGGCCGCATCAATAAAGGCTTTGGGTGTAAACAGAGTTTCCGCCCGCCTGCCAAATTCGCTTATGGCGCTGACGGGAATAGTTCTGAGCTATTGCGCGGCGCGCGCCCTCAGGGGGCGCCTCGCGGGCATATGGACGGCTATGATTCTCGGAACTTCGGCCCTATACTGCGCCCTTGGAGAAATTGTAACGCTCGACATGGCGGTTTCTGTTTTCATATCGGGAGCAATGTTCTCGTTTATCGTGGCGATAAAAAAGAGCGGGGCATGGAGGGCTGTTCTAACCGTATTGTTCTTCTTCTTTTGCGCGCTGGCGGTACTCACAAAGGGATTGATAGGAATACTCATTCCCGCGGCCGCAGTATTCATATGGCTCTTGTTTATGGGGCCTTCCAAATTCACATCAATCTTTAGGAAGAGCGACATTATTTGGATATCGGCCGGCATTGCCGTATTTGTGGCGGTGGCGCTGCCCTGGCATGTGCTTGCGGCCATTGCAAACCCCCCTTACGAAAACGCCGGAGGAATATTTTCCAAGGAATGGGAGGGACAGGGCTTTTTCTGGTACTACATAATACACGAACACATTTTGCGCTATATAGACCCTTCAACAAGCATGCGCGAGCAGCCGTTTTGGTTTTTCCTGCTAATAGCGCCCGCGGGCTTTATTCCGTGGATAGCCATATTGCCGCAATCCCTGGGGCAATCATTCAAGGGCGGACTCGGAAATCTGAGGGCCCAGAATGCGGATATGCTTTTCTGCGCAATTTGGGTCGCGTTTGTGATACTGTTTTTTTCCGCATCAAGCTCAAAGCTCATACCTTATATAATACCGGTGTATCCGGCTCTCGCGTATATAACGGGCGCGTGGCTCGCAAAAGTATGGGAAAAGCCCGGAAACTTCGCCTTAAAATGGAGTCCGCGCATATTTGTGGCGCTTGGATACATAGCGTCAATAGCGCCGGCGATTGCATATCCAATACTGCTTAAAGACGGCAAAATTCCAGACACAGCCACGGCACTTCCGATATTCGCGTCTCTGGCACTATTCATGTTTGCAATCACCACTGTAGCCCTTCTGCTTTATCTCAAAGGGAAAACGAAGGCCTTTTTTGCGGCGTCTTTTTGCGCCATTTACGGCCTATTGGCCTTTATAAACCCCATAGGCGCGATAGCGCAGAGGCCGAGCGCCGAACCGCTTGCAAAATATTATAAGGCTAACGCAAAAGACGGCGATGTCATTTTTATAGCCTACGACTACGGAGTTTTTCAAGACCTTCCCGTATGGCTGGGGCATTTGACCTACATGATAGGAGATGCTCCCGAAGAGCAGAAATTCGGGCTGATGCGCGAGCGAGAAAAACATTCCAAAAGATTTATTCTAAACGAAAAGGACTTTAGGGAATTTGCGTCAAAAATCGACGGAGACATTTACATAGCCTTGCGCGAGCGCAACCTTGAGCTCCTTAAGTCCGACATGAAATTGGAGCCCGCGGAAGTAGCCAGAAGCGGCAATCTGCTGCTGACAAAGCTTCCGCGCAAAAAGCAGAAATGAGCGGGAAGAAATCAGAGAATATCTGGCTGAATCTCGGCTTTAACATTGTAGTGCCGAGTCTGCTTTTAATAAAGGGCAAGAAATTGGCCCAGCTATGCGGCGTCGACGTGTCCGCGGCAACAGATGCCGACATGTGGATATTTATAATTGCCATTGCATTTCCCCTGCTTTACGGGCTTTACGACCTCGCATCTCGACGCAAATTCAATTTTATATCTATTCTTGGCATAGCAAGCGTTGCCCTTACCGGCGGCATAGGGCTTTTAAAGGTGTCGCGCGAGTGGATGATAGTAAAAGAGGGCGCCATACCGCTCCTTATAGGGCTTGCGGTGCTGGCGACTGCGGCCACAAAAAAGCCCCTGGCAAAATTGCTGCTCATGAACGAGTCGGTAATGAATCTTGAAAAAATAAACGCGGCCCTCGACGGCAAAGGAACGCGCGACTCTTTTAACGCCACCTTAAAATCGGCCACAATTCTCGTGGCTCTGTCCTTTCTATTGAGTTCCATTCTCAATTTCGCTCTGGCCTGCTGGATATTTCAAAGCGAACCCGGAACGGAGGCTTTCAATGCGGAGCTTGGAAGAATGACGGCGCTGTCCTTTCCCGTGATAGTCGTGCCGTCCATGGTCATAATGATTTGGGCCATGTTCAAAATACTGAGAGCGATAAACCTCTGCACGGGCCTGTCAATGGAGGATATCATCGCGGAGCGCGCAAAAAAATGAGATTGCGCCTATTAAAACTGCTCGCATGCCTGTGGCTTTTCGCCGCTACGGGCGAAATCTTTTCCTATGCGATAAAAGACGCTAAAGGCAGGCAATTTGAATTTCAGTCCCCCCCATCGAGAGTGGCGACGCTCACACCGTCGATTACCGAGGAAATTTACGCAATAGGGGCCGAAAATTCAATAGTAGCCACATCCCGCTATTGCACATACCCAGACGCTGCCAAAAGCAAGCCAAAGATAGGCGGATTCATTGATCCGGATTACGAAAAGATTGCGAGAATAAAGCCGGAGCTTGTAATCCTGCCCGGATTGGCGGACGCGCGCATAGAGAATAAATTAAGAATTTTGGGAATAAAGTGCTTTTATTTAAACCGCGAGGGACTGGGCAACATAGCCTCAGACGTCCGCATGCTGGGGGAACTTTTTCAAAAGAGCGGCAATGCGGAGCATATTGCCCGAAACATAGACATTCTCGCGGACAGAAAGGCATCAAACGCAAAAATTCCGCCGTCGGAAAAGCCGCGCGCAATATTTCTATTTGGGGATATGGCGGCCGGTAAAAACTCGTATATTGGAGACATACTTGAAGTTTGCGGCTTCAGAAACTGCGCAGACATATCCCAAAAGCCCTGGAGCGTGCTGCCAAGGGAAAGCGTATTAAAAACCAACCCTGAAATAATCTTTGCGGCGGTTGAAAGCGACAATGACGCGAAAGCCGCAAAGGAGGCCCTGCAATCCGACCCCATATGGCGCGCCACCGACGCCGTAAAAAATTCGCGCATAATATGCCTAAACCGCGATTTGTTTATAGTTCCCGCGCCCCGCATAATAGAGGCGGTAAAAGTTCTCGACAAATACGCTAAAGATTTCCGCCGTTAACGCGCAAAGCATAGCCCCTACGGATTGCCGCTTTTTTCGCGGAACTCTTCGGGGACTGGATTGAGTTGGAAAAGCGCCACAAACAAGAGCAGCCCTATAATTGTTGTGCCCAACACAAAATAGCCCGCGGCGTCGTGCACAAATCCGCTTATGGACTCCGAACCGTTTTCGTATGCCCAAAACGACAAGAACAAGGCCCTGAGAATATTGTTAAAGAAAGCGAAAAACATTGAAAGTATGACCAGCGCGATTTTTTTCCAGAGCTTGTCGAGCATAATAGCGGCAAGAAAGCTTCCCGCGAAGAGGCAGGCCATCAGGCTCCTTATGCCGCTGCAAGCCTCCGCAACGCCTACGGAACCTCCGGGGAAGTCAATCACATTCCCGCGTAGCTGCACCACATAACCGAGCGCGTCCATTATAGCGTAAACCACGTTCGCAACAATTCCAAGAAGGAACAGGCTGATTTTTTCCTCCACTGTCCCTATAGGCGGGGCGCTCAATATCCATATGAAACACGGGAATGTAAACAAAGCCGTAAATTGCAGGCGCGATTTAAGCGGGAGCGGAGAGCCGTCGACAGAGCGCGCCGACGCAAAATAAGCCATGGCATAAGACGCAAAGCTGAAGCCGAAAGTCATCGAGAACGCGGGAGCGCCGCGGTTTTGCGTCATGTAGAAGAACCATGCAAAAAACAAATAAAAAACAAGGCCGCAAAACAGCATTGAACCGAAGAACAAATCCGCAAATCCGCGCGCAAAAACGCCCTCTGTTTCCCCAATCGAAGCGGGCCTCAAAATCCCGAGCATTTTGTCGGATCTGTCATAAATCACATAGAGGGAAAAAATCGGCACAAGATATCCAAATGTGTAGTCGAGCCTCGTGTCCCAAACGTATGACAACAGGAAATATTCCGATGCCGACATGGCAAGAAAAGCCACGGCGAAAAGCTTTGCATAAAATGGGAGCCTTTTGAATGCGGCAAAACGCCCTACGGGCGCGTCCGTTTTTTTTGAATCATCCATTTGATGCCTCCCCCACCTTTTGGAAGAGAATCAACTCGCCGAGTTCGGACAAGAGTTTTTGAAAATTCGGATCCCTGCGGAGACTTTCAAGCGAGCTGTCGCTGTCTATGCGTATAAAAAACATTTCAGGAGCCTCGGCCGTCACGGACGATATTAAATTTTTTAAATACACAGCTATGCTCGGATTGTAATTGTCGGAAGTTTTGTAATCATAGCGCTTGCCGTCGACGATAAACCAAAACCATACATTTCGCTTATAGTTGTTCAATCCCGCGTTTATAGTGTATTCCCTGTAGTATGCGGGCATTAGCTGCCTGCCGCCCACGCTTAAAACATCGCCGGAGCGCTTTTTTTCATCAAGATTTTTCCAGCCGCTTTTAACCCAACAGCGATCTGGAGTATGCGTGGAAGCCTTGTAAACATCCTCCCTGCCCGGTTCCCAATATGAAATGTAAAGGGTAAACTTCATGCCGTTGCCGAGCGTATATTCGCGGTGTAGAAATTCCGTGACCATTAAAATTTTCTCCGAGGCCCTCTTGACCTCTTCCGTATCCCCCAATGGCTTGTCAACGCTTGTCATGGAACCGATTGAGGCCGAAACAGCCCGCTTCAATTTATCTGAAGACGATGCCTGCGCCTGCCTCTCCAACAAAGGGCGTGGATTTGCGGCGAAATAAAGCCCCGCAAGCGAAACGGCCAATACTATGAACGCTATGATATTCTTCATAAAGACGCAAAACTATAACTAAAACACCTATATTATGGCAACCATAAAGATTTCCATAAACATAAAAGCCCCCCGAAAAGCGGAAGGCCCAAAATATAAAATATGATAAAAATGCCTTATCCGAATTTAGAATCGCACAATATACGCGTCAAGCAACAGGTTCTTAAGCTCCTTTTCCGTTATCCATATTGGAATTTCGGAAACGCCCAGAATTCTGTATTCATCGCTTGCCTTGTTATATCCGGCTATTATGCATTGGGTATATGTGCTTTTTTCACGCTTTATTTTGCGCTGTTCAAGCTTGCGGAGATCTTTTGCCCACGTTTTGATATCGGAAGTATCAGCGCGTTTCTGCGACCTTTCTTTCAAGGCGCCATTGTATATCGGGCTGACAGCCGTCCAACAAAATATAGGCAAACCTGCATCGAGCTTTTGCTTCGCGGACACGCCCGACAGCCTTACCTGTTGCAGGTTCATATTCTTTCTTCCCAGATACTTGCTTATGCCGTCCATTATAGAGGCTATCGGACGCCCGCCGTTGGGAGTCCGCTTTTTGCCTACCGCCTTGTTAATTGAGTCCGAAAGATTGTCAAAGTCCAATTCCGGATCTATATATGCCAAGCACATTACAAATGCCATGCCAATATCGCTGGGATCCTTCAAGTTTTCCGGCTTTTGAAAACCGGAAATTATGACGTCGCCATTTTCCGCCTTTGTGACGTTTTTTTCAAAGCGCGCCTTTAACGACGCCTTGTCCTCGGCAGCATGCGAAGAAAAAGATAATGCCGCCGCAAAGATCCAAACAAGAATTGCTAAGAATTTTTTCATATGCCAATAATAATTTAAAGTTGAATCCAGAACGTCGATATTATCCAAGAAAAAATCAAACTTTGTCAATCAAATTAGCCGTTAATACTTTCAAATACATATTAATCTTGCCAAAGATAGGGCCAGACAAAAAATCGACTTTATGAAGAAGCTACTTGTCATAGTGTTTGCACTATTTGCCGCATATTCGTTTATAAATGCCGCTGAAGCGTCAAAAATATATCTTGTTACAAACGATAAAGAGGAAAACTCTTTGAGGGTAGCAGAATATTACGCAAAAGCGCGCGGCGTTCCAAAGGAAAACATAATAAGGCTGAAAATTCCATCAATAGCCACATCGAGCCGAAAAAATTACATAGAGCACTTTGAGAATCCACTAATAGGGGAACTTGTAAAAAGAAAGGCAATCAATGCAATTTCTCTCGGGACAAAAGAGGACTCCGGCAGGGACTCCTATATTCTAAATTCAATAGAACTGGATTGCGTAATACTGTGCTACGGAGTTCCTTGGAGAATACTCTCCACCTCCGATAAGAAAAATAAGGATAAAAAACTGTCCGCAGCCATATCTGACGAGGCATCTCTGGACTCGGAGTTGTCGGGCCGCTTCCTTCCAAATAAAGGCTTTAATGGAATGTTAAAAAATCCCCTATACGGCAAAAAATTTTCCGGCGAATTAAAGAGAAATTCCCAGGTTATTCCTGTGGCGCGTCTCGACGGCCCGAATCCGGAATATGTGATGGAAAATATAGACAGAACCATTGATTCAGAAAAAAAAGGCCTTCGGGGAAGAGTCTATATAGACAAGTCCAAATATGCCCCCAAAGGGGACGAATGGATGGAAGCATCAGCGCAAATATTTAAAAATATGGGCTACGATGTAGAAATTGAGGAAACAAAGCGCCTAATGCGCTACGGCGACAGGGCCGACGGCATGGCAATATATTTTGGTTGGTATTCAAACATAGCCAGAGGCTATTTTGCCGAAAACGGATTTAAAGCCGCGCCCGGAGCATTTGGGCTCCACATACATTCATTTAGCGCCGAAAGCATAAGAGATGAAAAGACATGGGTAGGGTCTTTTGTAAAGAACGGTTTTTCCGCAACTTTCGGAAATTCGGCCGAACCTTTTCTCTTCCCGACACATCAACCGCATCTTATATCGAAGGCGCTCGCGGACGGGCATAGCATGGGAGAAGCCGCTATGATATCCATTCCCGCCCTGTCCTGGCAAGGGATATTTGTAGGCGACCCTCTATACCGCCCTTTCTCAAGAGATTTGGATTCACAGTTGGCGGACATTGAAGCGGGCAAAATAGACAAATATTCACAGTATGTAGTGCTTAGAAAAGCAAATCTGATGAAGCTTGAGGGCAAAGACGCAAATTCTTATATTAAGTCCTACATAGGGAAAATGCCCGACGAAGCCCTCTTATTTAAAATTTTTGAAGCCGAAGACACCAATAAGGAAAATAAGATGGAAATTGCCCGAACGCTTTTAAGAAAGGATTCCTTAAAACTTGTTGAATTTTCGGGAATGGCCGCACGGCTTGCCGATTTTCTTGAAACTTGCGGAGAAGAAGGTGCAAAAGAAGCGCTTGAAGTTTACACATGGCAGTCTAAAATGGACATATCTGAATTTTGGAAACGCGCTATAGACATAAAAATTGCCGGCATACTAAAGCGCTATCCATCATTGAATCCAAAAACGGAATAAGAGCCGTCCCTTTTTTGCCGATAAATAGTCTTTAAAACCTTATTCCCGACGCAGCTTATCCAAAACAGCGCGCATATTGCATGTTTGCAAATCAGTAAAAAGCCGCATGCGGCGGCTGCCAGCATGCGGCTAAAAACAACTTCAATTTGCAGATATTAACGGCAATCGCAAATATGCCCAGCCACAGCGGCCGCCGCAACCATCATAGGGCTCATAAGAACAGTTCTTCCCGTAGGGCTTCCCTGCCTGCCCTTAAAGTTGCGGTTGGAAGTTGAAGCGCAAAGCTGGTCTCCCACAAGCTTGTCAGGATTCATTGCCAAACACATGGAGCACCCCGGCTGGCGCCATTCAAAACCGGCATCTTCAAATATTTTATTAAGCCCTTTCTCGCGCGCGAGCTTATCCACAATCTGAGATCCCGGAACGGCCAGAGCCTTCACATGTGGAGCAATTTTTTTGCCTTTCAAGTATGCGGCAGCCTCCTCAAAATCCGAAAGCCTTCCGTTGGTACACGACCCTATAAAGGCAACGTCAATTTTAGTTCCCGCAATCTTGTCTCCCGGCTTTAGTTTCATGTATGCCAAAGCGTCAACAGCGTCTTTGCGGGCGGTCTCGTCTGCAATAGATGCCGGATCTGGTATGGTTTCGCCTATAAATAGCGCCTGCGAGGGATTTACGCCCCATGTTACAGTAGGCTCTATCTCGGAAGCGTCAAAATTAACAACGTCGTCGTATTCGGCGTCGGGGTCGCTTGCCACGGACTTCCAATATTCCACCGCCTTGTCCCATTCCCCGGCCGGCGGAGCGTAAGGCCTGCCCTTGAGGTAGTCAAAAGTCTTCTGGTCGGGATTTACATAGCCTATGCGCGCTCCACCTTCTATGGCCATATTGCATACAGTCATGCGCCCCTCCATAGACATATCGTCAAAGACCTTTCCGCCAAACTCGTACGCGTAACCTATACCGCCGTTGACTCCAAGCTTGCGTATGATATGCAACGCTACATCTTTCGGATAAACGCCCTTTTTAAGCTCGCCTTCGACATTCACCCTGCGGACCTTCAGCTTTTTAAACGAGAGGGTCTGGGTGGCGAGCACATTGCGAACCTGGCTTGTTCCTATGCCGAAAGCTATTGCGCCAAAAGCCCCGTGGGTTGCCGTATGCGAGTCTCCGCACGCTACGGTCATTCCCGGATGAATCAAGCCCTGTTCGGGAGCCACTATGTGTATGACCCCCTGCCCTCCGGTATTGACGTCAAAAAATTTTATACCGTTGTCGGCGCAATTCTTGCGCAAATGAACAAGCATCTCATAGGCGGTTGCGTCCCTGTAGGGCTCCGTGCGGTCGGTTGTTGGAATTATATGGTCAACCGTGGCAAAGGTGCGAGACGGATACTTTACGCCAAGCTTGAGGGTGCGCAACATTCCGAAGGCCTGCGGGCTCGTAACCTCGTGAAGCAAGTGAGTGCCCACCAGCAGTTGCGTGGAGCCGTCGGGAAGCTCGTGGACGGCATGTTTTTGCCATACTTTTTCAAAGAGTGTCTTTTTCATTTTCTTATTTGACGGAAAATTTTTTGTATAAAGCGGGCACATAAAAATGCGCCACAAAGAAGCTCGCGCGCGCTTGTTAATGCGCGGCGAGCTTTGCCCTACCGGCGCAAGAGCGCCCCGGAGGGCAAAGCTAAAAATTAATCCAGAAGCGAATCGTCTATATCTTCGTTTGAATAGACGTTTTGGACGTCCTCAAGATCCTCAAGCGCCTCGGTCAACTTAACTATTTTCTTGGCAAGCTCAGGATCTGTAATGGGAGTCTCGCTGTTGGGAATCCACGCCAATTCAGCTTCGTCGGGCTCAATTCCGGCCTTTTCAAGAGCTTCGCCCACAGCCGTGAAGTTCGCTATAGGGCAAAGAATTTCAAAATAGTCCCCGTTGTTGCGAATATCGTCTGCCCCCGCTTCGAGAACTATTTCCATCAGAGCGTCTTCGTTTGTCTTATCGGCGCCTATTAGAAATTGCCCCTGTTTTGTAAAATTAAACTGAAGCGCGCCGGGAGCGGCGAGATTGCCGCCGTTCTTCGTAAAAGTGGAGCGAACGTCGCTGGCCGCGCGGTTCTTATTGTCCGTTGTAACTTCCACTATTATTCCTATGCCGCCGGGGCCGTAGCCTTCGTACAGAAGCTGTTCATAGACCATGCCTGGCAATTCTCCGGTACCTTTCTTTATGGCTCTATCCACATTATCGGCCGGCATGTTGGCCGTTTTTGCCTTCGCAATAAGCATTCTCAAGCGCGCGTTCGATGAGGGATCTCCGCCGCCCTCCCTTGCAGCCATTGTCAAATCTTTGCTTATGGAGCTAAAGATTTTTCCCTTTTTGGCGTCTATCGCCGCCTTGTGTCTTTTGGTCGTGGCCCATTTACTATGTCCGGACATTTTTTATTCTCCTGTTGTTTTTAGAATATGAGTTTCCTATCACATTTTTGTTATGATGAAATTTCAATCGCAGACGCTTTCAAGCTTTTTTATCGCTTTGGCCGAGTGGAGCGCCCGCCGGGGTTCTTTTTGCGCTTTTCGTACATTGTTCCCTTTAGGGGGTCGTTCTGCTTGCTTTTGCGGGCCTTCATGGCGTCTTCGCGCGCTATGCGCAACTGCTCGCGCAGGGGCAGCTTCTTAAATTCCTCCCCGCGCATGGCCTGCACCTTCTGGGCGTTTTCCATGGCTTCCTGCATGCGCTGCATGAATCCCGGTTTGTTGCGCTTTTTAAGAACCACCTTGTCTTTGCCGCGCCTAATTATAATAGCCTGCAATATTCCCAACAAACTCTGCACAAGCCAGTATAGGACCAATCCCGAAGGGAAAGTATAGAAAAATACCAGCATTATAATCGGCATAAGCTTGAACATCATCGCCTGCGACTTGTCTGTCGACGGCGTAGGCGTCAGATGCATTTGTATGAATGTTACAAGCGCGTTGAGTATGGGCAAAATGTGGAGAGGAATGCCGAATACCGACGGTATGGCCTCTATGGTGTCGGGAAGAGACAAGTCTTTTATCCACAGAAAATGCGCGAAACGTATTTCGCACGAAGTCTGAAGCATGTAATACAAGCCTATGAAAATGGGTATTTGAATGAAAATCGGCAGGCACCCCGCAAGCGGATTTATCCCGTATTCGGAATAAATCTTCATGGTTTCCTGCTGTATTCTCTTATTGTCGTCCTTGTATTTCTCGCGTATGGCCTTCAGCGGCTCCTGCATTTTAGCCATGCGCTGGGCCGACTTTATCTGTATGGAAGTCAGCGGCCACATCAAAGCGCGAACTATCAATGTCAGAATTATTATGGACCACCCCCAACCCCATTCGGGAGACACAATAGACACCCAAGAGTAAATCCAATTCATCAGGCGAGACAGCGGGCGGCTGACAAATCCAAACCAGCCGTAGTTCATAACCTCCTCTTGCCCGCCGCCCATAGAATAGAGTTTGTCGAGCTCCTTGGGGCCGACATAGTAAGAACCGTTTATAACAGCGCTATCCCCGGGTTTTAGGGTTTTAAACTCAAAGCCCATAAAGGCGGATATTGCATTGCGCATATACTTGTCTCCGGCCGAAGAATCAATAAGTATAGGGAAAGTTATGCCGCCGGTGGAATATATTTCCTCGGGGGTAAAGACCGAAGCGAAAAACTGGTTCTTTACAGACGCCCAAGTAACGGGATAAGCGGATATCTTTTCATAGGGCTTTGCCTGAGACGCGCCTATGCCCAGAAATCCGGAGCTGTTTATGAATGCCGAAGATCGCGAATAATGGCTGTTTTTGTCCGCATCGAAAAATACCGACGCCAAGTTTGAGCCGTAAACATCGCTTGCCGTAGGCGGAACGGTTCCCAAACTCAGAAACACTTCCCCCGGGGAAATGTCCTGGCGGGAAATATTTTTTATCGAGGTACGGGTCTTTAATATATAGGGAGCGCATTCGATATTTTTAGAGGTGTCGGCAAGCGAATAAAAGCGCTCTATCTTGTACTTTCCGGAAATAATTAGCTCGTACCTGAGAGACACGTCCGAAGACTCCACAAGGGAAAAGGCCCGCACTATCGGTTCGGGAAGATCGCTTGAAGGGTCGAAAAGAGCCAGAGTCAAAGCGGGAAGCGCGCCCTTTACGGCATTAAAGGCAAAGTGGTCCGAAGAGCCCTGGGAATTCTCGTATTTCAGCAACTCTACATTGGCTATTGCCCCGCCTATATTGGTAAAATTTACTGCTATGTCCTCGTTTTTAAGCGTTACAATCTGCTCTTTTATATTCTCCTCCAGCGCGAATGGAGAACTTGTCTGAGCCTTGTGTGCGGGCACTTTGGTCTTCGACTGCTCCTCCACAAAGCGGGCCGCCGCGGCCTCCCTGCGCTCCTGCGCCAATCTTGCCTCCTTGGAGGAGGAATCAAACATAAAATAGAAGGCCGCGCAAAGCAGCAGAACGCCTATGATTGTATTTTTCTTGTCCATTTTGCGTGCGTGCATCCATCCGGCTTATTGCTTTTCCCCGGTGGACGCTTCGATTTTTATAAAAATAAAGGAGTATTTAAATATGCGAATCCCCGCATTCGTCAACTTTGTTTTGTGAAAACAGCCGGTTCCAACGAAATTTTTTTGGGACATAGTCGAATCCGCCCTTGCAGAAAGGATTACAGCGCAATATCCGGCAAAACGCCAAAATGCCGCCCTTTAAAGCGCCGTGCCTGGACAATGCCTGAAGGGCGTATTCGGAACAAGTCGGATAAAACCGGCAGCCGCTGTTAGGAAATATGTGAATTACCGGAGATATCGCAATCTGATAAAACCTCACAACAAGCCATAGGGGGGTTGCCAATATTCCCCTGGCCATTTTTGGCTTCGCCCCGGCAAGACCTGAACTATTTGCGTCTGACTTTCGCTTAGGCACCATCGTTCGCCCCGGCATTCAAACCGCGCTTGCGCAATATTGCAGCCCCGCGCGATACGGCATATTTAAATTTCTTTTTTATGTCGGAGTATTCGAACTTCAGGAATCCGCGCCTAACAAATACGAGAACATCGGCCTCAAAAGGGAAATCCGCGCATGTTTCCGCAAAAACCGCACGAATTCTTCTGCGCGCAAAATTGCGCTCCACCGCGCAACCTACCCTTCTGCTTGTAACCACTCCCAAACGCGACACTCCGGACGCAGACTTGGAAAAATAAAACACGAAGGCGGAACAGTCCACCTTCGCGGAATTTTTCTTGATGGATTCGAAATCGCGCGTAAGGCGCACCCTGTTCCGCCTTGCAAAACGCACGTTTCCGGCAATCCTACTTTGTTACAAGGCGCTTGCGCCCCTTTTGGCGGCGCGAGGCTATGACGCTTCTGCCGCCGCGCGTGCTCATTCTCGCGCGCCAGCCGCAGCGGCGTGCGCGTTTAAGTTTTGAAGGTTTGTATGTGGGTTTGGACATTGCTGTTCTCTCTTTCTAAAATTCTCAAAGCTGTTCTATAAAATTTCAGCGGCGCAATTTGTCAACCTCATTTTTCATGGGCAGAGCAAGTCTAACACATGCGCAAAACCAAGGCAAAAAGCATAGCCAATAACGCCGAAAACAGCGCTATTGCCACAAGCACCAGAGCCGAAAACGCCGCCTGCTTCTGACTGTATTCAAAACATCTCGACGTTCCGAGCACATGGCTTGTGGAGCCCATTGCCAGCCCCACTGACAGGTCGTTTTTTACACCGGCCGCCTTAAGAATTCTATGGCCGAAAAAGGTTCCCGTCATGCCGGCGGCAAAAACCGAACATATGCAGAGCTCTGTGAGGGGGCTTTCAAGAATGCGCGTTATTTCAATCGCGACCGGCGCAGTTACAGATTTTGCCAGGGCGGGCTTTATAAATTCCGCATCAAAGCCGAATATGTATCCGAGGGCTACCATAGACAACACGCTTGCGGACACCGACACGGTGGTTGCCATGGCGACCACCGCAAAATTCTCCCATATTAGGCGGCGATAAGAATAAAGCGGATATGCCAGCGCGAGAGTAGCCGGAGGTAGAAAATATTTTATAAATTCCCCTCCGCGCTCATAGCTTTCAAACTCCAAGGGCGTCAAAAGAACAATTAGCGTTATAATTACGCCCCCCGTTATTACCGACGGAATTTCGCTTATTCCAAAGCCCAAAGTTTTCTTCTTTGCCACAGCTGAGCACAGCAGGTGGACTATTAAAGTCAGGAAAACGCCAGCTATTACTACGGCGCAGCCTTCCGAAAATATCTCCTCAAGATTCATTTGCATTCCATTTCAATCTGTTTGTCATCTCGGCAACGCGCCGGGCGCCTATTGAGATAGCATTCAACGGCAAATGCCGTGGCAAGCAGCGTTATAAGGCTACTTATGCACATTAAAACTATAAAAATAAATATATTGCCCTGAGGCAATTTTCCTCCCAATACAAGACCCACAAACATGGGCATGAAAAATATCGCCATATTATCGAGCGTAAATTTTGACGCGTCCTGCATGAATTTTGCAAAGCGCCCGCTCAAAAGCAACATGAGAAACAATACTATAATTCCCGCTATTGACGCCGGAATAATTTTTATTTGCAAATAATGCAAAACTATCCGAACAAGGGAATATATTCCGTACATAACGGCTATTCCTGCTACGATTCTGAAAAGCTTGTATGGCGCTCGCATTTTTAATTTAGGGCAAAGTGCGGATTTTGTACTTTAAGAATCAATATCAAGCAAAATTCCGAAAAATCCCTATTTATTTGCGTATAAGACAAGTTCGTTCGATTGCGGAATATCGCCGTTATCTATGAGAAAAAACATAAGCGGACTCACCGGAATTGTACACCCGGAAAGAAAAATCATTGCGGCCAAGGCCAGAATGAGAAAAATAAATTTCATAAACTTTGAGTTCTTATGACTGTACTCTTGGGCTATTGCAAGATGAAAATGTTTGCGAAGAGGAAAGTTTGCGTTCTTAATATGGGCAATGTTTTATCTCATACTCACAATCATTATCACGATATTGTTGTCGGCATTCTGCTCCGCGCTTGAAACAACCCTCCTAAACACGACCCCGGAGGAGATAGACGCCCTAAAGCGGAAGTCCAAAAGCCGCGGGAACATGTTGGCGCATGCTGCTAACAACATAGACGAGACAATTTTTTCCATACACGCAGCAAACGCCATTTTCACCATATTTGGAGCCACGCTTGCAGGCGCGCAATTCGCCCTGATATACGGCAGAGGCGGCGCCTCCACTTGCATTTTCCCGGTTTTATTGACCGCCTTGCTTCTTTTTTTCGCAGGAATATTGCCGAGAAATCTTGGGGTAATATGCAGACCCGCGCTACAGCCGCTTCTGGCAATTCCGCTCCACTATATCAGAATAATCATGTTGCCGCTAACGAGGTATTCGCTGTGGTTTTCCGGGAAAATATCCCTTCGCAGCCGAAAGCATGAAACCAGCGACGACGATATTCTTCTCCTTGCGGAAAAAGGGCGCAAAAGCGGCATTATATCGTCGCAGGAGCGCGATTTAATAGCCAATACCCTTTCGCTCGACGACATCACCATAGACAAAATCATGACGCCGCGCACCGTTGTGATGGCGCTTGAAGGCAGCATGACCGTGCGTGAGGCTTTTGAGAGGAATCCTACACTTAACTTTTCGCGGATACCGGTTTACAACGACACCATTGACAATATAATAGGTGTCGTGCGCAGGCGCGACATACTCACCGCCATGGCTGGCGACAAACACGATTCCAAAGTCGGGGATTTTGTTCATCCCGCAGTGTTCGTACCTGAGAACGGCAGCGCGCTTGCCGTTATGAGGCAGCTTATAAAAAAGCACCAGCAAATGGGTATAGTTGTTGACGAATTTGCATCGCTGACCGGAGTTGTAACACTTGAGGACATATTTGAGCATCTACTCGGCTCCGAAATTTTCGAGACCGACGACATTGCTGTCGACATGCGCGAACTGGCCCGGACAAAGAGCAAAAAGAAGAGTTGAAATGAATTTGCCCGCTGAAGACAAACTACCGCGGATTCCGGCCGAATGGGAGGAGCAGGAGGCCGTTTGGATGACATGGCCGTCGCAAGAATGGTGGAAGGGGGCAAGAAACGAAGCAATTGACGCGTTTGCAAAATTGGCGGCGGCAATATCTCGTTTTGAAAAGTTGAACATAAATTGCGTTCCGGAAGAGGAATCGGCCATTATGCGCTGCATAGAGAAAACTCCCGGCGCCGAGGCCAAGCGCATAAAATTATATTCTCACCCTACAAACGACGCTTGGTGCCGCGACAGCGGATGCCTATTTAGGCTTTCCCCTTCGGGCCTTTTGCAGGCGCTCGATTTTTCCTACAACGCATGGGGCGGGAAATTTCCGCCGTGGGACCTCGACGACGCCCTCGCCGAAAAGATGGCTGAAGCTGCCGGCGCGGAACTGATAGACGCCAGGGAACTCACATTGGAGGGCGGCGCGCTTGAATTTGACGGGGCCGGGACGCTTTTGACAACCGAATGCGCTACTTTGACGAAATCGCGCAATCCCGGCTTGTCGAAGAGCGGTGCGGAAGCTTTATTTGAGAAGTATTTTGGTGTAAGAAACGTGATATGGCTTCCCGAGGGGCTTGCGAACGACGACACCGACGGCCACATAGACAATATTGCGCGTTTTGCACCCGGAGGAAAAATTCTGGCCGCAGTTTGCGATGATTCAAATCCGTCAAGCTCAATACTGAAGAGAAATCTTGAGATACTTGCCTCTTCAAGAGATTCCGGTGGAAGGAAATTTGACATCATAGAACTGCCGCTCCCGCAAGAGCCAATATACGCAACTTACTATGACGGCGAAGAGCGCAGGCTTCCCGCCAGCTACGCAAACTATCTGCTTGTAAACGGAGGGCTAATAATGCCATCTTACGGGGGCGACTCCGACCGTATTGCCGCAGAGCGCTTATCTTGCGCATTCCCCGGCAGAAGCATAGTAATGGTGGATTCGCGGATATTTCTCAGGGAAGGCGGCGCCGTGCACTGCCTGACACAACATCAACCCCGATGCGCCACAATTTAAAATCAAACAATAGAAATGAACGAAGACAACACCGAGAAAAAAGAAAAAAAATTCGCCCCAAGCCTTTCCCAATTGGAGGCCGCCGCGGCAATGCTCCCCGATCCGGAAAAAGAACCGTCTCCGGTATTTGAGACTTTTGTAAATACCGATAAATCAAAATCCATACGCTTTGAGAAAATCAAGCTCATAAAAGACGACGGGACAAAAGTTAAGAAATGGTCGTTTAAGGGAAGAATTTTCATAGACTCAAAACATATATCGAAAGAGGGCTTAAGCGTATGAGGAAAAATATAACAATATTAGCGGGAACTCTTTTAGTTCTCTGGATATCGTCCTGCAATTTTATGCAGGATGAGGCCTCGAACACTCCCATAGGTTCGGTGATATCCGGCAGAACAACCAGCGCCGATTCGTACATACAGCGTGTTGAAAAGAACAACCGCGAATTGGACAGGGATACGTGGCGTCCCCAAAGCAACGACAGATAAAAAATTGGAAGCTTGCTCAAAAAGGGATTTCTTCAAGCTCTCCGAACCGGATTTAAAACTCATATTGGAGTCTGCCGGTTTTGAGAGGTACAGGGCCTCGCAAATATTCGACGCCGTTTACAAGAAAAAGATTTTCAACCCCGCGGATTTTCCGTCAATACCCGCAAAATTGAAAAGCTACCTGTCCGGCAATTTTGAATTTGCCGTTGCAAAACTGATAGGCGGAAGGGAATCCGAAGACGAGACAAAAAAATATTTGCTCGAACTGTCCGACGGCGCCAGGGTTGAATGCGTACTAATAAAAGCCCCATCGGAAGACGGGAAAGACAGAAAGACTTTGTGTTTGAGCACCCAGGTGGGATGCGCATGCGCTTGCAAATTCTGCGCATCGGCTCTTGGAGGTTTCGTCAGAAATTTGAGCTCCAGCGAGATTGTTTCTGAGGCCTTGCCTTTTGTTAAAGACGCAAAATTTGAGTTTGAGAACATAGTCGTAATGGGAATGGGCGAGCCTTTAATGAACATGGACAACC
>CALXOC010000011.1 GCA_944389915.1 uncultured Opitutales bacterium | reverse complement strand
ATCAACAGCATATCCTGGCTGCCATAGCCCCTCGCCTGTTGTATGTATCAAGCTCAAGCGAAGACCTCTGGTGCGATCCTGTAGGCGAATTTCTATCGCTTCTGGAAGCTTCAAAAATATACGCCCTGTACGGGAAAAGGAATCTTCCCGCCAAAGACGATATGCGCATAGAGACCCCGTTTATCGGCGATGTGGGATACCATATTCGCAAGGGCAACCACAATATAACTCCATACGATTGGAACAGGTTTATGGATTTCGCCGACGCCCATAAATGGAATGCCAAATAAATTTTCCACTAGGGGAGCCTGCAAATGCGTCATTTTACCTCCATTATAATATCGTTTTTGTTTCTTAAATCTCTTCCATTCGGAGAATAGCCAAGTTCCACCTTCACCGATTTGTCTCCAAGCATTACAGTTTCGCCAAAAGAATAAGGTTTACCGTTAAAAATTATCCGCATCGGATTAAAACTCGACTTATTGTTTGCCAAATCCATTAAGACATGTCTTCCGCGCCTTATATTGCTGGAAACTTTAAGCTCTAAAATGCACGAATCAAATACCGCCTTCTTATTAAAAAATACGTATCCGATCTCCCCTCCTTTCTCTTCAAAACACCATTTAAAGAACCACTCATTTGGAGATATATTGAATATTTCATCAATTATTGCGCCTCCATTGAACGTTAATTTGCTTTTCCCGCTTGCAAATATAGTAACCCCCCTTGGTACCGGGTTCTCAAAACGGTCGTTTGCAGGAACCAGACATGATAGATCGCCTTTTACATTAACATTCGAATCGATAACATTAAGATAAGTGTAATTTGCAGATTGGGCTTTATCGTAAAAATCGAACATAATCGAGCCCACTTCCATGTTGCACTGCTCAAATTTCGCGTTAGTAGGGCGATTTGCAGACATGCTTATATAAAAATTCCGCCTAACGTTTATCGTGCGCCCAACTGCAAACAATTCCGAATCAGAATTCACACCTAATTCGCCCACATCAATATTCTGGTCTATTTCGAGGCGAAACCCTCCCCATATGACATTTGCCGAATCACGCGTACCGGGCTTAGTTGGGAGCGGCTTAGACGTAGAGGCATAAGAACCGTTAGAATACCAATTTGTAGTGCTCCATTTTAAATTGCGCTCCATGTCGCTTCTCGCACTGGGATTCGACGCGGTATGGTTGAGCGCTTGCGCGATAGATACGCATAATAGAGATGACATTATAATAATTTTTTTCATATGTAGAATTCTGTTTAGTAAATAAACTGGAGCAAAATCAAACCATAAATCAATGTTTTGTTATTTTAAGTTCGGCGGATCCTTGCGCCTTTCGCCATTTAATATGGCTTCTCGATTTTTAGCCTCTTCGCCTATAAGTTTGTTAAATTTACATTTGCGAAGCGTTGCGATGGGAGTCGGCTTAAATCCTTCCATATCGGGGCGGGGCGTGGATTTCATCCGTTTTGCCCCAATTTTTATGATTTCAAGAGCATCTTTGTAGGCCTGTGAATTCTTATCGAGTCCGGAAAGTATTTCAGAAAGTTCCGGCCTGTCGAATGAAATCAACTCCGTGCGGTAGATTCGCGAATTTATCTTGGGTAAATAAACTGTTCGAGATTTGTCTTTGTAATAACTTAATATTGCAGGTCTGCCTGCTAAATTAAAGAGTTTTAATATTTCGTCAGCTGTAAGCGGAGAGCGCCCTCCGGGATTGTTGCCGAAAACACTGTCGTCGGTATGGTAATAGGGCGCGTTCAAATCTATCCAGGCGCAAAGCGTGTCCATCTCTTCTGGAGACAGTTTTACATTGTTGTGTCCGGCTTCCAATATTTTGACAATTTTGCTGTGCTTTGCCCCCCATGTATTAGCATCTACAACCTTGTCCGGACCAGCTCCTATTGCGTTTATGGCTTTCTTGGAATGCAACTCAGTGTACGATTTGTTAAATACAATTCCCCTATCCGCAGCCAAAACCAATTTCTCAGAACCTTTGCCGCCGAAATCGTGGCAAGACAAGCAATGACGGTCAAAAATAGGCTGTATGTTTTCTATATATGAGAAAAGCTTGCCGCAATAAGGCGCTTTTATGTACTTCGATGGCCCCCGCCTTAGAGCTTTTGAAGCTTTTGACGATACCGGTGGAGGAGATTTTCTCGACTCGTGACAGCCTGCACACGATACTATTTCGTCGGGGAGCGCCACAACGCCGCTACGCATTGTCTGAAGCATTCTTTTATCTCTATCCAGGGCCTGCAGAAAGAAGAATTTATCGGACGGCACTGAAAAATACGCGGAGCCGTCGTCCTCAACCGGAACAACGCCGTATATTATTTTATTGTCATAGTCGTCGTAATTCATGGCCGGAGCCTGCGTGCCTTCAGCGTCCCAATCGCCGTGCGTCCAGTTTGTCTTGGGGGGATTTTCTATTACCCGAAGATACTTTATATCACCCTGATTTATTCCGCGCATGTGGGTGCCCTCATAAACGTTCGACACATACACCTTCCCGCTCTTTGAGGCATATCCGCGCTGTTCCGGTATAACAATAGGAATTTTTTTCTCCGCAATCAACTGGGCGTCACACACGCCAAGATTCGAGTCCTCCGCGCGTATGAGCGCTTTTTCCTCTCCGCTCTCAAGGTTTATCAGGCGCAACTCCAAGCCTTTCGACTTTGGCGCGACCATTTTAGAGACAAGCGCCAAAGTATCGTTTATCGGCATAGGATAGGCATATTTCAACTCTACGGCTTTCATTGAGTCGGCCCATTTGTCTCCCTTTTTGTCTATCAGGGCCCTTGCGCTTTCCGGATAGATTTTTACAACGCTTTTCTGGCCCTCCACATCTATGTTTCTGTCGATGAGCGCAAGAGCCCCCCACGGCTTATCGTGGCACGAGCCTAAAATGGCCAACACTTTGCCCGTTGTCAGCTCGACGCCCTGCAAAGTGGGATTTTTAGTTTCCTGCCCCCAATAAAGCGCATGCCGCGTTCCGTCGGGATTGCACGTCCAAAGGCCCTGCGCCCCGGAAAAATTCCTGTCAACATACTCCCAGCGCGTATATAGAATGCGGCCGTCGCGCATGACTGACGGAGTGTTCTCAAATTCAATGGAGTTGCCTATTTGCGTAATATTCGTGCCGTTGGCGTTCATCCTAAAAAGGTTCGCCATAATGTGCCTGTTGCACCCGCAATATTTGGCAGCGCGGGTGGAGGCGAAAACAATTTCCCCCGATGGCAGATATGCCGGATCTATGTCGCTGACTTCCGCCATATGCGTCAACTGGCGGACTTCCTTTGTTGCAAGATTTATTTCGTAGATATTATAGCTGTCGTCAAAATTTTTCCGCATTGAAAACAGCGCGCGTGTAGCGTCGAAGGAAACGCACGGATCCCGTATGATGCCTTCGGGCGCAGACAGCAGAAAATCGACATTGGCCGCCTTCCCGCCGGCATCGTAATCAACACGCACAAGATGGGAATTTTTTGAGAACAAATTCCAACGCTTCTCATTGTATTCACCTTTTTGAAACATCGTCTCGGTATTGTGGTGGCTGCTTGGATACTGGTCGTGAAGCGCAAAAATAATAGATTTGTTTGCAAGGGCAGCTTCGTCCGAAAATACAAGTTTCGGCTTAGCATCCACATCCTTGCCGAATGCTGGCAGTGAATTAAAAACAACAAGTATATAGAATATGGCTATTAGAAATTTCATTCTTATATTATATTATGAAAGTTTTTTTTACATTTCAATGCTTTTTTGCAATCATAATATAAAAACTTTTTCCAACTGGCAGGCTATATGACATTAAAATAAGGATTCTTGTTGTATTGATGTGCGGATTTTTAAATTTTAGTGGGTTATAATATGCCAGAAAGGCAGGCATATTGGCTTAATGCGGGCAATTAAGCAATATAATAATATTGCCATACCCGAAGAAACTACAAGCCCCTTGCAAGACATCCAAGCTTATATTTATATGCATTCCCAATAATGGCCAGCTAAAAACGCCGTTTAGATATGGATAAAGAAGCATTAAATAAACTTATTATCGGAGTCTTTACTGCAAGAAGTGCGAGGTTCCACAAATATAAACGATAGGTTCGGCATAATATTTTGCCGAACCTACCTTATCACC
>CALXOC010000010.1 GCA_944389915.1 uncultured Opitutales bacterium | reverse complement strand
CCGACAAAGCAGAAGGCAAGGAACTGCTGAATTTTAGGATATGGGAAATGGGCCGCGACGGCAATCCCCCCGTGTTTATACAATCGGAACGCGCGCTGCTGACATACGACGGCCTGTCGGACGAAATAGTGCTGCTCATGAAAGACGTATGGGGAGAGCTCAAGGGCGAGCGCTACAGCCGCGGAAGCGAACTTGAAATAAAGCTTCCCCTCGACAAAATCATAGGCTCTTTCGACAAGCGAAAGACAAAGTTAAAGCTAATGACCTTCGGAGAACTGCTTGAAGCCCGAACTTCCTGGCATAGGGGAGCAGATCCTTCAACCCTGTCCGAGGAGCAAAAATTCCGGGACCGAATAGAAGTTCAGATGCAAATACAAAAGAATTTCGCCATGGCCTTTTCAATATTTTCGATGGTTGTTCTGGCCGTTCCTCTAGGAATAAAAGCTTCGAGAACGGAAACCTTTGCAAACCTCGCATTGGCATTGGCGCTGGCATTGAGCTACTATCTGCTCATAGTCATAATTTCATGGATGGAAAAATACCCATCGCTGCGCCCGGATCTGTTAATTTGGCTTCCAAACTTGATATTTCAAGCTTCGGGATGTTTCCTAATATGGAAATCGTCAAAACATTAAAGCTGCGTTTTGATTATAGTCTGGACAAATTGTTTAACAGGCTTCACAATTTCATCGATATTTTGCCTGAAACGCGATTTTATTAATCCGCGTTTCTCACAACAGTATTCCAAATTAACTTCGGATTAATTTCCAGAAATAAGAAACACTCTAAAAAAGGATATATGATGGATAGAAGGAAATTCGTAAAAGGAATGGGAGCGGCAACCGCCACTGCGTTTGTGCTTCCTCGCTTCTCCATAGCAAGCACAAAATCTCCGAACGAGAAAATAAACCTCGCATGCGTGGGAGTAGGCGGAATAGGTTCCATGACTTTCAACGGCATCAAGGGCAAGCAGGGGACAGGAGAAAAAGACGCCGGAGTCGTTGCCGTATGCGATATAGACTCAAAGTACAGCGCAAACAATTATAAAAAGTTCTGCCAGGGCGTAAAGATGTTCACGGACTACCGCGAAATGCTCGATAAAATGGGCAAAGACATAGACGCCGTTTGCGTTTCAACCCCGGACCATACCCACTTTAAAATTGCCATGGACGCCATGTCCTTAGGAAAGCATGTCGCCGTGCAGAAGCCGCTAACGCATGATATCTGGCAGGCGCGCGAGCTAAAGAAAGCGAAAGACTATTACAAAGTTAAGACGCAGATGATGAACCAGGGACACGCCACAAGCGCCATTCGCATGATAAAAGAGTGGTATGACAGCGGCGTAACGGGTCCCGTCCGCGAAGTGCATGTAATGTGCGGAGGCCCAGCTTGGGGAAATATATACTTCAAAAAGCCGCCGGAGGGAATTCCTTTGAAAAAAGGCAAAGCTCCGGAGCATGTGGCTTGGGACTTGTGGATAGGCCAGGCAAAGTATTGCGATTACAATCCAATATTGCACCCGCTTGCTTGGCGCAGTTTCTGGGATTACGGAACAGGCATGCTTGGAGACTGGTTCTGCCACACCGGCGACGCCCCTGTTTGGTGCCTGGACTTAAAAGACCCGGTTTCCATAGAATTGATTGAGGCCGATTGCAGTTTTGACAGAAATGTATTCATTCCGAATGCATCGGTAGTAAAATGGACCTTCCCAAAGACTGAAAAACACCCGGAAGTAGCCATGTACTGGTACGACGGCGGGCTCAAGCCTAAAAAGCTGCCCCACGACTGGGACAAAAACAGAGACTTGAAGGGGGTCGGCATGCTCATGATAGGAGACAACCACACCATAGAAACCGGTGTGCGCCCGAATATCAATCCACGCATGGCAAATACTCAGTTCTTCAACGAATTTAAGAAGAACCTTCCGCCTAAAAGCATTCCGAGAGCGCGCCAAGACAATCTCTATCTCGAGTGGTTCGACGCCATCAAGGGCAATATCGACGAATGCGGTTCAAACTTCGATTACGCCTCGCAACTTACTGAGGTTGCGCTCCTTGGTTCTCTCGCCCAGAGGCTCGGAGGAAAAATCGAATGGGACGGCAAAAACATGCGTTCAACAAACAGGCCGGAAGCCGCACAGTATGTCAAGGAGACTCCACGCGCAGGCTGGGAAGCCTCTGTTCCCAAGTCTTGGCTTGAACGCATCTTTGGATAATAAACAAAAAAGCGGTATAAGAATTTCGGAGAGGCTTGCGGGCCTCTCCGTTTTTTTTGGGACGCACAAAAAGGTTGAATTTTAAAAATTTTTAACGATAGCTAATGCCGATGAAGCGCGCAAAAAAATTTTTTTTCACATTAGCCTTTTTAGCTTTTATCTTTAAACTTGAAGCTAACGACATCGGCGCCCTCAAAACCGCCGTCCCCGCATTTCAAAATGCGCCGCAGCAAAACGCAACGCCTGCATCGCCAAATGCGGCAAAAGAACAGGGCAAGGTTGTAACTCCAAACCTGCGCAACATACTAAAAAGCTTGCCCAAAGCCAATAAAGCCGACGCCTCCGTACCCCGCCTTGACGCTTCCTCTCAGGAAAGGCTGCAACAATCCTTTGCCGACATGCTATTGTCAATCAGCGATGATTTCAAGCAGCAGGCCTTCGCCGGCGCCATGGCAACCATTGGCGTGGTTTTTGCGCAGAATCCCGACGAATTGGGAAGCACAAGCATGTTGGAGCTTTTAGACGGGCGCAACGCCGATGAAATCATAGCTATATCGCGCAAGCTGACTCCGCAAATACGCCAAAACACAATGGCGGTCGACGGCAGCAATGCGGAAAATTTTGGAAAGAGCATTGGTGGGATAATGGTATCGCTGCCTGTAGAAAAGCAGGGAGAGTTTTCGGAGGCCATAGCCAAGCTCATGTATGAAGCTAAACAAAAGGGCGAAGCAGACACCTCCATAGCCCGAAAACTCGACGGCAAAACCGCCCAAGAAATAATAGACATGGCGGCAAAAATAGAGCTTCCCTTTAAAATTGGCGGAAAACTATCTCCGAATGAAGTCGAGGTAGGCACGCCAACCGAAAAAGATTTTAAAGACTTTAACATAGAGCTCCCCAAACAGGAAGGCAAAAAGGAAGAGGGAAGTTACACGCCATCGCTTGTTCCCTCATCTAATCTCTAATATAAAAATCTTTCATATTACAATATTTGAGACTTTGTGCAGCGCGCAGAAAAATTGCATATGGGAACTCCGCATATGCGGGTAAATTCAAGTTATTAACAATCACCCGATTATTCAATATGCCGCAATTAAAATATAGCTTATATACAAAGGCCGCAAGCGTTTAACATCTATCATAAAAAGTTACATGTAACATATATATTTATTCATTGCGCAATAATAAACGCCATATACTGAATAAGGAAGAAGCAAATATTTAAAGTTTTCCTTTAAATATTTCATATGACTTAGGAGCAATTTTGCGGCCGTAAACCTCATAATCTTTTTCCCCGTAATTGCATACAATTCTGCTTCCATCAGAATATGTTACTTGTACCACATTTAAATCCAAATGCTCATGCTTTTCCATAAACTCCTTTTGCAGGTATCTCAGCGGTAAATATGCCTTATAGCAGGCTGCAATCATTGGAACAGATTTTATATTGTTCATGTAAAATATGGGCCTTGCGCCAAATTCCACATTTTTGAGGGTCAACAGATTATGGCCTTCGGGAGTCGCGGGATAGTCTCCGTAAAAATTTTGGGTAACCCTGTCGGCGGTATAGAGAATTGTTCCGTGGTAGACAATCTCCCAAAGCGGAACTATTTCGTCGACAAGCTTATAAGATTTGCTCTTTCGCCCTTTTACAATATTCATGCGCCGCATTGATGGCGACACATAGTTGATGTAATCGAGCTCCCCCGCCAAATGGTCTCCGCCGCATTCAGATGAGAATCCCCCAAAGAGTTCGTGGCATTTTTTCGCTATTAGCCTCTGGTATTTTACAGCGTCGGCGCGGGTTAGCGGATGTCTCGGATCAAAGCACGGATAGGGGGGTATGGCGCTAAATACGTCTATATAATGCGCCCCTCTTATTCCGTAAGAGGCAAGCTTCTCCAGTTCGGAAGGAATATATTGCTCCCATGCGGCGCGCAAACATACTCTGTATGTATCGCCCCCGGCCCAGTATGTCTCGCCCCTCAAAAGAGAGCCGTCGGGCTTTTTGCAAATATAGTCCTCGCTCCACATCGGAGAAATTTTATACGCGCCGGTGTTGGCGGTATGGCATGTAATTCTATATCCCAAATCCCTGCCCTTTTTTAAGAGCTTCTTAAATCCATCTTCGCCGCCAATGGCGGGTTCTATGGGAAACAATGAAGGAAAGCGGCCATCGTATCCGCCGGTTGTCCAGCCGGCATTGCAAAACTCCGCCTTGTCGACGCCGGCCGCTTTAAATGCGTCGAGAATATTGCAGGCATCGTCAAAAGTCATAAAAACTTTCAAGGGCGGCTCCGTCTCGGGAGTTTGGTCTCCGGGTCTGCGCGGCTTGGAGGCGTAGACATGCAGGCGTATGGTCAAAGTATCCCACAAATATGCTATTGCGCTATCGGCGTCTTTTATGCGCTCTCTAATAGGACGTATTTCTCCGCGCTCGATGCGCTGCTTGCGGTACAATCTCCCCATTCCGTTGTAATCGGCCTCGTCTCCTGAAAGCTCGTAGAAATCCACAATTATGTCTTCGTAGGGCTTTACTCCAATTTTCGAGATGCGAAAACGCGGAAATATTTTATATTTGCCGTCTTTTGCCTCCACGCGCTGTTCGTACTCGAAGCGCATGGAGCGGACAATTCCCATGATGGTTTTATGAGGCCCTTTCATTCCGAATATCGGCATGGGCGTCCAATTTGTCCAAATATTGCTTGTAAAGTAGCCATCATCCTTGTCAAAACGCCCGAGTTCTCCGCGGGGAAACACCCAGTAGCCGGCGTCCCCCTTCCGGGCTTCCGCATAGCGGTGGACCACGTCAATGTAGTCGACATTGTCGGCTATGCTGCCGGCCGGAATCACCAGCCTTCCCGCCCCGTCGGGCGCCTTATCAAGCTCGGTTGTTCTTTCGGAAACATTGCCGTCGAGCGTCCTTGTGATGATGCGCACAGTCTCAGCATTGGCAAATCCCGCAAAAAAAATCCCCACTAACAATAAATCTAACAATTTCATGCTTGCATAGAATATATTTTTGTCCGTGCCGCTTCAATAAAAATAAATTGACACACTTTTGAAAAAAAATACACATATTGGAAAGGCGCAAAAAAACCCTCCCACCCACATGCAAGCAACAAAATCGGATTTATTATGCAGGATTTCAAAAGGGTCAACCGCAACAGAGTCCAAGTTTTAAAATCTGGAAGCAAAATAAAATATTTGACACCCCCGTCAAAATACGCCCCGGCCGAACTCGTCAGAAACGGGACAATAACATTTCCGCGATTCGCCTTAAAATACGACGCCCTCAACGCAGTGAAAATCAACGCGGCAGCCTCGGTCAAATACAGCAGGGGATACTTTCTCTCCCGCGAGAACGAGAACTTCTACCTCATTGCCTATGTAACGAGCGGAGAATACCAGGTTAGGCACGCGGGCAAAACCGAAACAATCGCGCGCGGAATGCTGTATCTGACTGCTCCAATGGTATTTGTCAACAGCAGCTGCCCGAAAAAGGACGCGAGCATAATATGGTTTCATCTAAAAAATTCCCGCGAATGGAGCGGGCTTCTTGGAAAAAACAATTTGTTGAAAAAAGCCTTGCGCCTAAAAAACATCGAAGAACTAATAGGAATGTATGAAGACGAAATTTATTTGGAAACGCCTTCGATATTCTATTTGAACGCATTGGCAGAATGCATAGCCGAAAATATCAGGCGAGAATTTTACGATTCAAACGCCGCAAGCATAAACCGCATAAGCTGCGCGGGCATATATTACCAAATAAACGCTGCGCCATACTCCAAGCTGTCCCTCCAATATCTGTCGAAAAAGTTTCACACCACGCCGAAAAAAATTAACGACATTTTTAAATCCGCACGCGGGAAAAGCGTTTATAGGCATATTTTGGAAACAAAGATGAAAAAGGCGGTTGAAAAATTAAGCGCCGGCGTGTCAATTAAAGGAGTTTCAAAAATTTTAGGCTACGCAGACCGCAGTTCGTTCTCCAAGGCTTTCGCAAGATACTACAAAACGCCGCCGCGCGCGTATGTAAAGAACATGCGCATAAGCGCAAACAAAGAAGAGCCCCCCCTCAAATAATAGCGGCAAGCAATCAAGGTCTTCTTGTCCGGAAGAAGCAAATTCGCCCTTTGACTTACGCTCCCCATTTTAACCCGCAGAAAATGCATTAGAGGCCGCCCTGAATTGATAGTCCCGTCGAGAAGACCTCTCCGGAGTGGGATTCATGCGGACCCTTATGTTCAAAACCGCGGGCTCCGTTGCCAAACGCCTAAAAATTGCGGAGTTATAAGAGCTCTCACCCACACCGTCGGACGACATTTCAATGCCTTCCGATTCCCCTGTCCTGAGCGTGATTTTGTGCTTGATTGCAGACCCGGGAGAGTCATGGTGCACGCAGTGGGCCATCAGCTTTACGAAGCGCTCCGCATGCAAGTCCGCGGATATAGTCCAATCTACAGCGGAACAGAAATCCTCCACGGCCTCCGACATCTTATACACAACATCTCCGTTAAAGCGCATTGACGCGGAATCGTCGCTGCGGCATTCGCCCACAACACATACGCAATCGCCCTCCGAAAGGCTTCTTCCGAATTTTTCATAGGCGTCCGGGAATAGGTTAATCTGCCAAACTTTGGAATTGTCCCTGCCGGAGAGCGTAAAGTAGCACCAGGGCCTGTTGTCCTTTTTTGTCAGGCGCTTTACTATATTAGAAACTACGCCGCAGGCTCTGAACGGAAGTTTTTTTACGCGCTTTACAAGCGAATCCTCCGGAATGTCGTCGAGAGCGAAATCGAAGGGTGCAAATTCGTTCATAGGGTGGCCCGATACATAATAGCTGAGCAGCTCCTTTTCGGCAAACAGCTTTTGGGCTAAAGACATGGGAGCGGAGCCCGTGTCTATTATGCTTGCAGAAGACCCTCCCGAGGAAGCCCCCATTCCGAGCATATCGAAAAGGTTCGCCTGCCCAGAAGCCATGTCTCTGCCAATCTCCTCTGCGTGGTTTATAATTGCGTCGAGGCTGCCGAGCAGATGGGCCCTGTCATAGCCGAAAGAGTCGAACGCGCCGGTTTGAATCAAGTTTTCAAGCACGCGCCGGTTTATGTTTCTCATGCCTACGCGCTCTATAAAATCAAATATATCGGAAAACGGGCCGTTCGCGTCGCGCTCGCGGACAATCGCGCCCGCTGCGGCGTCTCCTATGCCCTTTATAGCGGCGAGCCCGAAGCGTATGGAGCCGGGAGATTCTTCGAATATTTCCCCTCCCAAGTTGGGCTTCCAAGACTCGTCTATTATAGGAGTAAACATCTCGCGGGAAATGTTTATATCCGGGCCGAGCACCCTGACGTTCAAGGCTTCGCATTCCTCTATGAACTTGGAAACCTTGTCCATGTTTCCGAGTTCGCTCGAAAGCAAAGCCGCCATAAATTCCACCGGATTGTTAGCCTTCAGATACGCCGTCCTGTAACTCAACATGGCGTAAGCCGCCGAGTGCGACTTATTAAAGCCGTATTTTGCAAACTTCTCAAGAACCGCAAAAATTTCAAGAGCCTCCTTTTCGTCTATGTTATTGTGCTCCTTCGCCTTTTTTACAAACACGGCGCGCTGCTTCTCCATAACCTCGGGCTTTTTCTTGCCCATGGCGCGGCGCAAGATATCGGCCTCTCCCAAAGTATATCCGGCTATTATCTGGGCGGCCATCATAACCTGCTCCTGATAAACAAGCACCCCGTATGTCTCCTGGACGAGATCCTTTAAAAGCGGATGCGGAACCTGCAATTTTTTGGGATCCATCTTCGCCTCTATGAATTGCGGAATAAACTCCATCGGGCCCGGCCTGTACAAGGCTATTAGAGCAATAATCTCCTCAAAGGAACTCAGGCGTATCTTCCGGCACAAATTCTGCATGCCTTCGCTTTCAAGCTGAAATACACCGACAGTTATGCCGCTGTTTAAAAGCTTGAATGTGGCAGGATCCTCCAGCGGAATTTCCTCTATGTC
The DNA here is from genome assembly GCA_944389915.1 of uncultured Opitutales bacterium. Classification (GTDB taxonomy): domain Bacteria; phylum Verrucomicrobiota; class Verrucomicrobiia; order Opitutales; family Intestinicryptomonadaceae; genus Merdousia. The sequence goes on along the minus strand of CALXOC010000010.1, from coordinate 12,544 downwards.
GAAATTTGGCATTTTGCGCGCGCGCCTTACGTTGTCTTGGGCGTCGGATATAACTGTCAGCGTTTTAAGCCCAAGAAAGTCGGCCTTCAAGAGCCCAAGCTCCTCAACGGGAGTCTTTGCAAACTGCGTGGTCAGCGTTCCCTCCTGTATCATCATTGGGATTAGATTGTCGAGGCGCTGGTCACCTATTATAATGCCGCACGCATGCTTTCCCGCCTGCCTTATCATTCCCTCCAAGACCTCGGACTGCTCAAATACATGTTTCACCGACGGATCCGACAACTCGTCGCGAAGCTCGGCGGACATTTCAAGAGCCTTTTTCAGAGTCATTTTCAAATCGTCGGGAATTTTCTTGGCTATTGCGTTGGAGCGGTCAAATGGAATGTCGTTGACACGCGCTATGTCTCTTACAACCGCCTTGGCTCCGAGCTTGTTGAACGTTACAATATTTGAAACGCGGTCGGAACCGTACTTTGAGCGCACATAGTCTATTACCTCGTCGCGCCTGCGCTGGCAAAAATCCACATCGAAATCGGGCGGAGACACGCGCTCCAGAGACAGCATCCGCTCAAAGAGCAAGTGGAAGCGGAGCGGATCTATATCGGTAATCTTTATCAGGTAGGCAATCATGCAGCCAGCGCCGCTTCCGCGCCCGGGCCCCACGGGGATACCCTTGCTGCGCGCCCAATTTATAAAGTCGTAAACTATCAAGAAATAATCTACAAAACCGGCGCCCACAATGATAGACAATTCATAGTCAAGCTTGTCGCAGAGCATCTTCGCCCTGCCTGCGTCCTCTCCGGGCTTTGGCGCATAGCGCTCGGGATGGTCGTAATCAACGCCGTATCTCCTCATCAATCCCTTTTTCGCCAAATCAAAGAGAAATAGGCCGTTCTTCATCAGCTTCGCGCGCTCACGCTCATCCAAGGAAAAATCCGGCTCGCCGCCGTTTTGCTTTATGACCTGGTTTTTCTTCGTTACGTAGAGATCCAAAATCCTGTTAAAGTCCTTTTCGTCCCTGTCAAAAACAAGCCCCTCAGGCTGCACATACTTCGGATAGTGGTTGTGCCCCAGCGGAATCTCAAGATTTACCATTTCGGCAACTTCAAGAGTATTGTCGAGAGCCTCGGGAAGCTCCTGTAAGGCCCTCTCCATCTCTTCCCGGCTCTTTATGTAAAACTCGCTGTTGGGATAGCGCATTCGGTTCTCGTCGGACAACTTGTGCCCGGTTTGTATGCAGAGCATCGCGTCGTGGGCGGAGGCGTCCTCTTTGCGGACATAATGGGTGTCGTTTGTCGCCACCATCTTAAGTCCGAACTCACGCGCAAGCCTTAGCAAACCGGGAATAATTTTCCGCTGGGCGGCTAAAAAATGGTTTTGCACCTCTATAAAATAATTCTCGCGGCCGAATATGTCCACGAATCTTGCGGTAACCTCGCGGGCCTTGTCATAGTCGGAATACAATAGATACTGCGATGCCACGCCGTTTAGGCATCCGCTCAGCGCTATTATGCCTTTCGAATACTTCGCCAGAGTTTCATAGTCTATGCGGGGCCTCCTGTAAAAGCCCCGCTCGTATGATTCGCTCGTAAGCTTTGCGAGATTTAAAAAGCCCGAATAATCTTTGGCTATCAAAGTCTTATGGTGTATTTGAAAGTGGGGATAATTTTCGGGGCGCAACATTGACGTATCAGTCTCAACCCCGTCTATGTCGTCGCTTTTCTCCCTGTCCCGCTTGGGCCTGTCCTCCATTGAATGGTCGTTTATGTAGTAAGCCTCCATTCCTATTATAGGCTTTATTCCATGCTTTCGGGCCTCGTTGTAAAAGTCTATGGCCCCGCACATATTGCCGTGGTCGGTCATTGCAACGGCAGGCATGCCGAGTTCTTTCACCCGTGCCATGAGCTTGTCGACGCGCGCGCAGCCGTCGAGAAAGCTGTAATCGGTGTGAACGTGCAGATGTACAAAATTCGACATGCCTACAAGTAATTTCCCAAAGCGGAATTTGGTCAACAAATTTCTTGTTTGAATAGGGGCATGAGCCTATAACACTGTAAGTTTTTTATTAAACAACGCCCGCTTTGGCCCGCATATTGAAAATTCTTATGAGCAACCACGCAAACAAAACAGTTCCGCACCGCGCTGAAAAGCTTGAGGCCCTTGCCCAAGATCTGCTGCTTAGAAAAAATAACCAGCTTGGATATCCATTCAACCAAGATTGCGGCTTAAGCTCATTCCATAAGTGGCTCGCGGATACAAAACTTGGAGACCTAAGCATTATAAATGTCGGAGACCCATACAAAAAAGAGTGGCACATGCTAAACACCGACGAATTTGAGCGCTATTGCATAGATTTTATCGCCGACGCCTGCGGATTTCACGGGCGCCATTGGGGAGTTCTTTCCAATGGCGGAACCGACGGCAATATGCACGGAATATATTTTGCCAGAAAAGCTCTAAAGGCAAAATCTCCCATCGCGCCCATACTCTATGTGTCGCGCCAGGCGCACTACTCCCTGCAGAAAATAGGCGACGTTCAAAATATAGAGACTCGCATAATAGACAGCCTTCCCATGGGCGCCATGGACGCCGGCGACTTGTACAAAAAAATCGACCCTTCCCGCCCGGCTCTCGTTGCCATAGCCATAGGGGGAACTTTTAAAGGCGCCATAGACAACCAGTCTGAAATTTCCGAAGCCATAGAAAAGGCGGGGCCCATTGCTGTTTATAAGCACCTTGACGCCGCGCTGTTCGGAGGCTACCTCCCTTTCTTGAACGATCCAAAAGCGAATTCCATTCTCGACGCCTCAAAAGCTGGATTTGATTCTGTTGCAATATCCGGGCACAAGTTTTTGTCAATGAACGAGCCCATAGGCATATTTATCTGCCGCCGTTCTGTTTTGGACTGCGTAAATGAAAATCCGGTAGAATACCTAAACGGGACAATCCCGACCTTAAACTGCTCAAGGAGCGGATTAGACGCCTTAAAATTGTATTGGCGCATAAGCGCACTCGGCGTTAAGGGGATACGCTCCGAAGCGGAGCGTTCGCTTTCCATGGCGCAACTTTTGCTCGACACCCTAAAGGCAAAGGGCGTCCCCGCATGGAAAAACCAATATTCCAACACGGTCTTCTTCCGACGCCCATCGGAAGAAATAGTTAACAAATACGCCCTGGCATGCTGCCACGACGACGAATTCGGACAGCTTGCCCACATTGTTGCAATGCAGTATTTCACGCCCGAAATAATAGAGGGCGTTGCCTCCGATATATCCGCCTCCATGGAATAGCCCCTATTTCGACAGAGGGACTTCCACGCTCCTAATCACGCGCATTCCGCCTATAATGCCCGAAGGCAATGCCCCGAATTTCCACGGCGCCCTGCGTGTGCTGTGTTCCGCGGCAGGATAGTGGAAATGCATGGCGTTGGACCATGTTATGCGCTCTTGTTTGGGCAATGTGGAGTCGTAGAGGCACCTGTTAACCCAAGTATTTGCCACGTCTATTTCCAATTTATTGCGGCCGTCTTTAAGCAACTTGCCTATCTCTATTCTGAAAGGCGGCTTCCATATCACACCGGCGGATTTCCCGTTTATAAAGATTTCCGCTATTTCCGATATGTTGTCAAACTCGAGATACGCCCTTTCCCCGCGAGCGGGTGCGGAAGCGTCAAATTCCTTTGAATAGCGCGCTATGCCCGAATAGTTTTTCACTCCCAAGTTGGGATGCTCTGTCCAAGATTCCAGCTTATCAAACACAACGGATTTCGGGACGCCAAACGCCTCGTTAAACTCTACAAGAAATGGCGGGGCTAAAAGCTGCGGCTCCGGAACCGACGCGACCGACGCCGCAACTTTTTCCCCGCCGGCAAGAATCGCCTCGACATATCCCCTCCCGAAGAACTCCGCGCTTGGCGCACCGTCCGACAACCTCAATCTGGGCTCGTCCGCCAAAGAGCCGGAATACAACGGCTTGGGGAAGCGCTCCATTCCGCCTATTGAATAGGCCCTTACAGGCGCGACATTTTTATTCCCCTCTTTGAACACCACAAAAACCCCCGTCTGCGAAGGCAGGGACAAAGGCAGAAGCGTTCTTCCATCGGACTCCGCTGCCGCCACTGCGCAAATGCGCTCCCCGCTCTCGGGACACCAAATTTCCGCATTCATTCCCGACACCGCAAATTTCGCAACAAACGCGGCAGGCTTGCCGGATCCGTTCAATATCCAAAACCACTGGTCTTTGCCGGACACGCGGCGCAGCCAGCGTATATTCTCCTTCGCCCCATTTCCTTCAAATTCAACGGATGCGCGCATGCCCATCAAACGCGCGGCATCATTGGCTTGGTAATTGCGGAAAACTTTTCCTTTGCCGATTTGGGCAACAGCCTGCGCGCCCCCTGCGCCGAACAGCTCGCTGTTTAGGCGCGACCATTCCTCGCGAGCCTTTCTTCCTCCAACAAGCGTCGCATAGCGCTCCTTCTTATGCCCGCAAATGCTCCCGCCTTCTTCTACGTATTTTTTTAGGGCGCGCAAAGTTTCCACGGAAAAAAATTGCACCGGCGAAACTGCTAAAAGCTCGTACTCCATTTTGCCGGGACTCACAAATTTGCCATTTTCCAATTTGAGGTGTCTCCGTACTCCTTCGCCGTCTATGCTGTCGGCCTCAAAGTTGTCGGGAAGATTTGTAAGGCCCGATTCGGGAACTCCGTCGGTTGCAAGCACAAGTATGCGCGAGCCCGCCCTGCCCTGCTGGAGCATGTATTGCATTCTTGCTATATAGCTAAAAAAGGGTTTTGACATAGGCCACCATGTCTGTTTCCGGCTAATGGGAGTACCCCACGGCCCCATTCCCCAACCGGGAACGCTGTCGTCGGGCTGATGGGGCCAACAATGCAGCTGTATCAGATTGAATCCCTGCATGAAAATCAAATCTATGGTCCCCTTGAGCTGGCGCGGAGTTTCGGCCCAATTACCGTTGCGCTGCGTAAGCGATTCGCAGCCTATGAATTTTTTGCCGTAAAAATGCCCCACACTCTGGGCGTATCCAAATATCCCCCTTTTTTTAAGAGTATCGTTTGTATAAAAGTCGCGCGCAGGATTTCTGTATCCCTGCCATATTTCATCTTGCGGAATGTCGGCATGTTTAAATAGCGAATATTTATCCGACGAAAACGCGTCGCCATTAGGCTCTATTATGCTCCTTATTCCCGACCCGCCTCCAGACTTCCCTATCTGGCCGTAGAAATTCGATGCCACAAGCGATGCCGTTGTGCGCCGCAAGTCTGCAAAAAACCTCTCGCTCTCGGACGCGCTTCCAACCGTTTCGCCCAATAAAGCCGGAAAGTAGCTAAAATAGCTGTATCCGTTCTTCTCAAAAAATTTTTCATCTAAAGCTTGCGTCCAATTCTGATTTCCGCACTCCCACGAATCTATTTGAACATACTTCAACACATCGCCGCGCGGCTCTCCGGCGGCGCCTATCATTTTTTGCATATAATGCTCAAAATGCCTTTTATATGCGGCGGCGCTCATTTTGTCTATTTCAAGCCCGCGCCCCTCCGGAGTGCATGGGTGGTTCATCTTTCCCGATGTGGTATAACCTACGTGAACAATGCGCCACTCGCCCGGCGGAACCCGCCACTTAAAGTTGCCGCGGCTGTCAAGGGCATTTTTAAAGACCAAAACCTCCGAAGCCTTTATGCGCATGCCGTCGGGCGTAGTATCCGTCTCCGTATCGGGCGGCAAAGCCCGGTTTGCAAATGCGTCCATTAAAGATTTTGCCCTCTGGCCGTTTATATAGCTGCCGTTTGCAAGTTCCCGCGAGGCCGGAGCCAATTCGACTTCCCTAATAACCAACTCGTTTGGGTTTTTGCCTTTTGCGTCTTTGGGCATAACGCGCATCAGACGCCAAAATTTGGCCTTCCGCGGAGCAAAAGGAAGCCAAGCCTCTCCGGAACTAAATTCTATGTCCGCAACTTTCTCGAAATTTTTGCCGTCGTTGCTCGACTCGAGAACAACATCATAAGGCAAAATCCATTCCCATCCGAGATTCAAATATATTCCGCCCGCCTCGTAGGGGCGCTTAAAACTAAGTAGCACTCCGTATTCTTCGACCGAAGCCAATTTCGTCTGCATGTCGAACATGTCCATTTTTTTGGAGTTGGGAAGCACGCGCAGCGACGTTTCAAATTCTCCGTCAAACGCCTTTGCCGCATCGCCATTCTTATCGAACAATGTCTCGGCATTTGCAGGCCTTACGCTTTCGAGAGTCTCGAGCATTGGCGCCTTCAATGGACGCCGTGCGGGATAAGCCACAACGGCTATGTCTTTATAGAAATCCATCTTTGCATGCGGCTTTGGAAGGCGTAAATTTTGAATTGCGCCCTTCCCTTTTGCATGAATTTTAGAGCATGCCAGAAGCTTCATGGAATCTTCAAGGCCCACCCACGGGCCTCCCGCCTCCGAAAACCCGTCGCAATTTTGCACGCCAAGCTCAATTCCGCATTCGCGCGCGGTCTTCACGGCATGCGAAAACATTTCATACCACTCCGGAGAAGCGAATCTTACAGGGCCCTTGGGGGCGCTGACATTTACGCTGAAAAGAATCGCCCCGCCGTATCCCTTGTCGGCCATTTCGCGCAAATCCTTTTCTATCCCTTCCCTGCTTATATTTCCATACATTACATGCCACCAAGTTTGCGGGCGGGCGGAATGCGGAGGATTTAAAAAATCGGAGTAAAGGGGCCTGCTCTCCGCAAGCTCAGGATCAAAATTTGTCCATTTGTAAAAATCCGCATTCCCGTAGGATGTTGCGCAAAAAAACGCAGCGCATATAAAGCAAAATTCTATATGTTTGCCGATATCTTTCATAAAAACCTGTCCCGCTTTAGCTGCAAACCAACCATATGACGGAATAATCTTATCCGAAAATCCTGATGGGACAAGCGCGTTTTTTGTTTTTGCAGCATTTGTTTTATTTTATCGGGTTTATATCCCATAAAAAGAAAAAATACCTTTCCCGCCGTTGGTGCACCCCGCGAAAAAAAGCAAAAAAAGCCATCTTTTTTAAGGAGGCGAATTCAGGCGCGCTTTGATTTTACCCGCACGGCGCAAACTGGGCACAAGCCTCCGAGCGTCATGGACACTTCCTCCGCCCCTCTCAGTGAAGGCGGAAGTTTCAACTCGGGCATTGGAATATCCGCAATTTTCCCGCACTTTGAACAAACAAAATGCGCGTGCTTCGACGTGTTGGAGTCAAACCTGGACAATCCCGAAAGATGGACCCTTTTTATGAGTCCGGCGCGATGAAAGTCCCCAAGTATCCTATAGACGCTTTCGAGCTTCATTGTAGGCAATGTCTTTTTAACGCGCCCGAAAACCTCTTCCGCTGAGGGATGAGCGCGGCTTCCGTAAACGGCCGCAAAGACGGCGCAGCGCTGCGCCGTCCTCTTTATTCCGCTTCTTTCGCAAAAATCGGAAAAGGCCGCAAAAATTTCGGCGTTCATTTTCATAGGCCGCTTTATATCCGACTTTTTTCGAAAAATGCAAGTTTTTTGTAAATAATACTTGACTGCAAATATTAATAATTTATGTTTGCATAAAAATGGCCCGCCGCCTCCGCAGAAAATGCGGCGCGGCGCGAAAGGCAAAAACCTACAAAACATAGAAAGGCAGACAATGGAACTTAAAGGAACAAAAACCGAGAAAAATTTGATGGCGGCATTTGCCGGGGAATCCCAGGCGCGCAACAAATATACATATTACGCTTCAAAGGCGAAATCGGAAGGATTCGTGCAGATAGCCTCAATTTTCGAGGAAACCGCCTCCAACGAAAAAGAGCATGCAAAAATATGGTTCAAACTTTTGCACGGCGGCATGCCCGGCACGATGGAAAACTTAAAAGACGCCGCCGCCGGCGAAAACTACGAGTGGACCGACATGTATGCGAACTTCGCGAAAGAAGCGCGCGAGGAGGGATTTGACAAAATAGCCTACCTTTTCGACGAAGTGGGAAAGATAGAGAGGGAACACGAAGCCCGCTACCGCAAACTGCTGGAAAATTTGGAGTCTGGGAAAGTCTTTGAGAAAGACGGAGAGGTAGTTTGGGAATGCTCAAATTGCGGCCACATTTCAAGAGGCAAAAAAGCTCCGGAAATCTGCCCCGTCTGTTCCCACCCGCAGGCGTATTTTAAGTTGAACGCCAAAAATTATTGAAGGCAATAGGCAGCCGCTTCGAAATTATCAAAATAAAGGCCGGTTTTTGCGGCGCCGGGAATTTGCCGGCGCCGCACCTTTATAAAAGCCGCTTTGGATTTGCTGCGGGAGGGGAACAAACGCGCGGCATTGCGCCCATGCGCCCCGCGCTATTAGCCGTAAAAAATCCAAAGCGCGGAAATCACGCTTGCCGCTTGGGGCGCCGACGCATCTTAAAGCCTCCCGCATCAAGCGCAGCGGGTGTCCTGCCGTAAAAAGCCTTGTAGGACTTGGTGAAGCTAAAGCGGTCGGAAAAACCCAGCTTTAACGCCGTCTCGCTTATGCCCGCTCCGCGCTCGAGCATAGAGGCGGCGTGGAGCATGGATATGTTTCTAACAATTTTGCCGTATGTGGCCGCGCGCGTTCTGAGGCAATATTTGTTTAATTCATATACGCTGCAGCCTATGTCGCGCGATATTTCGCCTGCAGTAGGCGCCGGATTCGGCTCCGACTGAAGCTTTAAAAGCACCGCTTCAAGCCGGCGCCAAACTTTTTCCGCGGCCTTGCTTCTGCGCAGTTCCCCGCACAATAGGGAATAGAGCAAATTGGCCATATTTGCGGCAATATCCAAAGATGCAGAATCCGAAAATATTTCTGCGGCAAAATTTTCTGCCACATTGCTTATGCATTCAAAGCGTTTTGCCGAATCCAAAAACGGATTTGCGGGAAGAAAAGTCCGCCACTGTTCAGAATTGCGCAAATGAAACCAAATTACATTCCAAACCCTGTCAACCCTTGCGCTTGCATGGCCCCCCGCGGGAGTATAGCATAGAGTCCCCTTTTTTAGCCTAAAAAGTTTTCCCTCTGATGTAATTTTCGCCTCTCCAGAGGTGGTTATCAGAACAGATGCGAAAGATTTGTTTTTAAACTCCGAATAATAGGGAGCCTTGTGCCTGCTGATGGCGGCGTTTTCTATCCCGTATTTTGAAAGCAGCGAAGAAAAGGGCTTTGAGGGCGTTTTAATTTTATCGAACAAGCTTTTTTGCTCCGACCAGTACGACGCGGTCAAATATCTTTCAAAGCTGCCGCTGGGAAACGCCTCCAATATGTTTGGCGTAATTTCCTTCCACGCATATGGAGACTTTCTCGATTTCATACACCAGTTCCGGAAAGATTGATTTTACATTTATGCAATGAAAGGTTTTAGCATTATTTTTGCCACCTGCTCCCCATGCTTTTGGGAGAAATTTTAGCGGACGCTGCGCCCCGCGCCTGTTTAGTTTTGCTCTGGCTTTCGGGAGCGCATGTTCCGGATTCGGGCTTCGGAGTTTTTGATTGCGCTTGGGTATTTGAAGCGTCCGCGCGCATTGGGGACCATGAAGGGGCTTCCAGACCCAAAGGAGCCAATATGTTTCCATACCACAGCGCGCCAAAAACAAGCAGCAATACAATCAACGCCACTATGCATGCGCGGCGCACCGGATGCGAGTCTTCATAGGGATCCGAATCTTTTTTGTCGGCGTTGCGCGGCAATTTTCCCATTCGCGTCAGACTTGCGCCAAAAGCGACGTTTATTGTTGCCTTGCTGTTTACGGCCCACCCGCTGGCATCTAAAAGCGGGGCAAGATTGCGCATTTTAAGCCTCATTGCGGCCAAAAACACCGACGGCGCCGATATCAATAAAATTATAGCAAAAATTCCAAGCGGTATCCAAAATCCCAAACCGAGAAACGCGTCAAGCAGCATGCCGAAAGCCGTGGTTATGCCTCCGACCGCCACGCCTAAGGCCGCAACGGTGCCTACGTCTATCTTCTTTGTCTTCTGGTCCACCAATTTAATCGGGGCCCCAGGAACCTCGAGGGCGCTCGCGCGCTTGGCTATTTGTTCGCTTATCCATTTTATCAAACGCTTGTAGGGCGAAAAAAACGACTGCCTTATGCCTATTGGATTATCGACTATTTTCACTACCGTAGCGTCCCAATCCCTTCCGAGCCTGTCGTAAAAAACGCCGTTCCTGCCCACAATGAGATTGTCGGAATCTCCGGCGCTTACAAGAGCCACAATATTAATGTCCGGCTCGCCTTTTCGCCTGCATGCGCAATATAGCAAATAGCCGTAGCTAAGAGCGGACATCTCGGAATGTTTTTCCACGTCGTCAACTCTAATGCACAAACGACAGACTCTCCTATCTATATAGAGCGAGCCGAACTGGAAAATAGCCGCGCTTCCGCGAAGGTAAAATTTTTGGAAACTCACATAATTCATGGCTAATTCGGCAAGATTTTTGTGCAGCCGGACAAGCTTTTCCACCTTGCCTATGTTTTCAAATTCGTCTTTTAGAGACTCGTCTTTGGCTATCAGCTCCATTATTGCGCCCAACTTGTTTTGGGATACTATCTCGCTTATTCTGTCTTTGGACAGCAGCGTTATTTTGGAATTCGGCCTTGAAACAAACCAGCTTTCAAAAGGCTCGAATGCCGATTTCACGCGCGCCCAGTCGCCCGCCGCCATTGAAGATTTCCCCAACAGCGGCAACGCAACCTCACGCATGAAAAGCTCCGCCTTTTTGCTCCAAGCCGGATTCAGCGCGCCTTCAAGATTCAACTCGCCATACGGCAATATCCGCGCAATTGGAAGATTTGCAAGTTCGGAAGACTTGTCGCTAATTTGGGCTGACGCCATTTCCCTTATCTGCTCGTAACTTGCATTTACAGCCGATTCGTTGTCGGGGTTGCAGGCCAAAATTTCCGCACGGGCAAAGAAATCGTCTATTTTGCACTCTACGGACTTAAAAACCTCAAAGGCCGACTCGGTAGAATCCCCAAGCACATAACATTTAGGATTTTTTTCTCCGGCATTCAGCCACTCGGCGTAGGCCCGCGCGTCGTCAAAGAACAACCTTGCCAATTCTGCATCCACTCCCGGCTTTCCCGATCTGTCGGTCTTAAAGCCCTCGACGGCAATCATGTCGGAGACAAGCTCCCTTAGAGATTCGTCGGAACCGCAAGATTCAACAGTTATTATGCCGTCGGCATTAAACAACGTGTTGGTAAAAAGAGACCCCTCCTCTCCAAAATCCGAAAGCGATATGCTCTGGGCGCCGCCTTTGCCTATGCTTTCCAAAATGCGGCGGGCGCTCGACAGCAATATTGCGCCTTCGGCAACAGTATCGTCTATATTCGACAATTCGAGGGAATCCGAAGCCTTCATCAAACTTTCGCAGTCTTTTAACAGGGAGCAAGTCCACTTTGCGGCAGAGACTATGTCGTTGTGCCGCACGCGCGAGTCGCCGTCGGCGTCTATAAGCTTAAGCGTCTTTTCATCGAAAAACAAGCCGCTTGAAGGGCAACTCAAAGCCGACCACAATTTCTGGTCCAGTTCGCCTAAATGCTTTATGTCTTCTCCGGAACTTATATAAGGCTGATACATTCCGCCCGCTTTAAAGAACTTCCAAACATGTTTTCCCTTGCATTCTGTTGTCATATTATCACCGATTTTATTACCCTATCGAAACTTTCGTCAATATTCAAAAATATGCACTAAGTAAAAATACCATCTGAAGTTCATATATATAATAGTGCGTAAACTATTAATAAAATATCGAATTTTAAGCAATTTATGATTGAATTTTCTTACATAATATACAGAGTGCACATTATAAAGATAAAAGCCTCAAAAAAAGGAACCAAATGAAAAGCACAAACAATAACAACGCTCCGCGGCAAAAGATAAAACGCATAAAAGCCTTAAATGCACGCATAGGCATAATTGGTGTTGGGCTCGACACCTACTGGCGCCAATTCGACGGGCTCCGCAAAGCAATATTGGGAAAAATTGAAAGCTTTGAGGGCATAGTCATGGCAAACTCCGTGGAGACTTTTAATTTTGGGCTTATAGACAATGCGGCCCGCGCATACGAAGTCCTGCCAAAAATAAAAGCCGCCGACATAGACCTGCTCTTTGTTGATATGGCCACTTACGCGACTTCCTCAACGTTTGCCGCAATAGCGCGCGAGCTCAATGTTCCCATAGTGCTTGTCGCCCTGCAACCGCTCAACGCCATGCCCTACGACAAAGCCGACACCTTCACCCAACTCTGCAACGACGACATCTGTTCAATCCCCGAATTTACAGGCGTAGCCGAGCGCATGGGAAAAAGCGTGGCCGATGTCATAATAGGCTGCGGCCACAGCGACGAGTTTGCCCTGAACGAGATAAGCAAATGGTGCTCCATAGCCAAAGTTTTGCACGACCTCCGGCGTGCGCGCATAGGGCTTATGGGGCACGCCCTTGAAGCCATGTACGACATGCAGACAGACCCGACTGCAATCTGCGCAACTTTCGGCTGCCAT
>CALXOC010000009.1 GCA_944389915.1 uncultured Opitutales bacterium | reverse complement strand
CTTGACCAACTCTTACTGTCCTGAGAATCTTATAGCCCTTTATTAACACATCGGGCATTGTAGAACATTTTTCGTTCTCTTTGCCCTCTTTTTTTTCTCCCATTCCACAATCTTTGACGTAGAGCGGGCGGCCCTGCAAAGCTTAAAAAAATTTCTCTATTTTAAACCCTGTGCCGATACAAAAAAACATTGGCGGCGTGGATCCCAACTTAAAAGAAAAGCGCATTCTCCGCAGCAGAGAATGCGCTTTTCTTTTTTATTTCTCGAAATACTTTCCCGATATTCTATCCTTTTCAATGACGCGAAATCCCGCCTTTTTTATCCGCGCCATATCGGAAAGCAACTTCTCCTTTCCGGGGGTGTAGTTTGTGTTTATGTTTGGGGAGTCGTAAATCCTGCGGACATTCTTTCCGCTCTCGGGATGAAGCTTCAGCGATGGGGAATTTACGCCCTGTTCGACTTCGAAAATTTCGCCGTCGGAACCGTCGGGCTCTATGGTTACATATCTATAAACAGGCATGTCAATTAAGTAGTTCGGTCAATATTAGAACTATATGCAGGAAAATCCCGGATATGAATTCTATGCACAATGATAGCAAAAACTTTGTCTGGGGTATCAATATTATCGCCAAAAATATAAACAATCCCCATCTTGCCAAATTGTAGTAGGCGGAATCGCTCATGCCTACGGCATATTTCAAAAACTTGCTTCCGTCGAGGGGCGGTATGGGAATCATGTTTATCACAAACAGCGCGCAGTTGATAAATATGCCGTAAACGGCAAACGACACGAAGTCGTCTAAATGCGCCACTGCCATAATTGATGCGAGCACCGCAAAAAACAATGCGGACGCCAGATTCATGCCGACCCCGCCGGCCGTCGAAAGAACATCGACCTTTGCCCGCGTTTTTGGATTGTCGAGCGCAACTCTTACCGGCTTTCCCCAGCCAAACACCAGCGGAAACTGGGCTCCTATTGATAGAGCTATGGTCAATATCGGCAATATGACGGTCCCCGTCATATCTATGTGCGCGAGCGGGTTTATCGTTACGCGCCCGTCCAAACGCGGCAATCTGTCGCCAAGCTTATCCGCCACAAATGCATGGCCGAATTCGTGCATGGTTACTGCTATTAAAAGCAGAATATATAGTATTCCGCCCTCTCTTATTTGTGTCAACAAGTCGGGTTGCATAGCTAAAAATTAAAACCCCCCATTATTTTTCCCGTTTTTTTTAGAATTTTTCAAAAGGCTTGCAGAAACCCCCGGCTCTTGCAAGGACTCTTTTTTTGCGCGCTCTATTTCGCCAAGCAACATAGACTTCGCATTTTGAAGCGCTGGAAGGTCTATGCCCGACAACAGCTTTTCAGCCTCGGAATCGCGCCCAAGTTCCACAAGCACTCTCGCCTTGTTTGCGCGCGCCGTCTGCAAATCAAGGTTTAGCGCGCTCTCTTTTTCTATTTCGTCCCACAACTCCAAGGCGGCGTTCCAATCCGCCTTTTGGAGTTCGTAAAAGGCTTGCGCATACTGCCACTTTGCCCTGGCATTTTTGGGCTCAAGCTCGCACACCTTGCGGTAGCATTCGAGCAATTCCGCGTCGAGCCTTTCCCTATCCGCAAATTTTGCGCTTATCATGCGAGCCCTGTATACCATTATTATCTGCGCTTTTTGCCTGTAATAAACCGATATTTTCGGATTTAACCCTATTGCTTTGCATATGTTGCCGTAGGCATCTTTATACATTCCGCTCTCAGCTTCGTAGGCTGCCATGCACTCCTTGGCCGACGGCATGTTCGGGTTTATTGAGTCGGCCTTCTTGGCCGTAGAATAAGAGCGCTCCCTGTCGCCGATAAAGCGCAAGAACTTAGAATATATAACAAGAGCTTCGGCGTCTTCGGGGTTGTCCCCAAGGTAGCCGTTCCATAGCGAGTTTATCCTGTTTGCGGTTGTCAAAACATCGTGGCGCGGCATATTGGAATGCTCCTTCACCCTGCCTATAAAGCGTTCCTGCTCCCTTATTATGTCAAGCAGCTTTTTTTGGGAGAATGAAAAAGCGTCGGCAGATGTGTCCGCAGAAATGGATTTTTTAGCGCTTTCGGAAGGATCGTTTACGCCCGAGCACGCGCACGCTAAAAGCGCGCAAAAAAAAGCAGACGCAAAAAAAAGCATAGCCAAATGCGCGCGCGCAGGCGCAACATTCACAGCATAGGCATGCAAAGAGCATTCGCATGCAGACTGCCTATTGCCGGACCTCATAGGCAACAATGCCCGCCGCCTCCGCACGGGCCCTCTCCGCCGCAACAGCGCCCGCCCAACTGCCTGGCGCAAATACTGGGCCCCGCTCCGGACGATTTCGCCGAGATTCCCGAACTAAAAGAAGATATAAGTTTCTTCAGGCTTCCCGACCCGCACTTAGGGCAGAGCGGTTTTTTCCCTGCGCGCACGAGAAACTCGAACTGCTCCCCGCATTTTTTACACTTGTATTCAAATATTGGCATGTGAAAATATGATGTATTACGCTTAAAATTTGTTGAAAGTATGGCGCCTTTTTTTTATAGGGTCGATAATAATTTCACAAATATTGGAAGACAATAAGGCGCGATAAAAGTTCAATGGCTTCAAGCGAAAAACAAACACCCATGATGGAACAATATTGGGAAGTGAGAAACTCTCTGCCTCCCGATACGCTGTTGATGTTTAGGCTTGGAGACTTTTACGAAATGTTTTACGACGACGCCGTTGAAGGCTCCAAGCTTCTTGGGATAACGCTCACAAAGCGCCAAAACTACCCGATGGCAGGCATTCCATACCACGCAATAGAGCAATATCTGCCCCGCCTGCTTTCCGCGAACAAGAAGGTGGCAATCTGCGAGCAGGACGAAATCCCGCGCGCGGGAAAACTTGTAAAGAGATCCATAAGCAGGATAATAACGCCCGGAACCCTGATGGAGGACACCCAGCTCGACGGGCGCCACAGCAATTTCAGCATGGCCATAGACATATCCAAGGGGCAAAAATTATGCGCGGCCTGGCTCGATATAAGCACTGGGGAATTCTATTGCGCCGAATTTGACAACCCCCACGATTTTCTCCCCTTGCTGTCTGCCGTAAACCCAAAAGAGATACTTCTACCCGAGGACGCCTCGCGCAAATGGGCAGAATCTCCGGAACTTTTTTCATGGAACTCGATATTTAGGTCCCTTGTGGACATACGCCCCGTAACGCTCCTGCACGACTACCGCTTCGAGCCGCTATGGGGGGCCGCGCAAGTCAGGGAGGCTCTCGGGGTGCTCAGCCTCGACGGATTCGGAATAGCGCGCGGCTCGCCGCTGGCGGGTCCTGCCGGAGCGCTGGTGTATTACGCTACGGAAAGCCTGCGCTCCGTTCCGCGCAATATTAGGGCCATAAGAAAATTCTCATGCGGGAAATGCGTTTTAATAGATCCGGCAACCCAGAAAAACCTCGAAATATTCCGTTCCTATGCCGGATCCACGGAGGGCAGCCTGCTGTCGATAATGGACAAAACTGTAACGTCGGCCGGGGCGCGCCTTCTCGAGGCATACTTGTCGTCTCCCACTCTCGATATAGAGGAAATCCGCCGCCGCCAAGACGCCGTATGGGAGCTTTACGCCTCCTCCGCGGAGTGCGAAACTTTGCGCGAATGCATGTCGCAGGTGAGGGATATTCCAAGAATACTGGGTAGGCTTCAGAACAGGATGAGAAGCCCGCGGGAACTTCTGGCAATACTTGCTTCGGTCGAGCAGTTTGAACCAATCAAGCTTGGGCTCTTGAAATGTCCGGGCGCGCGCTGCCGAGAACTTGCCGATGAGATTGGCGATTTTTCGGAATTAAAAAATTACCTGAGAAGCGCCCTGTCGGACGACGTTCCCGCAAAAATTCAAGACGGAGGCGCAATAAGGGACGGCTTCGACGCAGAACTGGACAGGCTCCGCAAACTCGGCGACAGCAATGCGTCGTGGCTGGCCGAGCTTGAGCGCAAAGAACAGGAGCGCACAGGCATAAAGAATCTTAGGGTAAAGTTTAACGGCGCTTTCGGATATTTCATAGAGGTAACAAAATCAAACCTCGGGCTTGTTCCTCCGGAATATATAAGGCGCCAGACCATGACGAACGCCGAGCGCTATACCACGCCTGAATTGAGGGAAAAAGAGAGGGAAATTCTGCACTCCGACGAACTGGCGAAGGCGCGCGAGGAAGAGCTTTTCATGGAGGTGGTGTCCGAAACACTTCGCTTTTACGACGCCCTTATAAAGGCGAGCGAAGCCATATCGCAGGCCGACGTGTTCAGGGGCTGGGCAGAACTTGCGCGCGAATGGGACTATTGCAAGCCCGAGATAAACGACGGCTGCTCCATAGTCATAGAGGCGGGACGCCACCCCGTTGTGGAGCAAATGCTGCGCCGCGATATGATGGGGCTTGCGCGGACCGAGCGCTTTGTCCCGAATGACGCGAACTTGTCGTCGGACGAGGAGCAGATAGCGCTAATAACGGGCCCAAATATGGCCGGGAAATCAACATACATACGCCAGATTGCACTGATATGCCTCATGGCGCAAGTCGGTTCATTTGTTCCCGCAAAGCGCTGCTCGATGGGGGTGGTTGACAGAATATTCAGCAGGGTCGGCGCCAGCGACGAACTTTCCCGCGGCAATTCCACATTTATGGTGGAGATGAATGAAACCGCAAACATTCTAAATAACGCAACGGACAAATCCCTGATAATATTGGACGAAATAGGGCGCGGAACGAGCACCTATGACGGCTTGAGCATTGCATGGGCAGTGGCGGAATTTATTCACGGCAACGGCCCATGCGGGCCCAAAACCTTGTTCGCAACGCACTACCACGAGATAACCGAACTCGAGCAGTCCCTGCCCCGGCTTGTAAATTACAGGGTTTCCGTAAAGGAATGGAACGACGAGATTATATTTACCCGGCGCATAGAGCGCGGCGCCGCCGACCGCTCATACGGCATTCAAGTTGCGCGGCTTGCGGGGCTGCCGCAAAAAGTGATTGACCGGGCAAAAGAAGTTTTGAGCGAGCTAGAGAGCGAGGGAAATTCAATTATAGGCAATCTTGGAGCTCCCGTCGCGCAAAAAGCCAAAGGCGCCAAGGCGCGCCACCCTAAAAAGGCGCAGCCCGAAGATTTTGGAAGCAACTTCAAACAATTATCTCTCTTTTAGGCGCGCGGAAGGCTATTGCCCGGAAGCGCTACAATTTCAAAGAATAGATTATGAATCTCTCATCGGCGCTAAAGGAAAAGCTGAGACGCCTTCCGCATACGAGCGGGGTTTATCTAATGAAGGACGCCCTGGGAACCGTCATATACATCGGCAAAGCCTCCGACTTGAAAAGGCGGGTGTCGCACTATTTCAGAAAGAGTTCAAAAGACAAGGCTTACAACCCTAAAATAGCGTCTTTGTCGGAGTGCATAGCGGATTTCGACTATATAAATACGCGCAGCGAAGCCGACGCCTTAGTGCTTGAAAGCAAGCTTATAAAGCAGTGGAAGCCCCGCTACAACACGCTTGAGAAAGACAATAAAAATTTTCTGCTGCTGCGGGTTGAAATGTTTTCCGAACTTCCGCGCTTTACCTTCTGCCGCAACCGCAAAGAAGACAACTCGCTATATTTTGGGCCCTACCTTGGGACTTCATCTATAAGGGCGGCGCTGCGCGAACTGAAGAAAAAATTCGGAATACTTCTATCCGACGCCCGCCCGAAAAAATCGGAAGACGGCTCGTGGATATTATACGACGACGCCCGCGGCGAAATATCGGACTTCCCAAATACAACCACGCGGAACGAATATATGATTAGGGTTAACGCCGCTCTAAACTATTTGCGCGGGGCGGACGCCAGGGCATTGGAAGAGGCGAATTTGAAGATGGCGGAGGCGAGCGCCGAAATGGAATACGAGCGGGCCGCCAAATGGCGTGACCTAATATCGGCCATAGAGGAGACCCGCCGCAGCGATAGCGGAATGAGGGTAAATTTCGACATTTCCAAAACCTCTGAGGAGGTCGCGATGCTTGCGATAGAATCGCTGAAAAAAACCTTTAATTTAGAAAAGTCTCCGTTTTCGATAGAATGTTTTGACATATCCCACATATCGGGAAGCTTTTGCGTGGCTTCTATGGTGAGATTTGAAAACGGAGAGCCCGCCCGCCAGAAATACAGGCGCTTTAAGATAAAATCTTTTATAGGAAACGACGATTTCCGCGCCATGCGAGAAGTCGTCTACCGCAGATACAGCCGACTTAGCCGCGAGGGCCAGAACATGCCGGACATCGTTCTTATAGACGGAGGCAAAGGCCAAGTTTACTCGGCGCTCAGGGCCTTCTCCGACGCCGGAATAAATCCGCCTTTTGTAGCCGGGCTTGCCAAGCGGGAAGAGACCATTGTCTTGGAGGATTTTTCCGAAAAGAAGCTTCCGCGCCGCCATGAGGGGCTGCGCCTGCTTCAGCGCGTGCGCGACGAAGCCCACAGGTTTGCCAACTCCTTCAGCGAAAGCCTTCGCTCGCGCAAAATACGCGAGAGCATATTGGACGATTTTCCCGGACTGGGCAGAAAGCGCAAAGACGCTTTGCTGGCGCACTTCGGCTCAATAGCGAAAGTGAAGGAGGCGGGTGTCGCCGAGTTAAAGGAGGTCGAAGGGATAGGTGACGAAACCGCCTCCGCTCTCCGCAATTTTCTCGACGCGAACTTTCCGCCAGGAGACGACAAAAAATGAAGCGCCACAAGGGCGAAAGATACAGGGGGCGCATAGCGCCGACACCCTCGGGCTATCTGCATCTGGGGCATATTGAAACATTTTCAAGGGCAATGTCCCGGGCTTTGGAGCGCAATGGCGAACTGGTATTGCGCATTGAGGATATAGACGGGCAGCGCTGCAAAAAAGAATATATAGACGCATGCGTGGAAGACCTTTCCGCCGCCGGAATAGTTTGCTCCGAAGGATTCGGAATAGGCGGAAAATACGGGCCCTATTTGCAAAGCTTGCGCATGAGATTATATCGCGCGGCTCTCTTAAGGCTCATAAAACTCGGAGCGGTCTATCCATGCGACGCCTCCAGAAGCGAAATATCAAAGCTCGCCTCCCCGCCCGCAAGGAGACTTGAATTCGCCCCCGAAGAAGGCATTTTCCCAATCGGGCTTCGGACCTCGGCAAAAACGGAACATTTTAATAACCCATTTTCCCATAACTGGCGCTTCAAAGTGGACGCCGCCGCCGTGGAGTTCACAGACGGAAATTTCGGAGCCATGAGCATGCTCGGGCAGAGAGATTTCGGAGATTTCATAGTGTGGCGCAAAAGCGGCGGGCCGTCATACGAGCTCGCCGTGGTTGTAGACGATTTTTATATGCAAATAAGCGAGGTTGTCCGGGGGCAGGACCTCCTTGTATCCACCGCCAGGCAACTGCTATTGTACAAGGCCTTTGGCTGGGAAGCTCCGGATTTTTACCATTGCCCGCTGGTGAAAGACGAAAAAGGGAAAAAACTGTCGAAATCCACCATGGGAGGCTTCGATAAAAAGTACCTTGTCTCTCCGCGCCGCGCAAATACAGGGCATTGGGAATTGTGAATATCTATCACAAAAAATCAGAGAATGCCTCCGCCGCCTTAATGGCGTCCGCCGCAGTATGCCGAAAATCTATGGGCACAACAAAAGTGCGGGAGCTTAGGGAGCGGGCAGGCTCCGAGGCGCATGGGCCCATGCTTCCCCAATATATTGCGGCAAATATCCCTTCGCGGCGCAAATGCGCGTAAAGCTTGTCTCTAAGCGACGAATCGCGGCATCTTATCACGGGATAATAAAAATCAAATGCAAAGCGTCCGGAATTTTCCGGAATGTTCAACATTGAAAAATTTTCAGATTTTCCGAGAGCTTTTGAAAAAATGCCGGCGTTTTCCAGCCGCCTCCGCGCCATCGAGCTCAGATCCAACATGTAGAGAAGCTCCAATGAATAGGCCGACATCCTCGATATCTTGCGCGAAGACACAAGCATAGATTCTGCGGAATAGTAGCGGCTTCTGGCGTCCACACCCGCGGCGTCGAGCGCGGCGGCAGCCAAAGCCTCAGCCGCAAAAGGCTGCATGGAGCCCGCCCGGGCGAAAAACGGGCTTGGGCGCATTCCCCTGCCCTTCAAGTATGCGCCGTCAGGCAAGGGCAAAACTTTTCTTAGCGACGCAAATTTGAAGTCGGCATCCGACTCCATAGCCCAGCGCGAAAATGGGGCGTGCGAATGGTCTTCTATAAGTATCGCCCCCCCATTCGAAATCCTCCACTCTTTCCATGCGCCAAAATTTCCAAGGCCAAAACAATTTAGGACCAAAACCGCGTCGCCCGGGCGCGCTTTTAAAGATTCAAAGCGCGGCGCAGATTCGCCGGGAAGATCTTCATAAAAAGACAAAGAATAGACTTTAGCAAGCAAAGCTCCAAGCTTTGGGCAGAAATAGTGGGGAAGCCATAGGCGCCCCTTTAAATTTGACAATTCCAGAGCCCTAAGAAGGGCGGCCCCTCCGCTCGAAAAAAATTCCGCGCCCTCAAGAAGGGCGCATGCGCCCCCGCGGCCGACAAATTCTCTCGGAGGCAGAGGCATAAAAGGCTTTATTTTTTCATGCGGCATTTCCATAGCGGATTAACTCTGCCTGATTTTCTCCAAAAATCAAGACATCAGGATGCATGCGTATAAACTTGACAACCGCTGGGCCCGCGGCTTAGATATAAGTGCTTTTTATGGCGGGCAAAACCAACAAACTTTCCGAAAACTTAGAGGACTACCTTGAGGCAATATCTTTCCTGTCCGGGAAGACGGGTTCGGCCCGCCCCAGCGATATTGCCGCTGCAATGTCGGTAAAAAAGCCTTCGGTTACGTCTGCATTGAACTCGCTTGCGGAAAAGGGTTTGGTGGAATACGAAAAATATAAGCCTGTTACCCTTACAAAAGAGGGCGAGGCCCACGCAAAAAATGTGCGGCGCAAACACGAATTGCTTAGCTCTTTCTTCACAAAGGTATTGGGGGTTGACGCAAAGGAAGCCGACATCGCCGCATGCAGAATGGAACACGCACTTGACGACTCCATTATGCGTAAGCTTATCAAATTCCTAAAGGATTTGGACTGAACCGCCTTTAAAATGCTTTCCAAACGGCATTTTATATTTAAAAGCGCATTTATTTTTTAAAGATTGACAAAGTCTGTTTCGGCTTTTTCATTGAGTAAATTGAAAGGGGAAGCGGAGGAATTCGGCAATTTCCATTTGGGAATCCTTCCATAGTAATGCGATGAGAGAAATTGTATTAGGTAAAAAGGCTAAGGAACTTCATATTCCAATCTCCTTTTATTCCGCGGAGGACGCAAAAGACAAATTGGAGCTTGCGGCAAATACTCTTGGAGCCATAGGCGCAAAAATAATAACGCTTGAAATATTCGCGCCCAAAAGCTTTGAAGCGGCGATAGCCGATTTTACCCGCGGATCTGAGTATCCCATAAACTGGATATACCCTTTGGAACAGGCATCAAAGCCGCTTCTTGCCGGCGCACATATAACGGCGCTAAGCGGAATAGAACCGAAATTTGCAAAAGCCGGAGATTCGACCAGAGCGGTATGCTATTCCGACGAAAACATATCATATTGCCGCACATTCGGAATTACATCGGATATCCCAAATTCCGACCCCTACGCCCACACTATCGGAAACCTGCATAAGCTGGAAAAGGCCCTCTCGCTATTCGGCTTCAACTACCGCGACATAGTCCGCACATGGTTTTATAACGACGACATACTTTCCTGGTATGCACCGTTTAACACGGCAAGAACCGATTTTTATTCCGAGCGCGGAATATTCAACGGGCTTCTTCCCGCCAGCACCGGCATAGGCGCACCCAATCCTTCGGGGCAAAGAATAATAAGCGGGGCAATAGCAATTAAGGGCGCTGGGCCGTGGACCGCAGAAGAAGTGGATTCTCCGCTTCAATGCGGGGCTCCAAAATACGGAAGCTCGTTCTCGCGCGCCGTTGAGATACGCACGCCATATTCCAAGCGCGTCATGGTTTCCGGAACCGCAAGCATAGAGGCCGGAGGAAAGACCGCTCATGTGGGCGACATAGACAGGCAAATACGCCTTACGCTTGAAGTAATAGAAGCCATATTAAAATCGCGCGGAATGAACCTTTCCGATACAGTGAGATCGGTTGTCTACTGCCTGCGTCCGGAATACTATGAAAATTTCACGGAATGGGCAAAGAAAAACGGCACATTTCCGCATTGCCCCTCTAACAGCATAGTGTGCAGAGACGACCTGCTTTTTGAGATAGAGCTGGAAGCCGCAGTAAACACGCTGTAATATCCATAAGGGGGAAAGCCTCCACGTTTTGCGCATTGAGGGCGGCGTTTATAAAATGCCGTTGAGATAAGGATTTTATTGCGGCATGCTTTGTGGGCCTGGCAAAAACTTTTCGTCAAAAGTTTCCAAAGTATTTTTGCGCTGTTTTAAATTTGCGATATTATGCGGCGCTCGACACAGCCGAAAATCAACAACGCAAAATATATGGAAATAATAAAATCACTATGGGACAGCGGAGCGCTTGGCGGAATGCTTACGACAATCGTAACTTTCCTTGGCCAACTCTCCGCAACAAACACGCAAAAATTCACATCGCTGCTCGATGCCCTGAAAAGCTCCCAGGCATCCGACGCATCTGTTCATGACGCCGCCTTCGCGCGTTCCGTATCCGACGGGGGCATGTGGACGCGCCGCGCAATGCTTATCATGGCATTTTTCATGCTCGGAATATGCCCTATAATATTCGCGTTCTGCCAAAACATACCTTTGGCGATAGAAACCGCGGAGCAAAGCGGGGGGTGGCTATGGGGGCTTATTCCTGAAAAGGAAAAGTTCGCTGTCGAATATGTCAAAGGCTTTTATCTCGCAGACGTGTGGAAGGAGCTCATGGCCAATCTTATAGCCGCCTACATAGGCGCGGGAATAACCAGAAAAGCTTTCAAACTGGGAAAGTAAAAAAAAAAGCCTTCCATAGGCATATGGAAGGCTTTTTTCGCAATATAAAAAGCGCCTATTTATTTAATACTTCGCGCTTAAATTTGCCATAGGCGTCGGCCCATATGCCGGATTCCGACTTCTGCGGCTCAAAAGATTTTATGTCGAAACTTTTCGCCACAACCTCCCTGCCCTCTTTTAGAGAGGAAACGCATCCCGCCGACTTCATCTGGATTATGGCGTTGCCGAGCGCAGTGGATTCCGTCGGGCCGGCCTTCACTAATTTTCCCGTAGAGTTGGCTGTAAACTGGTTTAGCATGGAGTCTTTTGAGCCTCCGCCCATCACGTTTATTTGACTGACATTCTTAGCAGTCAGCCTTTCGATTGTTTCAAATACATAGGCGTATTTAAGCGCTATGCTCTCTTGTATGGCCCTAAATATCCTGCCGTGGGAATCCGGAACTGCAATTCCCCTTTTCATGCAGTGTTCGGCAATGGCGCGCGTCATATCTTCGGGCATAACAAAGTCTGGAACGTCGGGATCAAAGTGCGTGCGCATTGCTTCTGACGCCGTCGCCGCCGCTTCAAGATCTCGATAATCTTTATCCTCTCCGCGCGCCTTCCACGCCTCTTTGGATTTCTGGACAAGCCACATGCCAGTAACATTTTTGAGAAAGCGTATTGTGTCCTCGGCCCCTACCTCGTTTGTGAAATTTTCCCCAAAAGATTCCTCTGTAGCAACGGGCGATTTCAACTCAACTCCCGGCAGGCACCAAGTTCCGCTATTTATGTAGGCGGGTACTTCGGCACCGCTCGGAGTGGCTGCAACCGCGCTCGCCGTATCGTGGCTTGCCACGGCGACAACAGGCACGTCTCCAAGTTCCGATGAATACTCGCCGCGCAAGCGCCCTATTACATCGCCGCACTCGGCAAATCCGCTTTTAAAAATTTTCTCCGGCGCCCCTATGGCGCATAGTATGTCGAAATCCCAATCGCGCTTAAAAGGGTTGTAAAACTGGGTGGTAGACGCGTTGGTGCGCTCGTTAACGCGTTCTCCCGTGAGCATGTAAGAGAGCAAGTCGGGCATCATGAGAAAACTTGCCGCCTTGTCTATGTTGCCGCCTTTCTTTATCTCGGCCATGATTTGAAAAATCGTATTGAAAAACATGAATTGAATGCCGGTTGAGGCATATATCTGTTTTTTAGGCACCTTCGCAAAGACTTCGTCCATCATGCCGTCGGTGCGGGAGTCGCGGTATATGTAGGGAAGATTTAGAAGTTTGCCGCCGGCGTCCAGCAAAGCGTAGTCTACGCCCCACGTGTCTATGCCCATGGACACAATGGCTTCTCCGTAAGAACGGCGGGCCTTCCTTAGGCCTTCCACTATGTTTTTTAGAATATCGTTGGCGTCCCAATGGTACGAATTTCCGAGTTTTACCGGCGCGCTCGCCCAGCGCGATACCTCCTCAAGGGACAACTTTTCACCGTCAAAAAGTGCCGCCATAACGCGGCCGCTGCCAGCGCCCAAATCTACTGCCAAAAATACTTTTTTATTCATACGATTAACCGTTTGCTTTGTTATATGTTGAAAAATTTTGATTCAAAATAAAAAAAGTGTCAATAAGATTGAGATTCAAATATAGTGCAAAAGCAAAGCTAACTTGACAAAGCGCCGCGCCAAGGCTTAATTGCAAATAACACGAGTCATTTTACGGTATTTAAAGGAGCAACATGCAAACAAATAAAAAAAGATTCTCAATGGGAAGAAAATGCCGCCTGTGCAAAGAGGAGATTTTTGTTACCATAGACAAAGACGAAGACGGCTATTTTGTGAGCGAACACTGCGGATGCCAAGAAAAGGGATTCCCGCCGCGCCGGCATTCGTGCGATATCCCCGAATACGCCGAGGAGCTTAAAACGCGCATTGCCGCCGCCGAGGAAATACTCAACGAGCTTGGCAAATACATCTAAATTTCCGCGACGTTGGAAAGCTTGGCTTTCCCCGTTCCATATTGGAATTTTGGGCGGTCAAATATTGTTTCGGCAACTTTTATTTCCGATAGTCTGGCACAACGGAACACGCTTGCGCCAAGCATTGCATTTCCAGAAGGGGCAAAAAAATTCAATAACAGATAAAACGCGCAAAATCCGCTTGGGAACTTTCTATTTTTTGTCCTTCCCCAGGCTTTTTTTGTAATATTTTATCTCCTTAATGAAGTCGTTTATCTTAAACGACAACGGATCGGAAATAAAATAATCCGACGAATCTTCAGGATTTACAATGAACACTCCCGGATAATAGCGGTAGCGCCCCGCAAATATTCTGCGCGCTTTTTCCTGGGCCTCGACTTTTTCCTTTACGCTGATTTTCCTGTCTTTATCAACGTCAATATTGACAATTATTAGATTCTTTTTTGCAAAGGATTTGAATTTTGAGGAGCGCAAATAATCCTTGTCAAAATTCCTGCTTCTGCTGCATGAATCGCATTTGGAAAAAACGACAAGCACCAGCTTATTTTCCTTTTTCGCATTGGCTTTTGCCTCGTCTAAATCCAAACTGTAATAAGAAGCCGGCAAAGCGAAAGCGCCGGCGCACAACAAAAAACTCAGGCATGCAAAAAACTTTTTCATAACAGAACCTTTGGCTTCCGAAACATTACAGCGCGCAAAAAAAATATCAACCCAAATACGCGCTATTTTTCATATTCAAAATCCATAAAAAATGGGTTCCCTCAGAAAACCTGAAGGGAAGCGTCGAAAAAACCTTCCGGAACGTCTGCAGCCCAATTGTTGATATCCAAAAATTTCTTTGCAAAGATATAGCCGCGCAAAATTTCCGGATCCGGAGTGCCCATGATTTTTAAGGCCGCATAAAGCGCCTCTATGGTCGCGAGACCGCTTGGATCCTCAAACAGCTTTGATTTTCTCGGATAGGCTGTTTTTATTGAAGCCGGTATGGAGCGCAGTATAGGATTCCCGGATATTTTTGCGCGCATGCGCGGTAGCAACGCCCACGTTGAATCGAGAAGCAAAATAGGCAAGCCCGAATCCGCCGGACTTATCTCCGGAGCGTCCATCTCGAGCAGAAGGTATACCGACGCGTCAAAGGAAAATCCCTCCGACGCCCTAAAAAAACGGAAGTCCGGATTCCCGTGCAAATGGCGCAAAGAACATTTCCGCGTATTTTCGCGCGGATGCCTGACAACCACAACGCTGTATTTGCGCCCCGACATGTTTTAGAAGATTCGGCTATGCCGCGCCAAGAGTCAACAAGTTTTAAGCTAAAAGCCGGCGCGGGCGAAATGGCAGGCAACACGCTGCCTGCCCTTGCTTCGAAAAACTCTGCGCAAGCAGATTAAAACGCTTCATTGCGCAAAAGGGCAAGCCTCCTACGCGCCGGCCGGCACCGGAGAATCGGAAATGGCGGAATCGCCTTCCTTGCCGGCAGAAAGCCCTTCTTTAGGCGAGGAGTTCTTTGACTTTTCCTCAAGCGCCTTTTTCCACTCCGCCTTGTCGGTAGGAGTAAACTCTCCCTTTAAAATCTTATAGACGTCCTCGCCGTCTATGGTTTCCCGAAGAAGAAGCTCGTCGGCTATGAGGTCAAGCTCGGCTCTTTTGCCGCCTATTATGCTGCGCGCCCTGTCAAGCTGGGCGCATATTATATCTTCTATCTGCTTGTCTATAAGTTCGGCTGTTTTTTCGCTTATATGTTCATTTCTGGCTATTTCCTTGCCCAAAAATATATGGTCCTGGTTTCCGCCAAAAGCTATTGGGCCGAGCTCGCTCATTCCCCAATCGCAAACCATCTTGCGTGCAAGCTTGCTGGCCTGCTTTATGTCGGCGGCGGCTCCGTTGGTTATGTCTCCAAAGACTATCTCCTCGGCAACCCTTCCGCCGAGACTCGTACAAATATGGTTCAACAAGCTCTGCTTAGATTCCGTGCGTATGTCTTTGGAGGGAATAAACATTGTAGAGCCCAAGCTCTGCCCGCGCGGTATTATGGTAACCTTATGCACAGGCAGGCGGCCGTCGTCTATCGCGGCTTGAACCAAGGCGTGCCCGGCCTCGTGGAAAGCCGTCAGGCGCTTCTCGGAATCGTCCATGAGCTTCTTGCGCTCGCGGCCGAAAAACACCTTGTCGCGCGCCTCGTCAACGTCGGACATCTCAACTTCCTTGGAATTTCTGCGCGCCGCAATTATTGCGGACTCGTTTAAAAGATTGGCAAGGTCCGCCCCCGAACATCCGGGTGTCATCTTGGCTATCTTTGAGAGATCCACATCTTTCGAAATTTTTATTTTTCTGGCGTGTATTTTTAAAATCTCCTCCCTGCCCTTAATATCCGGAAGATCTATCACAACCTGCCTGTCAAAACGCCCGGGCCTCAACAGCGCGCTGTCCAAGACATCCGGACGGTTTGTAGCCGCTATTATAATTATTCCGCTTCTTGGGTCAAAGCCGTCCATCTCAACAAGAAGAGAGTTCAAGGTCTGCTCGCGCTCGTCGTGCCCGCCTCCCATGCCGGCGCCGCGCTGTCTGCCGACGGCGTCTATTTCGTCGATAAACACGAGGCACGGCGCTGTTTTTCTGGCCTGTTCAAACATGTCGCGCACGCGCGCCGCTCCAACGCCCACAAACATCTCCACAAAGTCAGAACCGCTTATGGAATAAAAAGGCACATCAGCCTCTCCGGCAACCGCCCGAGCCAACAGGGTTTTTCCCGTTCCCGGAGGCCCTACCATAAGAATGCCCTTGGGTATGCGCGCTCCTATATCGTTAAAGCGCCCTGGATTCTTGAGAAACTCCACTATCTCAGACACTTCCTCCTTCGATTCGTCGCAACCGGCAACGTCGTCGAAAGTAACCCTGTCCTTTTCGGGAGTCAGCAAACGCGCCCTGCTCTTCCCGAAATCTAAAGCTCCCCTGCCCGAAGCGCGCATCTGGCGCATAAATAGAAAATATAGCACGCCTATTATAAGCAAAAACGGCAATACGCTCGAGAGCATGTTGCTCCAGAAAGTGCTCGCAGGTATTTCATTCACCTTCCACGGAACAGATGAATCGGTGAGTTTTTGATACATTTCGTCCGTGATTCTACCCTTGAATACAAAATTCAGCGTTCGCGGCGTTCCCTGCGGGGCATCGGCCGCTCCGAATACGGGATTTTTCATTCGGCCGTCTATTGTATACCAATCTTTGCCGGCTGCCGGATCATTTCTTATGGAGATATCCACAAGCTGGTCGTTCTTGACCGCATCCATTAGCTTGCGGACGTCAAGTTCCTGGGACGCTCCAATTCCGCCCTTGGGAAGCGACACAAGCAAAATCACAATTAAAGTGATAACCAACCAGACCAAATAAGGGCTGCCCGGCAGATTTTTTAAAGAGCTGTTTTTTTCGTTCTTATCCATTATCAGAAAAAGGGAATACTAAAGGCAGGAGGGGGTAAAGGTCAATTCTAATACTGTGAAACCTTTGGATACCGCGTATTGTCGGGCGGGAGCCAATCCGGGAGACCACAATATCTCCCCCTTTGCATTACAGACAAGAAGCGCGCGCTTTCGTTGCGACAAAAGCGTTTTTTTTGCGCTAAAAAGATCCTTCAACTTTTTATCGGAAGAAGCGCCAATGGGAGCATAGGAGTCTCCGGGCCTTCTTGTCCGGGCAGTCAGCCGCAAATTGTCGAAATCCCCGCCTATGGCGTCGGGATCCATATATGCGCGAATGGAATCGTCGTTGTCTCCGTTTAGCAGGGCCTCTTTTTTAGCCGGAGACAGGCGCACTTTTTTTACGCTAATAAGCGACAAATCCGGCAATTTGTTCTTTCCGTAGGCGAGAGGAATTTCAAATTCCAAAGGAGCGCTCCGCTTGTCGAGAAACAGGGATTTCCCAATACTGTCAAAGCGCAAAAAGGAATCTCCCACGCTGACCGAAGATTCTGCGTTTTTTAAGGCCGATTCCACAAAAGCATCTATAGTCCCCGCCCTAAACTTTCCAGCCATGGAATTTGCCGATAAAAATCTCAAAACCGCCCTTCTCAATAAGGACGCATTGCCAGAAACGACGCCTCCAAGAGCCATTCTTGAACCAGGTAAAGTAGCTCTATCAAATGCAGAATTTTTGGCAGCCTCATCAAGTT
>CALXOC010000008.1 GCA_944389915.1 uncultured Opitutales bacterium | reverse complement strand
GGAATCGAGATATCTAAAGCAATAGAAAGGAAAACACTATGGAATTTATGGAAATGATGGAAACAGTAAAGGAATTTCCGAGCACGGGTAATATCGTTTTTGATTATTTGTTTATGGGGCTTATATTGTTTCAATGTTTTTTTCTGTGGTGCATGATAAAAATAATAGAGTACCCGATTTTAACGGCGATTGCGGTTATTGCGTATATATTTTGGCGGGCAGTAGATACACGCTCACAAATAGATATACGCGGGAATTTGTGGAAATGGAGAAATAAATAGAAACAAAGGAGATAAAAGAAATGGAAAATAAAGAATTATATGCACACGCAAGCGCATTTGCACGTTTATCGAGTGCCATAACTATCTTGAGATTTTCTCGCAGTGCGATACCGTCACCAAGCTATGGCGCCAGATGGTAGTACAGTACATTTACTCATCTAAAGTGGTAGAACTTTTTTGTATCTTAATAATAAGGCACTTGCCAACAAATAGCGCCGCCAAGCATGTAAGCTATGATTTGAAACTTACAGAAAAATGGGCTTGTTGCGCAAAATTTTACATGAAGAAAAAAAGCCTCCACTTGTCAGAACAAGCCATGGAATGTCAACAAACTTGATTTTGCTAAGTTGTCTTTTAGTTTCAGATGGGTTACTTTACCGCTTTATGGATTTTTAATAATCTGCCAGTATAATTTTAGTTTAGCTTGAAAAGTTTTAGTTCGATTTCTCCATCTAAATTTTCAGGAATTATTTTTAACGATTCTGGAAAATAATTTTCGCGTGAAACTGTCGCTGTGCGTTGTCGCGAAATTTCTGCATCGAAGTGTGTACCGAATTTTGCATCGTGTTTTATTAAAAAGCGCAATTTAAACGGCTTCGAAATTTGGTTCAAGTGCGCAATTGCAAAGTTGTTAAAGCCGCTTCTTTGGGACTTTAGCGGCTTTGGATTTTCATAAAACGGCGGGACATAACCGGCGAGCTCTTTTCCGCCTTCTTGCAATGTAAATTGCGCAGTTTGCTTGTCGAAATTCAGTTGAAATTCGTTTGATACTTTTTTTGCGTTTTTGAAATTAAGCGCCAAGCGGCCGGCGCTGGCCCCTTCTCCCGAAATTTCCAATATGTAGGATGCGTCTGGCCTTATCTCGACTTCGCGGATTTCCCCCGAAATTGTAGTGGAAAAAACCGGTTTTGACGGAAGTTTCGGTGTTTGTTCTGGGAGCCATTTTGTGCCGAGCCTGCCGTCTTGCAGTTTGACCAATTCGCGAAAGATAACGACATTCCCCCAGCGTCCAGTTGTAGACCACCCCACCAAAATACGCCTGTCTCCATTAAATTCGGCAACCATTGGCACGCCCAACCCTTCGTAAATGTCATGACCGGCAATCGCCCAGTCTTGCAGCTCTTCGCCGAGTTTTGCGCCCCAAAAACCTGTAAAGCCCATAATCAGATAGTGGTAACCGCCCCATTTGAAATACGATGGACACTCGCTTGTGTTATACATTCCGCCGCGGGAAATTTCTCCGCAGCGCGTCCATAAACTTTCAGCGTCTTTTGCGCTCCAGATCCCCGTCGTTCCGTAGCCCGCAATCAGCGACAACGTATTGTCGTCGTTCACATGCACGCTTGGGTTTTCGCAGACGTGGAAAAACTTGCCGGAAGGCGTAAAGTTTATACCGTCTTCGCTCGTCATATAAGTCGCTCCGGATGGGGCTAAATTCGGGTAATTGGCAATGTCGAGAGGTTCTATTTTTCCGCGTTTAACTTGCGCTCCCAGCTCTGACGAAATTGTGTCTTTGGGCTTAAGAATTCGCGACGTATGCAACCCATAGAAAAAGTAGTACTTGCCATTATGGAAGATTATTGAACCCGTCCCCTCGGAATAGTATTGCGTATTTATCTCGGCGAGAGGCCCATGGTCTTGCCAGTTAATCAAGTCGGTTGTTGTCATGTGGCGAAAAACATGTACCCCGCCGCCCCAACGGCGGCTGTGGTGCCCAATATCATACAAGTAAAACAAGTGGAAAACGCCGTCTTTGTAGAATACAACAACATCTCCAATCCAAGCATTCCAGCCGTGTGGCGACCAAAAATTCATGAATACGTCTTTCTTTACTTCAATATTTTTGCGGGCAATCCCTTTCACATTCGGCGAAAATTTTAATTCATCAAAAGCCCCCGTTTTTACTTTTGGCGCGGAATGCCCAGCCGGCAGAACACCATAGGGATATTCGCGGTCTATTGGCTCGCCATTTGCGGAGAGAACAAAATTTATGCCGTCGTAAAAGACCACAAAATCGGTTTTAGCCACGTCAAGCTTTGCGAGCTCGCTTTTGGGCGCCCGGATTCTTAGCGCTTCGCATTTCCTTCCCGACGGGGCTTGCGCGCCCTTGCCGAAATTCAGCAGGCAAAAAAGTTCACCGTCCTTGGCGAAAATTTCAAAATAGCTGCCAACATTCAGCAAAGTTGAATTGGTTTTTAACGCTTCGGGATTAAGCTTGAATTTTAGCGCAAAGCCGCTTTTTGCGTCGGTGAAATCCTCTATTGGGAAAAATTCAAATTTGAAAAATCGAACTTTTCGTGCAGCTCGACGACAGATTGCGCCCTGGCACAAACGACTAGCGCCATACTGAAAAATATCGCCAAAACTAGTCGTGAAAGTAAATTCATGATAATATCCGGAAATTTATTCATATGAAAAGTTGAAAAACAATCAATCTACTGTCAATAGCGTAATCAACTAAATCGCATTTTAAAACTTTTAAGATATATCTCTTCCCAAAAGTGCGGCAAAAGTTCCTTAATATTAAAAAAACAATCCGCAAAAAGCCCTCCCTTGTTGGCCTTTCTTTGCCCAAAATTCCCACATATCGCGGAAACTTACGTTTCCCCTGATAGACTCAATTTAAGAGATGTCCGAAATAGTATTTTCGTCAATTCCCAAGAGAGCCGCAAAAGAGCGTTTGTCCAAGTGCCCGCTAAGCCTTAGAAATTTGTCCCCCGCTTCCTCCGTTTCAAAGAACCTTGAATGCCTTACGCCGTCTTCAATCCAGAACAGTTGATAGGGCGATTTTCTGCCTTTGCAATATCTCCTAATAATCTTCGCTATAGCGGCGGGATTCTGGTCAAAACAATACTGTTTCTCAGTATTACTTCTATCATAGATATAGATATTGCAAGTGGATGCGCCGTATAATCAAATGAAATTTAATCGCTATGCCTCTATGGAGGGAATAGAATTATACGAACGCATAAAAACTTATTGACATTATTTTACAATCGTAATAAAAGATTTGCGCAAGATGAAGAAAGAGCTCTTTTGAAGAGTGCCAACGTCCAGAGGAAGGCGATATTTCATGAATAAAAAGATATATTTAACCATATTAACTTTTGCGGCGCTGGCGGGTCAGCTGCTCCATGCGGACAACGAAAATTACGATGCGACAAGGGTGACGAGGGATTTCATAAACATGTCCCTCGTCGATTCCTCTTGGTATAAAGCCAACGCTTCGGGCGTGAAATTCACCGGCTCAAATCTCACAAATGCCCGTTTCGGCTCCGCCACGCTTACGGGAACGGATTTTACGGATACGAATCTCACAGGCGCCTACTTCTACTCTGCCTCCCTGGCAAACGCCATTTTTACGGATTCCACAATAACGAATGCCAACTTTAGCTCCACGAATTTCACGGCCGACCAGCTCTATTCAACCGCCAGCTACAAAGAAAAAAATATATCCGGAATCAATTTTGACGGAAATAATTTGAGCGGCTGGAATTTTAAGGACCAAAATCTGGACGGGAGCAGATTCTTTAACGCGACGCTCACGGGGGCCGATTTCACGGGGGCAAAAATTAGCGGGACAATCTTGTCTGCCGCCGTTGCGAAGGGCTTTACGGTTGACAACTTATATTCCACCGCAAGCTACGCGAACAAAGATTTGCACGGAATAAATTTATCCAATAACAATTTGAGCGGCTGGAACTTTAAGGACCAGAATTTGGACGGGGCCAACTTTTACGGTTCGACGCTCACGGGAACGAATTTTACGGGTGCTAAAATCAAGGGGGCGGTGCTGGAGGGCGCCGTCGCAAAGGGCTTTACGGTCGATAGCTTCTATTCCACCGCCAGCTACAATACGGACAAAAATTTTGGGGCGATAAACCTATCCCAAAACGACTTGAGCGGTTGGGACTTTAAAAACTCGAATTTGGACGGGGGCAAATTTTCCAATTCGACGCTCACGGGAGCGGATTTTACGGGTGCGAGAATCAAGGGGGCGGTGCTGTCGAACACCGTGTCGAAGGGCTTTACGTCCGCCCAGCTTTATTCAACCGCAAGCTACAGCGTAGACAAAGATTTGGGGGCGATAAACCTCTCCCAAAACGACTTGAGCGGCTGGAGCTTCAAGGACCAGAATTTGACAAACGCCAATTTCCAAAGCGCGACGCTCGCCGGAGCCAATTTTAGCGGCGCGGAAATCCGCGGGGCGGATTTTGCCAATGCCACAGGATTTACCTCGGAAATGCTGTGCTCGACGGCAAGCTATGCGAACAAAGACCTGTCGGGCGTGTTTTTTACCCGTATAACGATTGACGGCGTAGATTTTGAAGGCGTAAACTTAAGCAACGCCAATTTCCAGTATTGCACAATATCGAATGTCGATTTTACGAACACTGCAACGCCGAATTTTAACCTGAGCTTGTATTACTCCACTATATCGAACGTGAATTTCGCCGGCATGAATTTGGACAACGGCAATTACGCAACCATATACGGGCTTACCTACGGCGAAGGCGTGAATTTTACCGACACAATTCTTCCCCGTGTATATATCGGACAAATCCCCAAGGAGGTGTTGGAACAGACTTGGAATTACAAATCCGGCACCTTGGAACTGGTTTTAAGCAACAATGAGCGCATCGACGGGCTGAACCTTGAGGGGTACAGGGTTCATTGCGACTTTTCCCGCTCCAGCCTACAAAACGCCAATTTTAAAGACGCCGATTTAACGGGTTCGGATTTTGGTCAAACAGACCTTAGCGGAGCCGACTTTACAGACGCCACAATAAACAATGTATACCTGGACCGCTCCAACTTCACAAGCCAGCAGCTTGAGTCCACAAAAAGTTATAAGCAGAAAGACCTGTCGGGCGTGGACATGACCCGCCTCAACATTTCTTTTGAGGGCAAGGATTTATCCGGCTTTAATTTTAGCAATGCAGACCTCGAACGCATAAATTTAAAAAACGCAATATTTGAAGACGCGATAATAAATGATACGCGTTTTTACGGAAGCAGTATAGAGCAAGAAATCACGCTTGCGCAAATCATGCAAACCAAGAGCTATAAAGACAAAGATTTAAGCGGGGCATCTTTCCATTATACGGTCTTTGAGAA
>CALXOC010000007.1 GCA_944389915.1 uncultured Opitutales bacterium | reverse complement strand
GTCTCCGGCTCCCACCACGGCCAGCGACAACGCTCCTTTTGACAATTCATCTCTAAGCTTTTTCTCTGCTTCGTCAAGCCCGACAAGCTCTACCCCGCTTGATAGTTTTACTATTGCCTGGCTTGTGCCTTCGGCGTCAAAGTTCTCGCTTGCGGCGTAAACCGGCAGCAGGAGCACTTTTGAGCCCTTCGCCGCGTGGTATGATAATATCTCCGCGAATTGCTTGGCGAACTTCTTTGTGCGCGTGTAGCGGTGGGGCTGGAATATCACAAGCTTTCTGCCGGCGCGGCTTGCAGAGAACCATTCGAGAAATATTTTTAGCTCGCTCGGGTGGTGCGCGTAGTCGGCAAGGGCAAATAATTCAGGGGTGTCGGCTATGATTTCCTGTCTTCGCATTAGCCCCTTGAAATCCGAAAATATTCCGGATTGCAGGGAGCACTGCTCAGACGCTTCGAAGGCGGATTTCGCCATGGCGACGTTGCGCTCTATGAAATTCTCTGGCACGTTCACAGACAGCGTTTCCGGCGCGAAGCGCTCGGCTATTTTTTTTAGTGCGCCGTCGCGCGATGGGTAAATGACAAGCTTTTTTGTTCGCGCGAATATGCGCGCAAACATGTCCTCCAATTCTTCGGGATTCGCGTAGGTGTCAGTATGGTCGAGATCGTAGTTGAGAGCTACGGTTATTTCCGGAGAAAAGTTTTCAATGGTGCCGTCGCTCTCGTCTATCTCGGAGAATACGGTCTTGCCGTCGGCGCAGTATTTATGCATCGGCATGCGGCGCGGAATAGCCCCTATGAGCCAGCCGCAGTCGGAGTTTAATTTATGGGCGGCATGCGCGAGCAGGGCGCTTACGGTGCTTTTGCCGTGGCTTCCTATTACCGCCACAAGCCTGCGCGACGCGCATATTTCAGCCCACTTTTCTCCGCGCCTCATCAGCCTGCCGCATGGTATTGGAAGATTGCGCGCCCTG
Source organism: uncultured Opitutales bacterium (assembly GCA_944389915.1). Classification (GTDB taxonomy): domain Bacteria; phylum Verrucomicrobiota; class Verrucomicrobiia; order Opitutales; family Intestinicryptomonadaceae; genus Merdousia. Next base: position 8,817 of record CALXOC010000007.1, on the reverse strand, counting down.
CCGGACAGGGCCGAACTTATTATTAGCTCGCTATAAAACTCCGTGAAATCTTCGGCTTTTTTTCTAAGCTCTATCCCGCGGGATTCAAGCATGCGCGATATTTCGGGATTGGGAGCATCGTCAAATCCGCACACGCGCTCGCCGGAGTCTGCGAGAAAAGCCGCAAGGGGAGCCATTCCCATACCGCATATTCCGCCCATGCATATTTTGGGCATCACTCATTTCCTCCCCTTGCGATTCTCGAGAGGTCGTCGACTATTTTTGAGACGTCGTTTAACTCGTCGACCCTCGCGAGATTTTTGCGCATATTTTCTCTCAGGGCATCGTTTGAAGCCAGTTCAAGCACTTCTGCGAAAAGTTTTTGCAAATCGTTCTGCGGCACTACAACACACGCGCCCTGCTTTTCGAAACAGCGCGCGTTTTCCAGCTGGTGGTTGTCGGCGGCAAAGGGGTAGGGCACTATTATGGAGGGCACCCTGCAGCGGGCGAGCTCGGCTATTGTTCCCGCGCCGGCGCGCGCTATTACAATGTCGGCCGCCGACATCGCCGCCGCCATGTTGTCGCAGAATTCGAGGAATTTTATGGAGTGTTCCCGCCCGTCTTGGGCTTTCAAGGCGCGGTTTTCGTAATTGTACTTGCCGGGTCCGCATACGCACAAAACGTCCATTCCGGCTTCCGCAAGGCGGTCGAAATTGCAGTTCGCCCAATCGTTTAGAGCCGCCGCGCCCTGGCTGCCGCCGAGCATTAAGACCAGATGCGAATCGGGGGAAAATCCGAAAAACTTTTTGGATTCCGCGGGGTCGAGCATTTGTATTTCACCCCTGATTGGATAGCCCGAGTATTTGACTTGCCCAGATTTTCTGCGGGGAATTCTTACGCCGTACGGGACGAATATTCTAACGGCGAATCTTCCGAGCAGGCGCGTGGCTTTGCCGGGCTTTCTATTAGCCTCGTGTAGAACAATAGGGATTTTTAATATGGCCGCCGCTATCGAAAGTCCCAGAGAATTGAAGCCGCCAAAGCTTATGACAACGTCGTAAGAGCTCTCCTTCAATGTCTTCATTCCAAATTTTACGGCTTTTAAAAATTCCCTTGCAAAGCGGAGAAATTTTATGGGGCGCAATGAAAACGCCACGCCCGGCGCCTTTATGATGTGCAATCCGCTGTATTTTTCTACTAACCTTGAATCGACCTGCTTCCGGCTTATGACAAAGCTGACTTCGTGTCCGGCGTTTATCAATGCCTGTCCGACCGCCAATCCGGGAGCCAGATGCCCGCCGGTGCCTCCGCATGATATTATAAATTTGCTCATAGTTCGCTCGCCTCAATAGCCGTTGGTTTGTTCCAATTTCTCATGCAGTTGACCAATATTCCCGCAAAGCAAAACATGGCCACCAAGTTGGATCCTCCGAAACTGACAAAGGGCAAGGATATTCCTTTTGTCGGCATCATTCCCGTTACAACGCACAAGTTGAATACGGCTTGTATTATAATCATAAAGAGTGCTCCTGTTGCCATGAGAAATTGGAACATATCGGGGGCTTTCCTCAGAGCCCGCATTGAGAAAACAAATATTATTAAAAATGCGAGCGCAACGCCGAGCGTGCAAAATAATCCGAGCTCCTCGGCTATTATTGAGAGTATGAAATCTGTGTGCGCCTCCGGCAGGTACGACAAATGCTGGCGCCCCTGTCCAAGCCCCACTCCCGAAACCCCTCCGGAACCGAAGGCAAGTATTCCCTGCCATAGCTGGTAGGAGCCGTCAGATTTAGTCCCCTCTATGTCCATAAAGCTCAGTATGCGTTGCAGGCGGTTTGGATTGTGGTACACCATTGCGGCAAATCCGCCCGCGGCAAGAAAGAATGGAACGCACAGGTGCGAAATTTTTGCCCCCGCAAAAAATATCATTAAAAATCCGACTCCGCCGCACAGGGCAGTTGTGCCGAAGTCGGGCTCCAAAATTATAAGTATGCAAAAAATGCCCAGTATTGCAAAGGGCTTGAGTATTGCGTCTATGAAACTCTCCATGCGCCGCTGCGCCTTTTGCAAATATGCGGCCATGCCGCATACGAGCGCGACTTTTGCGAAATCGCTGACCTGAAAGTCCACAATCAGCAGCGGAAGCCATCTTCTTGAGCCGTTGCGCTCCAAGCCGATTCCCGGTATCAGCACAAGCACCAAGAGAATTATGGCGAGTGCCGTAAGCGGCAATGCGAACTTCCTTATGGCCGACAAATTCGCAAAGGCCATGAAAATACCGCAACAGGCGGCCACGCACAAATAGGCCGCCTGCGATTTTACGTACACATAGGGGTTTGGCTTTACCGCCCCGGCGCTTGTTAGAACCAATAGGCTAACGACAACCAGATATACGATGGGTAGCACTATCGCAAGCCAAAGTCCGAAAACTTGAGTCTTGTCGGATTTCGCTTCCATCAGCCATGTTAATCGCTACAGGTTGACAACCGGTATATTGTCGTCGTCCACTGGTTCGGCGGGCATGGCTGTTCCGGTCTTGGGCGCCGGAGCGTCTTTTGCATTTTCGGGCTTTGGGCTTGAAAGCGAAGAGTCGTTCAATCCCTTTGAGTTTGCGGCGCTCGACTCCACCATTGGGCTTAAAAGATTTTCAACAGGCTTTGCCGTGTCTTCAATGGTGCGGTTTTCCGGCGTTTTTGCGCCTTTTGAGGACTCTTGAGGCTTTTTGGCTTCGGGGGCGTCTTTTGTTTTTGCGGTTTTAATTTTCAATACTTGTCCGGCTCTTAGTTTGCGCGGATCCGTTATTGAATTGAGCTTGCAAATCTCCTTGACCGACACCGAATATTTCTGGGCTATGGACCCGAGATACTCTCCGCTTTTTACCGTGTGCAAAATCTCTCCTTCGCCGGCAACGGGCGCGTTTGCCGTTTTTGACTGCGCCGCCTTTTCAGGCGAAATTTTTTCAACATGAAGCTTCTGGCCTATTCTTATGTTGTGGTTTTTCAGCGAATTTATCGCCATAAGGCTTGCCACGGTAGTTCCCCTCTGGTGCGCTATGCGCGAGAGCGAATCGCCGCGCTGAACAACATAGACTTCCAGCTCTTTCGAAAGATTTTCCGATTTGACGTTTTGAGGGCTTGCGGGCGTGGCGCTTGCAGGGAGCGATGCGCCTCCAGGAATGGAAAGTTTTTGCCCTATTTGCAATATGCTCTTGGTTGTGATATTGTTTGCCTTGCATATTTCCGCTACGGAAACCCCGCTCTTGGCGGCTATCTTTGAGAGGTTGTCTCCCTTCTTCACTATGTAGACTGAATCTTGCGTCTGAGCAGCCTGTTTCGGCTGTGCGGCGGGCGCAATGGGGGCGGGCGCAATAGCTTCGCCGGAAGTTTTTGCGGTATTTTCGGGCTTTAAAGCTTCGGCGTCTTTGCCTTGGTCGTCCTGCGAGCCCCAATTCGGGCGCGTGGGATTTGTGCGAAGCGCTGGACTTCCCTCGGGCGGAACGATTTCTTTCGGTTCCTTTATTTCTTCGGGCGTTTCCGCCGACGCTATTTCCGTAACTTGACTCGACGCCTTTGCGGGCGGTTCCTCAGTGCAACCCGATTGCACGAGCAGCATGCTTATCACCGCGGCATGCAGAGTTATGATTGTCGTTATTGCCAGAGATTTTTTCATTTGCTACCCCTTATGTTGAATTCCATCTTCACTATATTTTTAAATTCTTCAAACACAAAACTGCGTCTTCAAAAAATTTTCCCCTTTCCGCGTAGCCCGAAAACATTCCAAAACTCGAAAAAGCCGGACTAAAGAGCACCGCCGAATCTTTCCGGGCCAATTTGTAGGCTTTTTTTACAGCCTCCTGAAGGTTTTGGCAAATGTGCGTGCCTCCGGAAAGCGAATTGCCGAGCTCACCTGCCAATCTTTGGGCGCTTTCTCCTATGAGCACCGCCGCGCGCGCTCTCTCGGCGAGCTTTAGGGCGAGTGTGCGCAATTCGCAATTCTTGTCCTTGCCCCCTCCAATCCATATGACATCGCGCCCGCGGAGCTCGTCGAGCGCAGCAATCGCGGCATGGGCGTTTGTGGCTTTTGAGTCGTTGTAAAAATACACTCCGCCGATTTGCAATGGCTTTGAGAATCTGTACGCCGGCAATTTAAAGTTTGCGGCCGATTTTCTAAGCAGGAGCTTGTCCATGCCGGCTTTTTGCCAGTAGAGCTCGGCCATGGCGTAATTTTTCGACTGCATGGAGCTCTTGAAAGGTTCAGGGGCGTCGGGATACATGCTTTCGTCAATTATGCCGGCAAATTCCGGAATCGCAAATCCGAAGGATGCGGCGTAGTCTTTTACGCTTTCACCGGCTATGAAAAGTTCGCTTTTCAGGCGCCTGACAATATTGTACTTTGCTGCAAAATACTCGCGGATGTCCCTATGCCAGTCCAAATGGTCGGGGGCGAAATTCGTCCAAAGCAGGGCGTCGGGATTCATTCGGCTCAAATCGGCAGTTTGAAAGGAGCTCAGCTCGCATACGGCCGTGGATTCCGGCGTATTTAACAGGTCGTCGGCGCATATTGAAGACAGCGGAATGCCTATATTTCCGGCGGCCATGGCCCTAATTCCGCACTCTTTCAGCGCGTGCGTTAAAAATGACGTCAGAGTGGTTTTCCCGTTAGTGCCTGTTACAGCTATTATTTTTCCTCTCCACGCCAACGACGCAAAATCGGGCTCGCATAGGGTTGCGGCCCCCGCTTCGCGGGCTCGCCTTAGCCATGGGTGGTCCGGGCGGAAGCCCGGAGAATATACAACTAAAGCGTGTTCGTCTGCGCTCTTTATATCAAATGCTTTAGAGCCTTTGGATTCCCCGTAGAATGCCGAATCCAATCCGCATTTTTCCAACAGCTTTGCCGCTGCGGCGCCGCTCGAGCCGTTTCCAAAGACGGCAACTGCCTTGGAGCGGGCGAGCTCTTTTATGCTGTTGTATCCTGTTAATGCCATTTTTTTAGCGGATTTTTAGCGTCGCAAGGCCGGCAAGCGCGAATATTAGCGATATTATCCAAAATCTTATCACGACTTTCGTTTCTGCCCAGCCTTTTAGCTCAAAGTGGTGGTGGATTGGAGACATTAAAAATATCCGCTTTTTTGTGCTTTTGTATGAGGCTACTTGCAGCATGACAGATACTGCCTCCATCACGAACACGCCCCCAACTATTACGAGCGTCAGCGGCTGTTGGCACATGAAAGCGACTATCCCTATTAGCCCGCCTATGGCCAGAGAACCGGTATCTCCCATGAAAACTTCTGCCGGATGCGCGTTGTACCAGAGAAATGCCATTGACGCCCCCACGAGAGCGCAACATATGACGGTCAGTTCGCCGCAGTTGGGAATTGCTCTTATAAACAAATACTCCGAGGCTATGGCATTGCCTGCAACATAGGTAAACACGGCGTATGCGAGCGCGACGGAAACAGTGCATCCTATGGCGAGCCCGTCTATGCCGTCGGTTAAATTAATGGCGTTGCTTGAGCCTCCCACAACGAGAAATATGAATATGCCGGCAAAGCATATAGGCATAGATGATATTATGGGATATTTTAGGAAAGGCGCCCAGAGCTCGCGCGCAATTCCGCAGTATTCGCGCGAGAATAAAAGTATGGCAAGCGCCGTCAGCGACACCGCGATTTGAACGGACAATTTTATTTTGCCGTTTACGCCTTTGCTGTTTTTCTTAACTATTTTTAAATAGTCGTCTGCAAATCCGAGGGCGGTGAAGGCGGTATAAACAAAGAGCGCGCAGAATACCAATGCGTTCATTCTTGCCAGCAGCAGAGACGAGGTCATAACAGCCAAAAATATTATGATTCCCCCCATGGCGGGAGTGCCTTTCTTGCCGCTGTGAAGTTCCGCCAAACGCCCGACTTCGTCTTTTGTCCTGAAACTTTGGCCGAACTTTATGGCCCTGAGGGTATCTATTATTTTCGGGGCGCAAGCCATGCCGATGACAAAGGAAAGCACCATGGCGATCGCGCATCTGAAGGTTAAATACCTGAACAGGCGAAGGGGCCCAAAGTAGCTCTCAAAATCTGCAAGGTCGAACAGCATTAAATTTTTTCCCTTTCATCTTCGTCTTCCGCAGAAGCGTCCATGTCGGAATCGTCGTCAAAGTCCTCGAATTCCTCTGCGCATCCGTCGCCGTCTTCTTCTTCGGCTTCTTGAAGTATTGCGTCGTCCGCGCCGCCATTTCCGGCGTCTTCTGCATTGTCTTCTGCATTGTTGGTCTCGGCAAATTCCGCTTCCGCGGGCTCAATCGCTTCGGGGGCGTCCGATAATTTTTCTCTTACATCTTCGGGCAGGAGTTTTTCAAGCTCGCAACTCCTGCTGCCTTTCACAAAAATTAAACCTTCGAAATTTTGTACGGCTTCGCGGGCGTCTTCGGCGTTGTCAAAAACGCTTATATCAGATTCGCTCCATCCTCCTTCAAGGAGCCCGGCCTTGTATATCTCGGCGCTCGGCCCCACTACGTAAACCTTGTCGCCGTCAGAGCGCGCCAGATGGGAGCCTATTTCCCTGTGGTGGCGGTGCGTAGCGAGCCCCAATTCCGCCATGCTCCCCAAAATATAAAGACGTTTCTGGGCGTCTTTGGATATTTTTTGGAAGTAGCCGATGGCGTCTTTCATTGAGGTGGGGGAGGCGTTGTAGCAATCGACGTAGAATTTTGACTTTTCTCCTTCTACGATCGTCCCGCGCATGGGCAGGGGACCCAGCAATCCGGTCTTCAGCGCGAGATATTCCTCCCTTGCGCCGAGCATTAGCGATGCCGCAATCGCCAATACCGCGTTTTCGAGCATTCCCGGGGTCATTTCGGGAATTTCAAAATAAAATTCGTCTCCGCCTTCAACGCATATGTCGAGACCCACATACCCCGCCTGCGAGGAATCCGCAAAAGTGTATCTGAATATGAGATCGGCTTTAAATTCCGGAGCGTCGGCGGGCGCGGCTACGGCCTTTTTGCATTTTAGCTCGTCAAACGCCTTCCAACTCAGCATATTTCTGTGCATTAGGCACCAGCCGCCTTCCGCCGAATTCATCGGGAGTATGGCTTTTTCCTTCGCTACGTTGGCAATTTCTTTAAATGCCTCTAAATGCGTGAGCCCGGCATTGGTGATTATGCTAATGTCGGGTTCTATCATTTCGGCCAGGCTTTGCATTTGGTTCGGGCCCGATACTCCGGCCTCTATTATGGCGAGCTGGTTTTGCCTTAGGTCTATGCGCGTAAGCGTGAGGGGAACGCCTATTTCGTTGTTGAAGTTTTTTTCTGTAACAAGCGGATTTTTCCACGCGCACAAAGCTGCAAGCATCTCTTTTGTCGAGGTTTTTCCGCACGATCCCGATATTGCAACAACCGGATTTTCAAAACGCAATCTGTGAAATTTCGCTATGCTCTGGAAAGCTTTCAGCGAATCCTCAACTACAAGCACCGGGGCGCCAACTTCGAGTTCGCGTTCGGCTATTACGGCGGTCGCGCCGTTTGCAACGGCGTCTTTTGCAAAGTCGTGGCCGTCGCGCTCCCCCTTCAGCGCCACAAAGGCGAAGTCTGCAGACATCTTGCGGCTGTCTATTGAGAAGCCCCGTATTTCAGGCTTCTTATCGGGATTTAAATTGTGCCATGCGCCTTCGGTCCAGGCGCAGATATCGTCGCATTTAAAGAATGGCATAGTAGGGTGTGGTTGAATTTTATATGAGGCCTTTTAAACTTAGCAGTTCTTCGGCCACGCGCTTGTCGTCGAATGGTATTATGGTGTCTCCAAGTTCTTGAAATGTTTCGTGCCCCTTGCCGGCTATTAAGATGCAGTCGCCGTCGGAGGCGGCCTCTATCGCCAAATTTATGGCCCGGCGCCTATCCTCTATAAAGGCTATCTTGTCCGGGAATATTATCCCTTTTTTCATGTCGGAAAATATCTGGGACAAATCTTCTCCGCGGGGATTGTCGGAAGTCGCCCACGCTATATCGGCGTATTGCTGCACGGCACGCACCATCAGCGGGCGCTTTGCGCGATCTCTCTTGCCCCCGCAGCCGAAAACCACAAGGAGTTTCCCCTTGGCTACTTTCCGCAACATAGACAGGCCGTTTTTTAGGGCGTCGTCAGTGTGCGCGTAATCCACGAATATGTCGAAATTCGGCGGGCTTTTTACCTTTTGCATTCTTCCGGGAACTCCGTTGAATGTGCGCAGGCTCTCTATCGCGGCGGGTATTCCTATCCCAGCGGCGCGGGCCATTGAAATGGCCGCCAAGGCGTTTAACACATTGTATTCGCCCGGCATCTTTATTTCCGCCGACGCCTCGCCCGAGTCCCACTCTACCGAAAATTTTGACATTCCCGGAAGCATGTCTATTTTTGATGCCCTAATATCGGCGTCGCGCGACTCTATCCCGAAGGATATCACTTCGCATTTCCCCTTTATTCTGCCGGCTATTTCCCGGCCTTTGGGATCGTCGAAATTTATCACTGCCTTTTTGGGAAGGCTGCCGAGCGCGCCCGTAAACAGCGAAGCTTTAGTCTCGAAGTAGCTATCTATGTCGCCGTGGTAGTCCAGGTGGTCCTGCGTCAGATTTAGGAATGCCGCGCATTCGAGGCGTATCCCGCGGGCTCTGCCTTGGGATATCGCGTGCGAGCTTATCTCAACCGCCGCGGCCTTGCAGTCTGCATAGCGCATTTGGTTTAACATCGCGTGAAGCTCGAGAGCCTGCGGCGTTGTGCGGCCGGCGGGCAGGCACCGGCCTCCAAGGTCGTAGTGTATGGTGCCTATGAGCCCGCATTTCATGGAGTTGTCGGAGAGTATTTTTTGCAGC
>CALXOC010000006.1 GCA_944389915.1 uncultured Opitutales bacterium | reverse complement strand
GCTCTATGATTTTGTACGCCAGGGAGTCTCCCATGCCTTTGCGCTCCAGCTGAATCATGAGCGATTCGCGCATGTTGCTTGCTCCTATGCCGGGCGGATCGCAATTTTTCAATAAATTTAGCGCCGCGCCGACCGTGTCTTTGTCGAAGCCCTCCGATATGGCGCGCTCGACGGCGTCGGGAAGAAGAAAGCCGCGCTCGTCAAGCGACCCCGCCAGACTCGCGAAGGCGCCCGCCACTTTCGCATTTTCCGCGTCCATTGCGGCCGTCTCCAGCAAATGCTCCTGAAGCGATATTTTGTCGGGAATGGAATTTAGAAAAAAGTCTTTGGATTTTTGCAGGGTTTCGGCGTCCTGCATACCCGATTGCGAAGTTTCTTCGGAATTGTCATCGTAGTCGTTGTCGCCTATTGATTGCGCGGAATCGTATTCGGAAGGGTCTATCTCCTCGAGCATGGGGTTTGTCTTGAGCTCTTGCTCGACCATTTTTGAGAGTTCGAGGGTGGGAGCCTGCAAGATTTCCAAGCTTCGCTTGAGCTGGGGTGTCAGCGTCAAGCTTTGCTCGTTTCTAAGATCCTGTCTTATTTCGATAGGCATTGCGCGCAAAAAGTAGCAGGGTTATTCAATGTTTTGAATTTGTTCGCGTATTCGCTCGAGCTCGTTCTTCAGTGCTATGGCAAGTTTCGTGATGTCTATGTTTGCGGCTTTGCTGGCTATGGTGTTGATTTCTCTGCCCATTTCCTGGCATATGAAGTCCATCTTTCTCCCGACGGCGTCGCGCTCGCCCATGGCAGACAGGAACTGGGATATATGGCTCTTCAGGCGCGTTATTTCTTCGCAGATATCGCATTTGTCGGCAAATATGCACACTTCTTTCAATACGCGCTCGTCGGAAATGTCCAGTTCCAGTCCGGACGTTGCCAAACGCTGGAGCAGTTGCTCCTTATATTTTTCTGCAGAATTTCGCGAATGCCTCTCTACTTCACATACGGTGTCGAATATTGATTGCAGGCGCATTTTCAAGTCTATTGACAAAGCTTCGCCTTCAATGCGCCTCATTTCATCGAGCTTTTCAGCGGCCTCTTCAAGCGCCTTGTCAACATATGCGAGAGCGTTTTCCCAGTCGCCCAAGGAGGTCGAGGAATCCTTAAATGATTCGTTTATCCGAACAATGGTGTCGGCTGTGGGATTGTAGGGCACTCCGCATTCCGCGCATAGCTTCTCAAGCTCTTTAAGCGCGGAAGAAATAGCCTCCGGGTTTATTGAATAGGCGCGCGATTTATCGTTGAGATCGACTTTTATAGATGCGCATATCTTCCCGCGGACAAAAGTGTTTTTCAGCTTTTGGGCAAGCGAGAATTCCATCGGCTGCCATTCCCGTGGAAGCGACACCGATATCTCCAAGCCGCGCTTGTTTACCGAAGACAAATCCGCAACTATAGCCAATTCAGGCGTATTTACGCGCGCCCTGCCAAATCCAGTCATGCTCTTCATAGCGGGAAATATTAGAGCTTTCTGACCGCGCCGTCAGCTGCCGAAGACACTGATTGGGCGTAAAACTGAAGGGATTTGGACACCTTCCTGTCGCGCACGGGTTTGTAAGCGTCTTTGCCCTTTGCGCGCATTTCGTCGCGCCTGCGGTTCATTTCGGCATCGTCTATCTCAAGCGATATTGAGCGCTCGGGTATGTTTATATTTATAAAGTCGCCGTCGCGCACGAGCGCTATGTCGCCGCCGTCGGCGGCTTCGGGCGAAACGTGCCCTATTGACAGCCCGCTTGTGCCTCCGGAGAATCGGCCGTCTGTCAAAAGCGCGCAAACTTTACCGAGGCCCATGCTTTTTAGGTGGCTCGTGGGGTAAAGCATTTCCTGCATTCCCGGGCCTCCTCTGGGGCCTTCGTAGAGTATTACAACAACATCGCCGGGAGATACCTTCCCGGAGCGTATTGCCTTGCTCGCATCCTGCTCCGAGTGGTAAACTTTGGCCGTTCCGCGGAATTTCCATATGGACTCGTCGACGCCGGCCGTCTTGACAATAGAGCCGTCGCGCGCAATATTTCCGAATAAAATGGCAAGGCCGCCGTCTTTGGTAAAGGCGTGGTCTATATCGCGTATCGCTCCCGCCGAACGGTCGGTGTCGTTATCATCGTAATATTTGCTCTGCGACCATGCGCTTATGCTGTATTCGCCTCCAGGGGCCGCACGGAAAAATTTTTTTACGCCTTCCGCGCACTTCGGGGAAAGTATGTCGTATTTTGAAATTGCGCGGCCTATGGTCTTCTCGTGCACGGTTTTTGCCCTTGTATCAAGAAGTCCGGCCCGGGCAAGTTCGCCCAATATGGCAAATATGCCCCCCGCGCGATGGACGTCCTGTATGTGTACCTTTTGCGTGCTCGGGGCAACCTTGCATATGCATGGAGTGCTCCGCGAAAGCTCGTCTATATCGCGCATGGAAAAATCCGCTTCGGCTTCGCGCGCTATCGCCAGCAGGTGCAAAACGGTGTTGGTGCTCCCCCCCATGGCTATGTCGAGCCGCATAGCATTCAAAAATGCCCCGCGCGACGCTATGGAGCGTGGCAACACGGATTCGTCGCCGTTTTCATAGTAGGCTTTTGCCATTTTTACTATGAGATTCGCCGCCTTTGAAAAGAGCTTTTTGCGGTCTTTGTGCGTCGCCACAATGGTGCCGTTGCCTGGCAGAGCCAGCCCTATGGCCTCGGCGAGGCAGTTCATTGAATTTGCCGTGAACATTCCCGAACAGGAACCGCAGGTAGGGCAGGCGTTGCGCTCCATTATTTCGCTGTCGGCGTCAGAAACTTTTGGATCGGCTCCGGCTATCATTGCGTCGATTAGGTCCAATTTTCTCTCTCCTCCGGAAAGCGTTGCCTCGCCAGCTTCCATGGGCCCGCCGGAAACGAATATCGTAGGAATATTCATGCGCATTGACGCCATCATCATGCCGGGGGTGATTTTGTCGCAGTTTGATATGCAAATCATAGCGTCGGCGCAATGAGCGCGGCACATATATTCCACGCTGTCGGCTATCAGTTCGCGCGAGGGCAGGGAATAGAGCATTCCATCATGGCCCATTGCTATGCCGTCGTCTATTGCTATGGTATTAAATTCCCTTGCTATGGCTCCAGCCTTTTCCACTTGGGAGCATACGTATTTCCCTATCTTATCGAGGTGGACATGGCCGGGTACGAATTGCGTGTAAGAGTTTACGACCGCTATAATAGGCTTGCCGAAGTCCTTTTCCTTCACTCCGGTTGCGCGCCAAAGCGCGCGCGCGCCGGCCACATTTCTTCCTTCAAAGCTTTTTTTTGAATTGTAGTCAGGCATAATTTGTCAGATTTAGATTTGCCGCGCGCGTTGCACGCATGTCTGGGGGCGCGGCTTAACCCCATGGGGGTTTCCCCCACTAAAATATTGAAACAATGCAATCACTCTTTCGCGAGAAGGTCAACATTTCATTGGAAGCGCAAATCAAATTAACTTTCACGCATATATTGCCTTGACTGCTATTTTGTCTTTCGCTATTCGGCGAAAATGAAAAACAAACTCGCTTTTTTAATAATTGCTATTTTTTGTCCATTGTTTCTGGTTGCCGAAACCTTTACGATACGCTCAAAAACGAAGGATGGCGAGTGGAGGCAGAAAGTCTTAGAAATTGAGCCGCAAAACGGGGTAGTAAGCCTAAAAATACCTTCTTCCGAAATCCCAGACGGGCAACTTGAAATTATACCGCATTTTGCTCGCGCCCGCGCTGGGGAAGACGGCTATATGTTGCTTTCCACTGGCGGATTAATCCCATATAAAGCGGGGGTAAAAAACACAGTTTACATTCCTTGGAGCCCGTCAACCAAGGAATTTAGAATGCGCGCGGAGGGAATGAAAACTCCCAGGGCGAGCTTTGTAGCCATATTTAAGAAGCTTCCATTTGAAAGAGCCTCAAGAGTTAGCGTGCAAGACGGCAGTTATCAGCTTTCCACTTTTTACGACATGCAACGCTGCGCCTTCGACGCGTACGAAGACATAGAAATCGAATATCAATTTCTTCCAAGTGAGGATTCCGATTATTCCGCCATGGCGCGCGCGTACAGAAAGCATCTTTTGGACGGCGGTGAATGCAAAACCATAAGCGAGCGTCTGACGCCTGAGCTCGATTACGCCGCAAATTGTGTCGAGATACGCATAAGGCAGGCTTGGAAGCCCGTTCCGAGCCCCATTGAAAACCAGACGCCTGAAAACGAGCCGGAGTTGAGGGTAAGAACAGATTTTAAAGCGATATCCGATTTTCTTAAAGCCCTAAAAAAAGCCGGGGTTGACAAGGCTCAAATATGCCTTGTGGGTTGGAATATAGGCGGGCACGACGGCCGTTGGCCGACCGCATTTCCGGTGGAGCCTAAACTCGGAGGCGAAAAAGGCCTTAGAGAATTGATAGCGCTTGCCAAATCACTGGGCTACCAAATTGTGTGCCATACAAATTCCACAGACATCTACCACATTTCCGACGATTGGAAAAAGGGCTTTCCCGTTGCGAAAAAAACAGACGGCTCTATGTACAAAAACGGGACATGGGGAGGCGGGCGCATGTACGACATGTGTCCCAAATTTTCATGGGAATACGCCCAGCGCGATCTTCCAAAAATAGCCGATTTGGGATTTAAGGGGCTTCACTATATTGACGTCATATCCACAAAACCCCCCTTCGACTGCCATGACCCAGCCCATCCGTGCACGCGCAAAGAGGCCGAGGAATACATGAATAAGATTCTATCGCTTGCTAAAAAACTCTTTGGAGGGAGCGCCTCAGAAGGCGGGGCGGATTATGTATGCGGCACCCAGGACTATGCTTTGTATGTATATTTCAATTTGTTCAAGCAGGCGCGCGGCATTGTAGAGCGCATAGTTCCCTTTTGGGAGATTACCTTCAACGGCATCATGCTTCACAACACTTCAACTGAGACCGTAAACTATCCGATAAAGTCTCCGGAATCCAGATTGAAGCTGTACGAATTCGGCGGGCGCCCATTGTTCTACATAAATTCAAAATTCAAGGACAGCGGCAATAACAGCATGGGAGACTTGGATTTGAGCATATCGACTCCCGAAGAAATGGCTCGGACTATAGCGGCTATAAAGCGCGGCTCACAGGAATACGATAAATGCTCCAGATTGCAGAGGCTGTTTATACGCTCGCATTCCGAACTTTCCAAGGGGGTATTTTCTACGCTTTATGACGACGGCACTGAGGTTGTAAGCAACTACACCGATAAATCATACGCTCACAAGGGTGTGGAAATTCATCCAAAAGACTTTGCTATATTCGAGCCGTAGGGCATTAAGGCTTTGTTTGCGGCTATAAAGCGAAAGCATTAAAACTCCACATAGGCCTCGATGGGCAGGTGGTCTGACGCATACGCTCCTCCGATATTGTCGCTTATGGCGGCGCATTTTAAAACTTTTACCGCTTTTGAAACAAAGAGATAATCGATTTTAAGGGTCGGATTTTCAACCGCTTTGCTGTTGTTGATGCGCTTGTTGTAAAGCATGCATATAAATGTGCCTTTCGGCCCGTAGGGCGGAATTTCGGATATTGCCCATGAGTCTCGCAGGTAGCCAGATTTTGTCAGTTCGCTCAAAGTGGCTTTTTCAGAGCTTGGGGTATTGAAGTCTCCGGAACAGAAAAAATCGGAATCTCCGGCTATTTCTTTTATTTTTTTTACAAATAGCTTGGCGGCATTCAGGCGCGCCTTTGGGCTAAGTCCGAAATGCGTATTGAAAAAGTAAAATTCTTTTCCCGAATTTTTATCTTTTAGCTTTACCCAGTTGCAGTTCCTGTATTGCTTTTCGCCCCATTCTTTGGCTATCGATTTTTCTTCGGGAGTGTCGCTAAGCCAAAAAGTTCCGCTTTCAAGCAGGGTGAATTTTTCTTTCTTGTATAAGATAATGTTAGACCAACGCCTCTTTAGAGCGGGAGTTTCCCCGCATACGTTCACTCCGCTTTTTGCGTATATGCCGCGCTGCACCATGGGTTCCATTTGCCAAAACTGCGCTTCCTGCATGCCTATGACGTCGAAATCCCTGTAATGCACGAGATCCGACGCCATCTGCGCGCGCGTTTCGGAGAATTCAGCCTCGCGCGGGTAGCTTCCAAGCAAATTGTAAGAGCCTATTTTGATGTTGTCGGCGCGCGATAAATTTTGAAACAAGGCAAATATCGTCAATGCTATGCATATGTTTTTCATCATGTCGGCAGGTTTCATTCCGGATAAATTTATGGCAAAATTTAATTGCTCTATTTTTCAGGCGAGAACTTAATTTTTGCTTTAAAGTTTCCCTGCTGAAAATCGGCGGATATTCTCTTGTTTTTGAACTTGCAGCAAAGCTTTACTCCTATGCTTTCAAATTCCAAAATAAAATTTTCCGATTTAGCGGCCAAAGAGCTTGCGGGAATTTTTATCGGGCTTTGGTCGGGACTTATTAAAAATATCTCGGTCTCGCCTTTCTTGTTTTTATCAAACAGCAGTTCTAATCTCATGGCGGCGCTTGCGCCGACTTTTAGCGAGGAGTTCCATTTGCCCTGCAAGGACTCGAATAAGTCTTCAGGCATGGACAATGCGATTTTTTTACCCGATAAATCCTGAAGGGCGCTCTGCTTATTTAAAATCAACTTTATTACAGCGCCGTTCTGTGCAAACTTGCCCCTGATTTTATCGCCGTCCAAAATTCCCTTGAAGCTTATGTTGAGCGGGGCAATTTTAAATTCTATGCGTTTCCCCTCTTGTTCGATGCTTGTAATGGGTATGGGGACTTTTGCTTGGTCGAGGCTGTAAAAGTCGCCCGTCAATTTGCCGTTGTCCTCTTTAAAATCAGTCGCAACATTTAAGCGCTGCGAGCCTAAGTTTAATACGCCTTTCCACTGTCCGGCAAAATCTCCGCCGAGGCATTTTAATGCGGACAAGACAAGGATTATCGAGATTGTCAATTTATCCATATAAGCGCAATTTTTACTCTGTTTTGCCAGTGTTTTTATTTAAATCTACAAGAGATTTCCCAAGCGGAACGCTCCCCATTTCTCCGGGGCGCCCGGAATTTTTTGTTTTTAGCATTGAAGCGAGCTTCATTGCGGCGAGGTTTGCCGATAACTTCGCCGCGCCTGCAAATTTTGACGTGCAAGAAACTATGCCTTTGCCCGCATCCAGCGTTAATTTTATGTCATTTTCTACGATTATTTCAGGCGCAATGTCGGAATTTTCACGCAGTGGTGCTTTTGAATGTTTCCCGTTTAATTCCGATAAGATCTCGCTCTTGAAATCGCCGGAGTAAAAAATTTTCTTTAATTGCATGAGAATCTTTTCTCCGATTTCAAAATTCAACGCGCATTCCGCCGTGTAATTGTATTCTTTTTTCTTTTCAAGCTTTAATGGGATTTTGTACGCGTATTGGGAAAATATTCCAGCTATTTGCGTTCCGTCTTCCGATGCAAAGCCGCCGTCAAACTCCACCCGCAGCGTTGGGATTGAGAATCTAAGGCAATCACGTGTGATGTTGAAATTTTCTATTGAAATGCGGCTGTCATTCTGATCAGGGCTTGCGGCATGAAGTTTTATTTTGTCGCCATCGTCGATATAGAGCCTGAAACGCAAAGTTTGTCCGGGAAAATTGAGCGCGCCTTCGTACATTCCAAAGGCGCTCGCGGAGGGGGAAAGGGGAGTATAGTTTTGAGCGCAATATGCGAGAGGGGAAAATATTATCGCCGGAAATATGTATGTTTCCGTTAAAATTTTTGAAAGCGACATTCCGCCAATGTAGGATAGCCACAAGCGCCAGCCTCCAAGGTTTGCCGATACTTTTAAGGCGTTAAAAAGCAGAATCCAGGACCATGCAAAGAATGCGACGGACGAAAATACCAGGATTTTCGCCGGCAATGTGAAATGAGCATTCCACCATTCCGGCGAAAATTGCTGGGGAGGCGATAGCAGAATGCGGCTTGATTCGGGGATAAAACATACGGGCACAAATATTAAGGGGGTGAACGCAAAAAATACATAGCCAAACACATCTATTAGCCTTACTCTTGACTTGGATAAAAGCTTCCCGAAGCCCCAAAAAAGCATGGCGGTTAAAATATACATAGAAAAATAGAGCGCCAATATTTTCGTTATGGGGATATTTGAAGCATTTCCCGAAAAGTACATGATGTCGCAAAACATTCCGCCTACACGGGCGGAGATTAGGCACAGCGGAAAAATTGCGGCAAGCCCTACAAGCAGGGCGGCATATTCTGAAAGTTTTTCAAAAGGATTCAGTAAAATTCTGAAATGCTTCATTTTTCGGAATTTTCTATTATTTTAATTTTTTCTATTATGGAATCGATCATGTTGCGTATTGTCGGATAACTTAACCCGAGTTTTTTTGACATCTCTTTCAAACTTCCGCTCTGCTTTACAAAATCCATCACAAAATTTTGCTCTTCGCAACTTAGAGACAGCAGCGGAGGCAGCGGAAAAGTGCCGCTTACTTTCGTTCCGCATTTCTTGCATACAAGCTCGCTTATATGCAAGGGGCATTCACAAGACGGGCAATGGGAAGGTAATTTGCTTTTTAAGCTCACTCTTTAACTTAATTAAATTTAAAATAAATAAAATCAAGAATTTTTTTAAATTTAATTAAATTTTTTTAACTGAAAAGTCTGAAAGAATCTATGGAACTGGAATTGTCGGATTCGCAATATTTGAGATGAAACTCAATCCACTATTTTAATTTCAAATTCGAGCTCTTTTGCAAAAATTGCGTGCAAAAATTTTGCGGAATTTAATAAAGTCCTAAAATAGAAAGGATTCCTTGAGCGATTCTGCCCCCAGTTTAACTTTTTTTTGCTGAGCCCCGCGGGAAATGGCGAATAGATGAAACGCAAAAATGAGAGTATGCGGGCGTTGTATTTGTCGCACAGGGAACCGCAATTTGGGAGGCTTAAGTCTTGGTTTTTCTTTGCCCATTCCAGCCTTTCGGCTATGGGGTTTCCGCTTATCTCCGCCACTGGAAGGCGCAGTATTGCCGACAATATAAATGTGTTGCCTTCCGTAAATTCCGTGCGCCGAAAGGCGCGGGATATGCCGCTTGCCGGCTTTTGTTCTATGGCCGAGCCGCGAACGAACTTTACGCTCTCAATGAAATCGAATATGCTCTTATTTTGAGATTTACCCGTGCCGGCGTTCATTGCAATGGCGCCTCCCAGCTCGCAAGGAGCAGACGCCAAATAATAGCAGCAATCGCGCCCCCTTTCAAGGGCGTATCGCAAGAGCGAAAGCATGGGCAAAGAGGAGGACACTTCAAAACGGTCGCCGCCCAAGTCCCTGATTTCACACGGCAGGGCGTTCTTTAATACGAGGCTTTTGATTTTCGAATTTTTGAAGAAGACATTGCTTCCCGCCCCGAGTACAAAAGGGTTTAAAGCGGATTTGCGCGCGTATTCAAAGGCTTCAATCGCATCTTCGGCGGAATGCAGGCGCGCAAAATGTTCCGCGACGTTGCATGTGCGGTACCGGCTCAGTGCAGTGCCTTCATAGCGCTCTAAATTAAGGCTCATTCCGCATTTTTAGAGGAGATTTTTGCTATAACGCGCGGCAAAAGCTCATGTTCGGCCTCGTGGACTTTTGCCTCAAGTTCTTCAAGGGTGATTCCGTCCGTTATTTCCACAGCGCTTTGGGCTATAATCTCCCCTCCGTCGAGTTCGTCGCTCACGTAATGCACGGTGCAACCGCAGCGCTTTGCTCCGGACTCATAAGCACGCCTTATGGCGTCTTTGCCTTTAAAATCAGGAAGCAAACTCGGATGCAGGTTTATGGCCCTGCCTTTAAGCTCAGACACCAATTCGGGCGGCAATATTCTCTGAAATCCGGATAAAACGACCAAGTCGACTCCGCTGCGCGCTATTCTATCGGCGTAGCGCTTGGCGCCATCGGGCGTAAAGCGGGCTCCCGTTCGGCCAGGATCTATGTATTCGGCTTTGCAGCCGAAGTCGCGCGCTATTTTTAAGGCCGGCGCGTCGGGATTGTCGCTTATCAAAATTTCCACACGGGCTCGTGGAATAGTCCCGTCCAGCACCGATTTAAAAATGGCCTTTGCATTGCTTCCGCGGCCGCTTGCCAAAATTGCTATTTTAAAAAATTCTTCCACAAGCATTTATTCAAACTTTCGGATATGAATGTGAGCTTTTGTTTGTAAAAATCGTCCGACAACTCACGCATTGCAGTTCTTGGGTCGGTAATATTGCTCTTGCAAAAGTAAAAATCGACGTTTTTCGACCAGGTAAATACATCGTTCTTTACGCTCGCATCCGTATAAGTTACGGTTTTTATTGATATTTTTATTTCTTTTAAGTCTTTTGCGCTTCCGTAACCCTCGTCGAAGAAGTCTTTGCAGTGCCGCATGAATTCAAGTATATTGAAAGTAGAGTTGTCGGTTCTGGTGCAATTTAGGATGTCTATTTCAAGTTCTGCGGAGATTAAATCCAATTTGCCTTTTAATAGAGCCGCAGGTGATATTTTTAATAGGACTTTTGGGGCGCTTACAAATTGGCGAAGTTTTGTAGAGTCGTCTATTTGCGTGCGCGTTATGGGATTCTCCAATGACAATTTTTCTACGAGGCATTCTCCTGTAAATATATTCACATAAACGTTTGATGCCGATAAGCGGAATCCCGTATTTTCATAAATTGCATCTTTTATAATAGCGGGTGATGCAACCGCAAAGAATGTAAACAACATGCCGCCAAAGGCCGCCGTCAATAAAATTATAGCCAAAAGCAAAGAAAATACGCAGCCTGCGGGTTGCGTTACAACAAGTCGGGCGAGTTTTGAAATCGACTTCATGTTGGAAAGTTTTAGTTTTTTGGCGCAAAGGGCAATCCAAAAAAAACCGGCTCCCACAGGGATCCGGTTTGCAAAAAACGGATTCTGACCCTATGGCTTTACTTTAGACAGGATTTCGTTCATGCGCTTTGCCATGGAGCGCGGGTTTTCAAGCAGGCCCGCAGACAATAAAGCATTGTCGAATAGCTGCTCGAGAACGAGCTTTGCAAGGTCCGGGGCGTTTTTTCTGAGAGAATTCAGGTTTTTTATGACTTCGCTCTTGGGGTTTATCTCGAATTTAACTGTTGCGGGAGGAAGCTTTGAATCCGGATTCATGGCTTTTAGCATAGCGCGCATTTGGGGAGTGAGGGAATCCGCATTTAGGGCGGCCGCAGGATTTTCAATCAGCCGCTTGCCGTCGCTTATAACGTCTGATACTTTTTCGTTTCCGAGAGTCTCTTTTATCCAGGATTTCAGCGCGTCTATGTCTTCTGAAGATATGGGCGATGAATCTTTTGATTCTTCCGGAATATCGTCGAGCTCTATGTCGGCCGCGTCTATGCTCGTAAAGGTTTTGTCTTGGTAATTTGCGAGATTTCCCACCAGAAATGCGTCTATGGGCTCGTACATGAAAAGAACTTCAATTCCGCGTTTTGCAAAGGCTTCGAGATAAGGCGAAGCCTCTATTGCGGCCCTGTCTTGGGCGCACGCGTAGAATATGCGCTTTTGGTTCGGCTTCATGCGCCCCACGTAATCCGCGAGCGATACAAATGCGCCGTCGGCATAGAGGCTTGATTCAAAACGCAACAGCTCAGTAAGCTCTTTCCTGTATTCAAAATCCACGGCCGCGCCTTCCTTTATAAATGTGCCGAAGCGCTTTGTGAACTCGGAGAATTTTTTCTCGTCCTTTTTTGACATTTCGGCGAGATGCTTTAAAAAGCGCTTTAGAACAACCCTTCCGATTTTCATGCTCAGACCGCTGTCTTGCATGCTCTCTCGCGATATGTTCAGCGGTATGTCGGAGCTGTCTATTACGCCTTTTGCAAAGCGCATCCACTCGGGAAAGAGCTTTTTGGGGGCCGAGTCTATCAACACTTTTTTGCAATACAGCGCCACTTCGCATTCCGTTTTCCCAAAGCCCAATCTTTCGGTGTTTTCCGAAGGCGTGTATATCAGGGCGTTGAGCTCGAGCGGAACGTCGGACTTGAAATGCAGCCAATCGAGAGGCTTGTCGAATGCGTGCGTCTGAAATTTGTAAAACTCTTCATACTGCTCGGGTTTTAGGTCTGACTTCGACTTCAGCCATATTGCCTGGCGCGTCTCAAGCTTTTGTCCGTCAATAAGTATGGGAAAATCTATGTAGGCGCTGTATCTCTCGGCTATCGCGCGAATGCGGCTCTTTTGGGAGAATTCTTTGTATTCGTCTTTCAGCGTGGCAACTATCTTGGTGCCGCGTTCTGGCTTGTCGCAACTCTCTATTGTGAAATTTTCGGAGCCGTCGCACGACCAATGCGCGGCTTCGTCGGCTTCGCTCTTGGTGAATACGTCGACTTTTTTCGCCACCATAAAGACGCTGTAAAAACCCACTCCGAATTGGCCTATAAGCCCCTCTCCAAGCTCTCCTTTACTCTCCTTTAAGGCCTCTATGAAAGCTTTCGAGCCGGAATGCGCTATTGTGCCGAGGTTCGATATAAGCTCTGCGGAGGTCATTCCCACGCCGCGGTCTTCTATGGTGAAAGTTCCGGCTTTTTCGTCGGTGGAAATCTCTATCTTTAATTCGTCGTCGCTTATTTTGCAGGCTTGCGAGAGCTTCTGCATGCGCAGCTTTGACGAGGCGTCAGAAGCGTTTGATACCAGTTCGCGAACGAATATTTCCTTGTCGGTATACAGCGAATTTATCACTATATCCAGCACTTGTTTTACTTCCGCTTTGAATTTGTATTCCATAAGAAATTTTTAACGTTTTTGTTCGTCGTCTAATTTAGACGTGGTTTTGAAAGAATAATGTCGGATTTTTTGCAAGCTTTTTAAAAAATTTTCCCCCGCTTAATTTTGAATTGAATATTTTTAGGAAAACTTGATTATAGAACCTTATGTCAAATCTTATGCGAAAACTTTTGAGCGGCAATGAGGCGGTGGCTTTGGCTGCAAAGCACGCCGGCTGCGCCCTCGGAATCGGATATCCGGGAACTCCATCCACGGAAATTCTCGAAAATTTTTCCATCTTGGGCGGCAGCGCCGAATGGGCTCCCAACGAGAAAGTCGCAGCTGAGGTTGCTTTGGGCGCAGCCTTTGCCGGAAGTTCTTCCTTAGTTACAATGAAGCACGTTGGGTTTAACGTATCTCAAGATTTGTTCTTTACCGCCTCTTATAGCGGAGTCCGCGGAGCGATGGTTGCGGTTGTCGCCGACGATCCCGGAATGGCCTCAAGCCAAAACGAGCAGGATACGCGCCTTCTGGCAAGGGCGGGCGGGCTGCCGGTTTTGGAGCCTTCAGATTCCCAAGAGGCTTACGATTTTACAAAGCTCGCCTTCAAACTTTCGAGAAAATTCTCCATACCTTTCATACTGAGGACAACCACACGCATAGCCCACAGCAACACTATTGTGGAATATTTGGACGAAAGCCAGGAGCTTCCGGCTGCGGATTACCACAAGGACATAGCAAGCAGCGTTATGGTTCCCGGGCATGCCAAGCCCGCGCACCTGAAGCTCCGCGCAAAATACGCGGAAATGTTGGCTTGGAACGAAAAAGACGGGCCAAACAAAACCATACCCGGAGATTCCAGGCTCGGCATAATATCGAGCGGCGTTGCCTATATGCACGCGCGCGAGGCGGCTCCGGAAGCCGGATTTTTTAAGGTTGGCTTTTCAAATCCGCTTCCGGTCGGAAAAATTGCGGAATTTGCCAAGAATTACGACAAATGCATTGTAGTGGAGGAGGGGGAGCCATACATGACGGAACTTCTGCGCGCAGCCGGCATTCCCAATATAGCGGAGCGCGAAGAAGTATGGCGTTTCGACGAGCTTAACGTCGACAGGGTTAAAGCCCAGTTGTCCGGCGATACGCAGTATGCGCCTAAAATCATAAAATCGAAACCTCCGCAACTTTGCCAAGGCTGCCCGCACGTTTTTAGCTTTAAACCTCTTGTGGAATTGGGCTGCATAGTGGCGGGGGACATAGGCTGCTATACCCTTGCCGCCATGAAGCCGATAAGCGGCATGGATATGCAAATTTGCATGGGCGCCTCCATTGGAATGGGCATCGGACTCAGAAAAGTGTTGCCGGAAGATAAGGCGCGCAAAGTTGTAAGCGTAATAGGAGACAGCACTTTCATGCACAGCGGGCTGACAGGTTTGCTTGAAATGGTTTACAATCCGCCGCCTACGGGACATCTCGTTGTGGTTGTGGATAATTCGACGACCGCAATGACGGGGCAGCAGGAGCACCCCGGAACGGGCCGCAAGCTCGACCATACCCCGGCTCCCCACACTGTATCCATAGAGGAAGTAGCCAAGGCAATAGGCGTTAAAAATGTCGCTGTCTTCAATCCGGTTCGCGAGGCGGAGGCAATGAAACGCTATATTGAGGAAAAACTTGCCGTAAACGAACTGACACTCGTAGTCTCGCGTCAGGTATGTGTGCTTGCCGCGGCAGCCAGAGCAAAGGGAAAATAATGCAAAAGCAAAGAAAAATTACAAATATTCGCATAGCCGGCCTCGGCGGAATGGGCGTATTGAAGGCCTCTCTAATCTTGAGCGAGCTCTTGTTTGAGGAGGGCTTCGACGTAAAAAAAGCGGAAGTCCACGGCATGTCCCAAAGAGGGGGATCGATATCGAGCGATGTGCGTTTTGGCGACAATGTATTGAGCCCGATGATCCCGGAAGGGCAAATAAACTACTTGCTCTCCCTGCAGCCCGAATGGTCGGACGCGCATAAAATTTCTTTGGCGGAAGGCGCAATAGTCATATCTCCGGCTGACTTTGACGCATCGAAGCTTAAAAATTCCAAATCCGTAAATGTTGCGGCTTTGGGAGTGCTCAGCAGGTATCTCGACATTCCCGAACACCGCTGGCTTGAAACTATTAAAAAATTCTTTCCCCAGAAGCTGCATGCCGCCAACGAAGACGCTTTTCTTTTGGGCAGAAACTCCATGGCAAAATAATTATGGCACAAAATTGGAACGATTTAAACGGAAATTTCCACCCCGCAAGCGCTGCGGATTTTCTGCCGCGCGAGCAGCTGAGGGACCTTCAGTCGCAAAGGTTGGTTGAATTGGTGAAATTGGCATATAAAGTGCCCTTGCATAAGAGCCGCATGGATGAAATGGGCGTCAAACCTTCGGATATCAAAAGCATTGACGATATTTCAAAGCTGCCCTTTACCCAAAAGAGCGATCTGCGCGATACATATCCCTACGGCCTGTTTGCGGTTGATTCCAGCGAAATAGTGCGCTTGCACGCCTCGAGCGGAACCACGGGCAAGCCTATTGTGGTCGGTTACACCGAAGAGGACATGAGAGTTTGGCACGAGTCGGTCATGCGCTGCCTGCTCATGTACGGCATACGCCGCGGCGACTTCATGCAAGTGTGTTACGGTTACGGCCTGTTTACCGGCGGCATGGGATTGCACGGGGGTTCGGAAATGCTCGGTTGCACGGTAATTCCGGCATCGGGCGGAAACACCGAGCGCCAGTTGATGATAATGAGGGACTTCGGCACTACCGCTATAGCGTGCACGCCGAGCTATTTTATACATATGATAGAGGAGTCTCAAAAGTACGGGGTGGATATGAAAAAGTTGCCCTTGAGATTCGGGGTGTTCGGGGCGGAGCCGTGGTCGGAACAAATGCGCATGTTCATGCAAAAAAACACGAACATAAAGGCTTTCGACATATACGGATTGTCGGAAATTGCCGGGCCCGGCGTGGGCGGAGAGTGCTGCGAACAAAACGGATTGCACATATTTGAGGATAATTTTTATCCCGAGATAGTCGATCCCGACACGGGCGAGGTCTTGCCCGACGGCGAAGAAGGGGAGCTTGTAATAACAACACTTGCAAAGCGCGCCATGCCAATATTGCGCTACCGGACGCACGATATAACTTCCATTATTCCGGTCCCCTGCAAATGCGGGCGTACTATGCGCAGGATAAGGCGCATAGGCAGAAGAAGCGACGACATGTTCATAATACGCGGCGTAAACGTCTTCCCATCGCAGATAGAGGTTGCTCTAATGAGGGTGGAAGAATGTACTCCGAATTACAGGATAATACTCGAGCGCGAAAAAGATTTGGACACGGTTACCGTAGAGGTCGAAGTTCAAAGCCAGTGCTACAGCGACAGCGTTGCGGCTCTCGATACGCTTAGAAAAAAGATACAGGCTTCGATATTCAACATAGTAAATATCAGAATAGACGTGCGCATTGTTCAGCCCAATAAGCTGCCGAGGTCTGATGGCAAGGCAAAGCGCGTTATCGACAACAGAAAAATATAGGAGTGTGCGTTATGAGACTAAAGCAATTATCGGTGTTTCTCGAAAACTGCCAGGGACAGTTGGAAAAGGTATGCAGACTAATAGCCGATGCGGGTGTGAATCTGGAGACAATCACAATAGCGGAAACCAAAGACTACGGAATACTCCGCGCGATTGTCGATAAACCGGACGAAGCAACTGCGGCCTTAAAGTCGGGCGGTTTTTTTGCAAAGGAAATCGAGGTTTTGGCCGTGGAGGTAGACGATAAGCCGGGGGCGCTTTTAAAAATATTGGAAAAAACCTCGGAGGCGGGGCTAAATATAGAATATATGTACGCTCTTACGCGGCCTTTTGATAAAAAGCCCGTCATGGTAATGTCGTTTAAAGACATTGGCTTGGCGGAATCGCTATTGCAGTAATTGCCAATGTTCAGGCGCCATCAGTCGAGAGAAAGCAAGGGGGTATCGCGAAGAATTTTCGTGGTATTTGCGCTGCTATCTTTTGCAACGCTCGGATATCTGAATATGATTTCCGATTCGGAAATGCGTCTTGTTGCGGGCGAGTTTCCAGAGTGGAGCGAGTCTATGCGCGAAACCGTGCTGCGAAGTTACAAAATGGCGGTATCTATAGCCATTTTTTTCATCGATTTGATACTTGTGGGGCCCTTCGCATATTTGAGCTACTTCGGGCAGCATATAAAGCCGAAAGTCGGACATATTCTCAACCGCTACAGCTTTTTTGATTTTGGCTTGGTATTGGCGTCGATATTCACTCTTTTTGTTGCGGCAGCGCATATGATAATTTTGGACATTGTTTCGCCGAAGCCTGCCGGCCTTTTAGAAATAAAATCGACTTCTCTGTTTTTTATAGGATTTATCGCCCTTTGGGCTTTGGCGCTTTTCTTTAAAATACATTCATATACACGCGACCAGAGAAAGGAACTCAAAAAATACCTTATTAGGTTTTAGTTCGCAGTTTTGCCTATGTTCCGAATTTAATCCCCTGTTTTGCGCAAATAACTTTTGCTTGCCTTATGCGGGTGTTTTTTGTGTAATACTAAAATGAAACTTAATTTGCCATCGGAATCTCTTATGAGCGTCGAAGGCCTGCCCTTTAAAATGCTTTCAAAAGGGAAGGTTCGCGAAAACTTCGATCTTGGAGACGAACTTTTAATAATAGCAACAGACCGAATATCGGCTTTTGATGTCGTTATGCCGAACGGAATTCCAGGAAAAGGAATTCTACTTACCCAAATAAGTTTGTGGTGGTTTGAACAGGCCGCAAAAATAATGCCCACGCACTTGGTTCAAAACCATGCCGAACGTGTAAGCGAACTTTTAAAGGACAGGCCAGTACTAATTGGGCGCTCGATAATAGTAAAAAACCTCAAGCCCATGCCCATAGAGGCTATAGTTCGCGGCTATCTTGCCGGAAGCGGTTGGAAGGAATATAAGCAAACTGGCAAACTTTTCGATTTCACGCTCCCTGAAGGAATGAAGGAAAGCCAAAAACTTCCTGAGGCGCTCTTTACCCCCACAACAAAGGCTGCGGAAGGGCATGACATGCCTATAACAAACGATGAATGCTCAAAAATTTTGGGGAGCGAAATCTTTGGGCAAATAAGAAATGCAAGCCTTAAGCTCTATGAAATGGGCGCAAAGAGAGCCGGAGAGTGCGGCATTATTTTGGCGGACACTAAATTTGAATTCGGCACGGACAACTCCGGCAAAATCTATTTGATTGATGAAGTCCTGACTCCGGACTCTTCCCGCTACTGGCCGGCCGATAAATATGAAATAGGCAAATCCCAGCCCTCTTACGATAAGCAATATGTGAGGGATTGGCTCGAGACTCTTGATTGGGATAAGACGTATCCGGGGCCGGTTTTGCCGCCGGAGGTTGTTGCAAATACTATAAAATGCTATTCAACCGCCTACGATAAGCTTACCGGAGCATAATTTTAGGCAGCCTACATACTTTGCTGTAATAAAAAGCGGATATGAATTATCCGCTTTTTTGTTTTGGCTTCGCGTACAGAGTACTTGCGGCATGTATTGGGGCAGATAGCCCTCAAAATATTGTTGACGCTGTTTATTTTTTTTTTAGTCTATAAGACTTCAACTCAATTTTATCGTTTATATTAAAATTATACTATTGGTCTATATATGAAAAACTATCTATTTTTATTGCTAACGCTGGCATCTGCGTGGCTGTATGCCGCGGATAATTCCGAGAATCCCTTTTCGCCCGCAACGGTTGTGATAACCGATAATAAGGGGGGCGTGCACTCAAGCACATACGAGTTAAAGCAGCG
>CALXOC010000005.1 GCA_944389915.1 uncultured Opitutales bacterium | reverse complement strand
TATTTCAATGTTGACCTCGCCGACGATGTCTGCGCGCCGACTTCATGTTTTGCCGCATTTAACAACATAAAGGGCAGAAAGCATGTCAACGTTGTGGAGGAATCACGCCACAGGGTTCCATCAGATGCCTACTTCAAGGGCGATGAAGCCGTGATGAACCATATAAGGCAAATGCGGGCAGAAAAGCCCAAGGAAAATTGATTAGAGCTTTTGATCCTATTTTGAAGCGCCCTTATTCCCATTGGGAAAGGGCGCTTTCACATTGCGAATTAAAGCGGCAATGGCAATTTCCCGTTGCCGGAAGGCGCTTTTATTTTGTGCGCTTTGCGCAAATTTCCAGCGCAGGGCAGCTTTTTTTATTTTTTTTCAAAAAAAATAAAAAAAAGCTTGCCGCGTTTTAAATTATAGTATTATGGTACTATTATACTATAAAAATTATGTCCTGCAAACTCTTAAACATATCCGAAGCCGTGAACCTGGGGATTCATTCGATGAGGGTGCTGTCAGCGCGCGGCGGCAAGATGACGGCTTCTGAAATAGCCGGAGAATTGAAGGTGTCGGGGCACCATCTCTCCAAGGTCATGCGCAAGCTTGTTGTGGCAAACTTGGTGTCGGCGGAAAAGGGGCCCAAAGGTGGGTTCTGGTTGACACCCAAACAGAGGGAGTCGACTTTAATGGACGTTTACAGGGTTCTTGAAGGAGATACAGAATTCAATGACTGCCTGATGGGCGAGTCGTATTGTTCGGGCGGGGATTGTATATTTGGGGAGCTGTTAAAACGGGTGAGGACAGAATTTATAAGATGCTTTTCTGGCACGAAAGTTTCCGCCTCCCGAAAGATTTGCAATTGTGTAAACAAAAAAACAAAGGAATCATAATATGAAAAAAGTAGTATGTTCAGTATGCGGCTATGTAATGGACGCCGACAATGTACCGGAGTTTTGCCCCCAGTGCAAGGCGCCGAAATCCAAATTCGTCTACAGGGACGATTCGTCGAAGCTGTCATGGGCCGACGAGCACAAAATCGGCGTTGCCAAAGGGCTTGACGCCGAAATCGTAGATGGGCTTCGCGCCAATTTCACCGGAGAGTGCACCGAAGTTGGAATGTATCTGGCAATGAGCCGCCAGGCGGACCGGGAAGGCTATCCCGAGGTTGCCGAAGCGTATAGGCGCATAGCTTTTGAAGAGGCGGAGCATGCGGCCAAATTTGCGGAGTTGCTGGGGGAATGCGTTGATGCGGACACAAAGAAAAACTTGACCGTGAGGGTTGAAGCCGAACACGGCGCCACCGCCGGAAAACTCGCTTTGGCTAAGCGCGCCAAGGAGCTCGGCTACGATGCCGTTCACGACACCGTGCACGAAATGTGCAAAGATGAAGCCCGCCACGGCTCCGCTTTCCAGGGGCTTCTGAACAGGTATTTTAAATAGATGGTTATATATGCCTGCGGATCTTGGGAAGCGGATCCGCGGAGTATATGGCAAAATTCAAAAGCTTCGGGTATTGCCCGGAGCTTTTTTATTTTCCGGAATTTCCATCTATGAGCCAAGGAGCTTCAGTGAGACAGTTTTAATATGGCAACGCCGGAAAGTATCAATAGCACGGCAAATGTTTTGGCAAGGCTCAGAACGTCTCCAAATGCCGCGACCCCAACTATAAAAGTTCCAACCGCGCCTATTGAAGTCCATACAATGTATGCGATGCCTATTGGAATGTCTCTTTGGGCGAGATATAGCAGAAAGCCGCTTAATGCCATGGCAATTACGGCGAATAAAATCCAAAATAATTTGATGTCTGAGTTGTGGGCCAACTTTAACCCGAGCGGCCAACCTATTTCAAATATTCCGGCAATTAACAGATATATCCAAGCCATATTCCCAAACTAATCCCCGCTGTTTGCGTTGCAGTCAATCATATTGTTTAACAAAGTAGAGGTGCGGCCGATTGCATTGTCGCGCGCATGCCCTGTGCGTGTAAAATTGGCAATTTTTTTGCAGAATTGAACATTTACAGAGAATAGTTTTTTGTATAATAGCGAATAATCAAAACAGTACTATATGCCAATATTAGGAAAACCTTTCAAAAGAGATTGTCATTTTTGTTTATGCAAAGATGCAGGCAAGAGCAATTAAAAGAATAAATTATTATGTTGCGCAAAATAAGAATTCTCATGGCTGTGCTGCTTTTTGCGGCAATAACTTTTCTGTTTGTTGATTTTAGCGGAATTGCGCCGGAAATGTTCTCGTGGGCGGCAAAAATACAGTTTTTGCCGGCGTTTTTTGCGGCAAATTTCGCAGTTGTAGCGCTGCTTACAGCTGCCACTATTGTTTTTGGCCGCATATATTGCTCTGTTGTTTGCCCATTGGGAGTGCTTCAGGATATCATTTCGCGAATTGCAGGAATGCGAAATCTGAACCGCTTTTCGTACGCTCCCGGGAAAAGCTATCTTCGCGTTTTATTTTTGACGCTGTTCCTAATTTCAGTTTTTGCCGGCGCGCTTTCATTTGGGGCATTAATTGCTCCCTACAGCGCCTATGGAAGGATAGCGTCCAATGTTTTTGCGCCCGTATGGGCTTTGGGAAACAACGCTCTCGCAATGATGTCGGAATGCTTCGGCAATTACGCCTTCCACACAAGCGACGTGCGTTTTTACGGCGCGGGAATATTTCTTGTGGCCCTTGCAAGCCTTGCGATAGTTGCAATCATGGCGTGGAAGGGCGGGCGCTCATATTGCAATATTGTGTGCCCCGTGGGAACAGTGCTTGGATTCCTGGCAAAATATTCCCTGCTCAAACCCGTAATAGACCTGTCAAAATGCAATTCGTGCACTTTGTGCTCCAGAAACTGCAAGGGGCAGTGCATAGACGCCAAAGAGCACAGGATAGATTACGACCGTTGCGTGATGTGCTTTGATTGCATTCAAAATTGCCGCAATAAGGCTATATCCTACACATTCGCAAAGAGCCGGCGGCGGGCAACAGAAGATGATAGGGGCGGCCGGACTTCGGGCGCAATTTTAGGTGGAAGCTCCGGAACTCTTTCCCTAAAGAGATCGGGCGGACGCAGAAATTTTTTCGCTTTGCTGTTTATTATGTTCGGAGCTTCGGCGGCCGGGGCGCAAGAAATTAAAACCGACGGCGGTCTGGCTCCCATAAAACCGCGCGCAAGGCCGGAGCGGCAATTTAAAATAGTCCCGCCGGGGGCGGGAAGTTTGGCGAATATGCAGGAAAAATGCACGGCATGCCAGCTTTGCGTGTCGGCGTGTCCTTCGGGGGTCTTGATGCCGTCGTCTTCGGCTGAGAGTTTCATGCGTCCGGAAATCAGCTATGAACGCGGGTATTGCTCTGTGGAATGCACGGAGTGCTCAAAGGTGTGCCCGGCCGGAGCCATATTGCCCATAAGCGCTGCCGAGAAAGCCTCCACTCAAATAGGCAGGGCAAAATATGAAGCTTCAAGATGCGTGGTAAATACGGACAATGTGCAGTGCGACAATTGTTTTCGCCAGTGCCCGACGGGGGCAATAGACATGGTATTAAAAAATCCGGAGGACATAAAGTCCCTAAAGGTCCCCGTGGTTGACGAGGCCATATGCATAGGTTGCGGCGCCTGCGAAAATTTGTGCCCGGCGCGTCCTATTGCCGCAATATACGTGGAGGGCAATACCGTTCACAACGCAATATAATAGAGGAGGCTGTTTTATATGGACAAATCTCAAAAAGTAGGGCGCAGAGACTTTTTAAAAAAATTATCCCTCGGGGCCGCATCGGCGCCTGTATTTGCCTGTTCGCGCAAAGCTTCAAAACCCGAATTCGGCGACATGGCTATGCGGGTAAATCCGAAGACCGGAGAAAAGGTTTCCCTGCTGGGCTTCGGCTGCATGCGCTGGCCGACTCTCGACGGCCGAAGCGCAAGGGAGGGCAACAGCCAGATAGACCAAAATGCCGTGAACGAGCTTGTTGATTATGCCATTGCGCACGGCGTAAACTATTTTGACACTTCGCCCGTGTACTGCCAGGGAAAATCGGAGGAGGTTACTGGAATAGCGCTTTCAAGGCACCAGAGGGAAAAGTATTTTATTGCAACGAAGCTGTCGAATTTCGACCGCAGCACATGGAGCAGGGACGGGGCGTTGAAGATGTACAATAATTCATTTAAGGCATTGAAAGTGGATTATATAGACTACATGCTTCTTCATTGCGTAGGTTTGGGCAGCGGAATGGGGGAGTTGAATTCGCGCTACATAGACAACGGCGTTTTGGATTTCCTGCTTTCCGAAAGGGAGTCCGGGCGCATTCGCAACCTCGGCTTTTCCTATCACGGCGACGTGCGCGTATTTGATTATCTGTTGTCGCGCCACGATTTTTACAAGTGGGACTTTGTTCAGATACAGTTGAATTATCTCGATTGGAAACACGCGAAAGAGATAAACGAGCGCAATACGAACGCGGAGTATCTCTATGGAGAGCTGGATAAGCGAAAAATACCCGCAATCATCATGGAGCCGCTGCTGGGCGGCAGGCTGTCAAGCATTCCCCACACGCTTGTCCCCGAATTTAAGAGGCGCGCGCCCGACAGCTCCGTGGCGTCGTGGGCCTTTCGCTTCGCAGGGAGCTTCCCGAGAGTGTTGACGGTCTTAAGCGGAATGGTTAAAATGGAGCACCTCATAGATAACATTAGGACTTATTCCCCGCTGAGGGAGCTTTCGCCTGATGAATTTGACTTTCTTGAGCGCGCTGCGGAAACCATGCTTAGCTTTGCAACCATACCCTGCAACGATTGCAAATACTGCATGCCTTGTCCATACGGCATCGATATTCCGTCAATTCTTTTGCATTACAACAAGTGCGTGAACGAGCGTTCCGTTCCGGAAAGCAGATTGGCCGAAAACTACGCGCGCTGCAGGCGCGCCTACTTGGTTGGCTACGATCGCTCCGTGCCGAAACTCAGGCAAGCCAGCCAATGCACCGGCTGCGACCAATGCTCCCCGCACTGCCCGCAACGCATTGACATACCGCGCGAATTGAGGCGCATAGATTCTTATGTGCGAAACCTTAAAAAGGGGTCCGTCCTCATGGGGGACGTCAGGGCGAAATTCGACGGCGGCAAATATTCATGCGTGATAGGCAACGGGGAAATTTACGCATTTGAACGTTCCGGCATAGCGGATTTGCTCGATGTTTACTCTAACAGGAAGCGCCTTTTAAAAGGCGCCCTTGTGGCCGACAAGATTGTGGGGCGCGCTGCTGCTTCCATACTTGTCAAAGGCGGGATATCGGAGCTTTACGCTAAAGTTATAAGCAAGCCCGCGTTGAAAATGTTGAAGTCGGCAAGGATTGGGGTATCCTACTCTTCGATTGTGCCGTATATAAAAAACAGGAAGGGAACGGGCGTATGCCCAATGGAGAATGCCTGTAAAAACGCTAAGACCCCAGATGAATGCGTAAAGATACTGCTGGGCAAAATCTCAAAATAGCAAGCTTTCAATGCCAAACAATTTCCGCGCTGCAGCTCTTTTATTTTGGGCCGGTCGGCGGCATAAGCCATGGATTTGGTATGGCAAAAAATCACAAAGAATTTCTGCGCGGATAATCAGCGGGGAGAAAGCTTTTAAAGTATTTGCGCTGTTTCTTAACCAGGGCGAAAGTGTTTTTTGCTATTTCGTCAGCTAAAATTTTTTTGTCCGTTTCTCCGCGCTCTATCCATGATATTGTTTCGCGGTAACCCACTGAAGCTGCCGCGGAGGGGTTTTGCTTTAAGCCCCGGCGTATCAGATTTTTTGTTTCCTCTATAAGCCCCGCTTTTATCATGGCGCGCGCTCGGGATTCTATCCTTAAGCGCAGCTCCGCATCGGGCAGATCCAATATCACGAGATCCTTTTCAAAGTCTCCGATAGGCGATGGCATCTTTAGGAAGCTGTCCCGCAGTTCCCCGACACTTTTCCCGCTGGCCAAACAGCGCTCTAAGGCTTTTCTTGTGCGCCTTGGATTGTTTAAGTCTATGCATTTCCCCGCGTCGGGATCCAGCCTCGTCAAGGCTTCCGACAGGGCTTCCGCGCCCCCGCGCGCTTCGATGTCTTCGGCCATCTTCTTGATATTGTCCGGTATGGCTATATTGTCGGCAACAGGGCCGAACCAGGCTTTTAAATAGAATCCGCTTCCCCCGCACACCACGGCTTTTTTGCCCCTGCCCAATATTTCCAGAAGGGCTTTTCGCGCCAGTTCGGAATATTTGGCCACATCGAATCCGTCTTTTGGCTCCGCGACGTCTATGAGGTGGTGCCTTGCGGCCGCCAAGTCCGCTTTGTCGGGTTTGGCGGATCCTATGTCCATGCCGCGGTAAACTTGCACGCTGTCGCACGATATTATTTCGGCATCGTTTTCAAGCGCGTACTTTAGCGCGGCTTCGCTTTTCCCGCAGCATGTGGGGCCAGTTATGACTGTTATGCGCGCCATTTTGAACGCAATTTTTTGCAGAGCCCGCAAAAATTATCGGGGCTTTTGCATGTGTGGGCTTTGCAATGTTCGCGCCCGTAGTAGATTATCTGAAGGTGCAAATCGGCCCATTTTTCCTTCGGGAAGAGCCTTTTTAGGTCGGCTTCAGTAGTCTCGACGCTTTTGCCCGACGACAATCCCCAGCGGGCCGCAAGCCTGTGAATGTGGGTGTCTACGGGAAATGCCGGTATGCCGAAAGCTTGTTGCATTAAAACAGACGCCGTCTTGTGCCCTACGCCGGGAAGAGATTCCAAATCTTCAAATGTTGACGGCACTTTCCCCCCGAATTTTTCGCAGAGTATTTTTGAGAGCGCCTTTATGTTCTTTGACTTATTTTCAGATAGGCCGCACGGGCGTATTATCGCCCTGATTTTTGCCAGCGGGAGCTTGGACATTTTCTCGGGAGAATCGGCAAGATTAAAGAGGGCTGGGGTTACTTCGTTAACCCGCTTGTCGGTACATTGCGCCGACAGCAGAACCGCTATTAAAAATGTGAAAACATTCCGCTTTTTTAGGGGAATGGAAGGATTTGGATAGAGCTTTTGCAGCTCTTCCATGACTATGGAGGCCTTCTGCTTTTTTGTCATATCAGAACATCCAATCGTAAAGAGATCTCATAAACCCCGACTTCTTTGGAGCTCCGTAAAGGGTAAATTTAAAATGGTAGTTTTTCCCCGGCTCCAATCTTGCCTCGGTTCCGGGAGCGGCTCCCCACGAGTTGACTCCGCCTACGCCCATATTTGCGGAGGCTATGTTTATCACGTTAAAGTCCCGCTCAGGCAGCTGGTGTTGGTGCGACGCCTGCGATATGTCTTCGGGCAGGCATGGATATGCGGAAAATTCAAATGCGGAGGAGTCGTCGGACTCCACTACCAGGGAAGCGCCGGAATCCTCTCCGGAAAGCTCCAAGAAGCGGGTTTCAACCGCGTTTGAACTTTCCTGAGGATCGCCGTAGGCAAAGAATGCATCCTTTATTTTTGCGCTGTATAGCCCGAGCTTCGCCGCCGATTTCCTATCAGAATAGTTTTCCCACGGCCCCATTCCAAACCACGTCCGCGTATCGAGTTTCTTCGGTATCTTAAATTGGAGCGACACCCGCGGAAGCATAGGGGTCGAAGGGGCGATTGCCACAGTGCCCGATATTTCCATAGAGGCGTCGGGATATATTTTGTAGCTAATGCGGGCATTGGAATCCTTTGCGGGAATTGCATAATTTGCGCTTATTGTAATTGGGCCGCCGTCGCGCGCGGCGCGCTCTATTGAAAAGTCCGTGAGAGACGTTCTTTCGCCGGCGCTTTCCCATACGGAAAGCTTGTCGTGGAATTTTGCCCCGCGGTCGTTGTTTGTGAGCGGCCTCCAGAAATTTAGGCGCATTCCGCCTTCAATGAGCGCATTTGAGCCGTATGCATACTTTATTGGGAATCCTGTGCGCCTGTCGAATACTACGCTAAATTTATTGTTGTATACCTTTAAAGTGTCTCCAGATTCGGAGATGCTTAATTTGCCTATTTCCGATCTGTTGGCAGGCTCGTATTTGCCCTTTAAGACAAATTGGTCGTAGGCAATTTCGTAGCCTTCGGGAAGCGCAGGCGTGGCGCCCTTTAATCTGTGCGAAATATCGAGAGTGTAAACGCCAGCCTCCGACATGTCGGCGTCTCTTAAATCTATTGTGGCCTTTGCGGTTTTCCGAGGGGCAATGGCCGGTAGTTCAACGGTGCCCGAGGCTATCTCGCGGCCGTTTCGCGACACTTTCCATGAGCTTTCCGTGTCCGATGTGTCGGCAAAGAAATTTTCGTTGAACACCGATATTTTTGCGCGGCCGTCTATAAAAGAGTCGAGTTTTGTGTGGATATTCTGATATTGCTTTTTTACTTCCCACGCCTGCGGGCTCGGGAGCATGTCCGGGCCCACTATGCCGTTGAAGCAGAAGGAGCCGTCATTGGGGTTGTCCGCAAAATTACCTCCGTATGCAAAGAATTTTTTTCCAGAAGGCTCCTGTTTGAAATCGGCAAAGTCTATGTCGCATATCTTGTCGGCGAGAGCGAGCCTGTCGTAGGTCTTATTGAAAAATACCACTTTTTCTATGGCGCCGTTAATATATTGGGGCTTTGTTGGTATTCTGGTCTTTTTGCCAAGGACAAGGGGAGAGTTTGAGGCGAAGTTTGAGTGCGATTCGTATTTCTTTTCCGCCAACAATTTTTTGTCCAAATAAATTCTTATGGCAGTTTTGTCGGCGTCCGCGCCTATCTCCATTGATTTTTTTGAGGCAAAGTCGCCTTCCGCTTCAACATGTTCCCATGCGTTCCCGTTCCATACGGCAAAGGATACAATCTTTCGGCCGTCGTGGAATTTCAGGGAGAATACGCCCGATTCTTCTGCTATTGTCTCGCTTTCCTGCGCAACTTCGGGCTTGTCCCGACCGTCTATTTTAGCGGGGCCCTCGTTAAAGTTAAGGCGCGGAGCAAAACCGTCGGAGTTCAGTGTTACGGAGATGGCAAATTCGTCGAGGGGGGAATCGAATACCCCCGGATATGCTACGGCTGATGCGTTTTTCATAACGCGCTTGGTTGCAACGTTCGGAAATACCGCTATCTTGCGGTCGGCGCGCGCGGCGTCGAAAACTTCCACGCGGGGTTCGCCGTTGCGAAGTAGCCCCTGGTCTTTCCAATCCCAAATAAACCCGCCCTGAAAGAGCTCCTGTTCTCTGACCAGATTCCAGTAATCTGAAAGGCAGCCGCCGCTATTTCCCATAGCGTGGGCGTATTCGCACAGTATTACAGGAAGGCGCTGTTGAGCCGGCTTTTTTAGATTGGCCGTGAGGGTAGATTTTACCTTGTCGGGCGACATGTACATTCTCGAATCGAGGTCAACATAGTCGAATTTAGAATTTCTGTCGAAATGCACCATCCTTGAGGGGTCGCGTTTGCGTATCCATTCGGCGGCCCTCTTGAATGCGGGGCCGTCCTTAGTCTCGTTCCCGAGAGACCAGAATATTACGCACGGGTGGTTTTTGTCGCGCTCCACCATGTTCTTTATTCTGTCAAGTATTGCGGCGCCCCATGTGTTTAAATTGGACTCCGACGACGGATGCGCTTCCGGCTTCATTTTATCCAATTCGTGCATCTCTATGTTCGCCTCGTCTATTACATAAAAACCGAGCCTGTCGCATAGCTTGTAAAAATGAGGATGGTTCGGGTAGTGGCTTGTCCGCACGGCGTTAATATTGTATTTCTTCATTTCGGACAAGTCTTTGAGAGTGGTTTTTTCGTCGACATACTGGCCGCTTTTAGGATTGTGTTCGTGGCGGTTGACGCCCTTAAACAATACCGGTCTGCCGTTAACAAGAATTTGTCCGTTTCTGCGCTCCACGCTTCTGAACCCGACGTCCATGGCCGAGTAGTATTTTTTGCCCCCGGTTTCGAGTTCTATTATGAGTTTGTAGAGATTCGGGCGCTCAGCGCTCCAGGCTAAAACATTTTTTATCTCAGGGAAGTTCCACTCGCAAATGACGGATTTTCCCGGAGCGATATTTGCCGAGCTTTCAGAATTTGATAGGATTTGGTCCGAGGGAGAAATGAGAGTTCCCGAAATCTTAAAAGATTCGGCATTCTTTGAGAGGTTGGACAGCAATATGTGGCTCGAGAGCTTTCCCGTCGAATAGTAGTCGGCGAGAGTGGCTTTGTTGAATATGTCGCGAATAAACAGCTGCGGCCTCATTTCCAATGTTACATCGCGGAATATACCGGCCATACGCCAAAAGTCCTGGTCCTCAAAATACGAGCCATCGCTGTATTTAAACACCTGCAAAGCTATGGTATTGCTTCCGGGCCTGGCGTATTTTGTGATGTCAAAGCGCGCGCGCGTGCGGCTGTCTTGAGAGTATCCGACTTTTTGTCCGTTTACCCAGAGGTAAAATGCGCTCGCAACTCCCTCAAAATTGACGAATATCCTATTGCCGCTCCATTGGCGCGGAATTTCAAATTTTGTCCTGTATAGGCCGGTTGGGTTTCTGGAATCTTCGGGGAAATTCGTGAAATGGCTCGGTGGAGTGTCCATTACGCGCGGAGGATTTACTGCAAATGGATACTTTACATTTGTGTAAAGAGGTGTGCCGTATCCTTTCATCTCCCAATTCGACGGCACTTCTATATTGTTCCAAGAAGTGTCGTTGAATGCTTCCTTGTAGAAATCCGGGGGGCAATTATTCGGATTGCCTAAATACATAAACTTCCATTCGCCGTTCAGAGACATGTTGTAGTCTCCAAATCCTCCATTTTCGGCGTCTTCTGCGTCCGGATATATTGCGGGAGCCGCAGATGCCGGCTCCTTGTTGACTGCAAATACGGATTCGTTTTGCCAGTCCTCCGACAGGAGCGTCTGCGAGCATGCAAATATGGATATTGCACTTAGAAACTGAAGAATGTTTTTCATGTGGTTTTCGTCTTTAGTGAAGTTGAATGCTCTCAAGCGGTGAAAGTGTAAAATTTGATAAAGGGCGTAAATATTCCTAAGAAATGGCGTAGCATACTCAAGCCTATTTCTTTTCATTTTGACCGCCGGATTTGCGGTGGTGCGCCTTTGCGGAAAGCGCGTGTTTAGGCTTTCTAAAGATAGCCGCATATTATGCCGCGAGATTTCATGAAGTCGACCATGTCTGATTGCAGCGGAGCCTTAAATTTTGGAATATCGGGAAATACCCGGCTGAAATCGCTTTCGTAGGCGTGCAGGGCCTGGCGCTTCATTTGCAGAGACCGGGCCATTTCGCAGGTAAATCCCTCCTCTATGAATTTTAAATAAAAGGACTCGTCGGGGCCGTAGAGCTTGTCCCCGACAATTTCGTGCCCCATCCACTGCGCGTGGGCGCGTATTTGGTGCTTGCGCCCGGTTTTTATTTCCACTTTGACA
Source organism: uncultured Opitutales bacterium (assembly GCA_944389915.1). Lineage (GTDB taxonomy): Bacteria > Verrucomicrobiota > Verrucomicrobiia > Opitutales > Intestinicryptomonadaceae > Merdousia. The sequence continues at coordinate 41,100 of CALXOC010000005.1, read as the reverse complement.
AGCGTGCAGGGCTCGTACGGGCCCTCCGACGAGTAGGCAAGGGGTATAAAAAGGCTGAACGCCTTTTTTGCGCTCAATTTTTGCACGGCGCAACAGGTCTTTATTGCCACCATAGATTTCTTGTCGTCAGCCAGAGGCTGGGAAACAGCGCGCGTACCAAGCATTCGCCCCCTGAGAATTGCTATGTATTTCTTTGAAATAAGCCCGCCGTTTTGAAGCGCCTTTTGCGCGGTCGATGCGGTATTTTTGTTTTTTGCAAAAATTACAATGCCGCTTGTTTCTCTGTCGAGCCGGCTTATCAAATGCACAGTGTCGCTCCCGAGATATTCCCGCGCCGCTCCCGCCAGGCTCGACAGCGGCCCGTTTTTTGACGGATGGCAAACCAGCCAACCGGGTTTGTTTACAACCAGGAAATTGCCGTCCTCATATATTATCCAACCGGGGAAGTCCCGCATGTCAACTAAGGGGGCTTCGGGGCCAAAGAGATTCTGGCTGCATTTGTCCGAGTGCCCGACATTCGGGCTATCGGCATTGTTGCGCGGCGCGCTCACGACACCCCGCCTCCGGACGGTTTTTTTGCGCTTGTTATAGCAACCATTCCAAACCCCATGCTTTCGGTTCTAATGCCGCAAAATCCGGCTTCGGCAAACATGGATTCCACTTCGGCTTTTGGAGGGTAGCTCATAGCGCGTTCGCCAAGATAGCTGTAATCGCGGGAGTCTCCGCCCAGCATGCGGGCAACAGCCGGCACAAATCCGCACATGAAAAGCTTTTGAATGGGGCGGATAAGCGGGCTGCCCCTTGAAACTTCAAGCATTGCCATGACTGCCCCGGGCTTTAGCACTCTGAAAATTTCAAGCAGGCACTTTTGCCTGTCGTTAAAATTTCTAAAGCCGAATGCGAGCGTTGCGCCGTCGAAACTTTCGCCGCCAAAAGGCAGCTTTTCGCAGTCGGCCTCCATAAATTCTGCGCGTGCGCAATGCGGGCTTCCCGACAATTTTCTCTTGGCGGCATTCAGCATTTCAGGGCAGAAATCCACCCCTACAACCTCAGCGGCGGGGTATGCTATAAGCGTTTCAAGGCTTACGTCGCCGCTGCCGCAGGCTACGTCTATGATTTTTGCTCCGCATTCTCTGCGTTCGGGTGGGAGCAGCGTTCGCACCAGCCTCTTTCTCCACAATATGTCGAGCCCAAAGCACATGGCACGGTTTATAGGGTCGTAAACTTTTGCAACGCGCGCAAACATGTTTTTAACGCCCTCCGGCTTCCGGGAATAGGGGTTGGCGTATTTGTCGCCGGATTCTCCTCCAATATCCGCTTTCATTCGCTTCATTTTTTTACCGATTCCACCACCATGTCGGATATGAATTTGTCGGGGTTCTTGACAGCCGCCGCGCTTAGGGAAAAGGATTTCTTCCCTGTGTTGCGCGATACAATCGCCAAACCGTGCTTGTAGTCTTTAAAAAGCTCCGCGCAAAGCGACGATATTGACTTATCGCTCTCTATGGCCCTCTCCAAAAGGGCCTCTTTTGCCCCGTCGTCAAAATTCATCTTAAAGCCCTCGGATTTTTCAAAAGATGCCGAAAAGGCGTCGATATCGGCAAGCATGGCATCTCTTCGTAGGTCTCCGTTTTCAATGAGAAGCTTTTTTAGGGCTTCTTTGGGATTGTCCACCGTTTCTGTATCGAGTTCAAAACGGCTTATACCCGACGAAGGCAGCTCGAATTTAAAGTTTCTGAGCGTGCGTTCAAGCACGGTCATCAGGCCGCGCGCGCCGGTCTTTTCACGGTGTGCGAGGTCGGCTATTTTTCTCACCGCCTCTGGGGTTATAGAGAAGTCTATTCCGTATCCCGCAAAATCGTCGGTATATTGCCTTAATATTGAGCCCTCCGACGACACCAATATATTGGCGAGGTCGTCGCTCTTAAGCGCTTCGCATGCTACGCGAACAGGAAGGCGCCCTATAAACTCCGCTTCGAAACCGTATTTTATAAAGTCGCTGGTTTCGGCGTATTTCAGATAGTCGGATATATCGATGTCTGTTTCGTAGTCCGATGCGTCGGCGGAAAAGCCTATGCGGTTTTTATTCATGCGCTCGGCTATATTTTCCCCGAGTTTGTCGAAGGCGCCGCTGACTATAAACAGGATATGGCGGGTATTTATTGTGCGCTTGGGTTTTTTACCCGACCGCGCGCTCATGGCAAGTTGCATTTGTCCCATCATATCCTGGGGGCTAACCACGTTTACGTTTGATTCCTCCATGAGTTTTAGGAGGTTTATCTGCACGCCCCGCCCGGAAACATCGCGCCCGACAGCGTCTCCGCGCCCTGCAATCTTGTCTATTTCGTCTATGTAGATAATTCCGTACTGCGCCAGATCTACGTTTCCGTTTGCCGTTTTTACGAGGTCCCTGACGAGATCCTCGACATCGCTGCCCACATATCCAGTCTCGGAAAATTTTGTGGCGTCGGCCTTGACAAAGGGGACGCCTATCAGCTTTGCTATTGTACGCATGAGGTAGGTCTTGCCAACCCCCGTCGGGCCTAAGATTAAAATGTTTTGCTTGCCGTATTCGGCCTCTTTTAATTCGGGATTCTCAAGGCATCTGCGCACATGATTGTAATGGTCGCATATCGATACCGAAAGCACTTTTTTTGCCTCGTCCTGCTTTATGACGAAGCGGTTTAGATAGTCGCGTATTTCGCGCGGCTTCATGGAAAAGTTTCTTATGCGCTCCAGAACTTCTTCGCTTTCGTCTTCGTCCTTGGCAGTGTTTTCGCCTTGCGAGGGATTTATTCCAGGAGCAAATTCAAATTTTATGTTTTTTCCGCCAAAAATTCCGTCGAGCTGTTTTTTCAGCTCGTCAAGCGGATTTTCCGGGCGGTTTTCGGATTCGCTGTTTTTTTTGTCTGTTTCGTCTGAATTCATTTTTGTTTTTATTTTAAATTTTTGGTAGGCCGCAGTTTTTTGAAATGAGATATTTTGGCGTCTTTGCAATTAGAAGATTAAAAAAATATTTTATTATAAATTTTGTTGACATTTTGATGCGTAAAACAATCTTCAATCTCTACTTTATAGCTGAATTGAGCTCAAGAGGTCAATTCAAATGAAAGCGTAAATGAAATGGGCTATAAGCGGAGAATAAAAAAGATAAAAAAATATCACAGCTATGCAGAACCTCACAAAAAGAGAAATAGTCCAGGAAATATATCAAAACAATGAAGGGTGCCGCCGTGGCGATATCCTCCAGAACGACGTAAAGGATATAGTACAGCGCGTTTTGGATATAATAAGCAATTCACTTTCAAAAGGCAGGAATGTAGAACTCAGAAATTTCGGAGTGCTTGAAGTGCAGGTGCGCAAACCGCGCGTTGGCAGAAATCCCACCAAGCCCGATCGCGACGTGGTAATTCCCAAGCGCGCAATAGTTAAATTTAAGGCCGGAAAGGAACTCAAGGCCGCTCTGAAAAATCTCGATCTCGGAAAGGTGGAGCAGAGCAAGGCCAGCAGGGCTAGAAAGTAGCCTTGTGCCATGTTTAAGACGCTCCCAGGTTTTAGGGAATTTTATCCCGAAGACTGCGCCAAAAAGAATTATATATTTAAGAAATGGCGCGCGGCGGCGCGCTCTTTCGGCTTTGCAGAGTTTGAGCCTCCCGTTCTCGAGCAGCTCGAGCTGTTTACCGAAAAGAGCGGTGAGGAGATAAAATTGCAGCTTTTCGAGTTTGTGGACAAGGGAGGCAGGGCCGTGGCTCTGCGTCCGGAAATGACGCCGTCTCTTGCTCGGATGGTGGGCGCGAAGGCCGCCGGAATACGCAGGCCGGTAAAGTGGTTCGCAATAGGCGAAAATTATCGCTACGAGCGCCAGCAAAAGGGAAGGTTGCGCGCATTTTACCAGTTCAATGCCGACATTCTCGGAGAGGATTCCGTCAATGCCGACGCGGAAATTATAGCATTGCTTGTGGAGTCGCTAAGGGCTTTGGGGCTCGGATCGGGCGAGTTTAAATTGCGCCTTGGCGACAGGACAATGTGGGTGCTCTTCCTGAAGAATTTGGGCATCGCCGACGACAGGCTGATTCCGGTGCTTTCAGCCATAGACAAAATAGCCAAAGTTTCTGCCGACACTTTTAAAGATCTGCTGAAGGAGGCTTTGGGGGCCGCTTCTGGAAATATAGAAGACATATCCGTAAAAATAGGCGAATTTATAAAAGTATCCTCCATAGAGCAAATGGCTGCGGCATTCGGAGAATTTCAATCGGCCGAGATAGCCGATTCGGTCGAAAACCGCATAGCGGACTGGCGCTGCCTAATGGGGCTTTTAAAGTCCATGGGGATTTCCGATTTCATATCTGTGGATATGGGAATTGTCCGCGGACTTGCATATTATACGGGTTTTGTTTTCGAGGCCTTTCAAATTGTAGGCACCGGGCGCGCATTGGCCGGAGGCGGAAGATATGATGCGCTTGTTAAAAAGCTCGGCTACCAGGATATGCCGGCTGTCGGCTTTGGAATGGGAGACGTGACAGTTTCCGATCTCTTGGATGCGCTAAACAAGGGTTCGTCGGAAGATTATTCTCCTGATGTCTATGTGGTTATTGCGCCGGGAAATCAGGGGCTTAGGGAAAGGGCGCTGGCTTTTATATCGGAGTTGAGGCGGATGGGATTCCGTTGCGATTACTCTTTTAGGGACTCGTCATTTGGCAAGCAGTTTAAGCAGGCCGACGCTCTGGGGGCGAAATTCGCCGTAATTGCGGGGGTTGACGAGCTTGCTGCTGATTCGGTTAAGATAAAAAATCTCAAAACCGGCGACGAGCTTTTATGCGCCGTTTGCGATTTGGCATCAAAGCTTTCTTTGATGTTGAGCGCTCAAGAGTAGTCCCGGAATTTTTGGGTAGCGCATTTTTGCGAACATAGCAAGGCCGCTTGGCATTGCATGACCATGGCTCCGCATTACAGGGCGATATCATTTTTTTTAGTCTGCGTGCGCTATATTATATTGTCTTTTCGAAGGAGGGCGGACATAAAATTATGCGGGCAAAAAACAAATATTTGGCAATCTATTTTGCCTTAATTGTAAATATTGTGCGTGCTGCAATAAATATCCGCTCAATGCTTATGTTAAAAGGGTTTAAATGAAATTAATATTTTATTTTTTGCATTATATTCGTTTGACTTTATATAAAAAACATCAAAATAATTTAACAGCATAGGACGAGAAGAATATGAAAGAAAATTTGGTTATGGCTTTGCGCGTTCTGCAAATATTTGTTGTGGCAATTATACTTTCCGCATGCGACGCAAAAAGAGAAGAAACTCCCTCCAAAGCTCCGGACGATGTTGTCTTTAAACTCGAAAACACGGCAGAAAAATTCTTCGGCGGAAATGAAATTGCGGGCAAAGAGTGGGTAAAGCGGCAACTTGACGCCTATTCGCGCGCCGAATCCATAGTGCCAGACATACCTCTTGAAAATTATGCGCAAATAAAAAAGGCTTCGGAGGACGAGTATCCCGACGACTATGTATCGCGTCTAAAGTTTCTCGAAGCGCAAATACAGGCATATAAGCGCATAGTTGAAATGGAGACCTACATGGGGCCGGAATATTACAATTTTGTGTTGTCGATGTCTCAAGAGGGAAGATCGGGGGATTATGTTGCGCAGTTCGCGCAAATGAAGTCTTGGAACGACATCTTTAACAGGTCGGCGGGCTTGCGCTCCCAAATGCCTGCAGATACTTTTTTAGAGATGTTTAAAAATGTGTGCTCTCGGGTTGGAAACGATACAAACCGCGTATATTCAGCCTTGGCGGCGCAGAGCGAATGCAGGCGCAAGTTGCGCTCATACAAAAATCCGAAATTGCCATCGGACAAGTTGGACTCTATTAAGCGCGAATTGTCGGAGCGCTACCCGTCGGATTTTGTAAAACAGTACGAGGAGCTTGTTTCCCGGTCTTCGGATATTTCCGACAAGCCGAAGGTCGAGTATTCAAATCCCGACAATCCGATGCGCCGCAAGGCCGAGCTTATATTTCGCGATTCGGTGTTTACCAAGAGGAGCGTGGAGGATACGATTTACTGCGCGGTGCTTGTGAGGCTTAAGGGGAAAGTCGCAATATTGTGCACTAAAGATTTCTTGTCGGATTTGCCCATGACTTTTACAAACAGCCGCGGGAGGATAGTCTGCTCAAAAATATTCGCGTCAAAAGAATTTCCGTTGATACTCGCCATTCCTGACTCGGTGCCGGAAGGTTTTTCGCCCATAGACGTGGTTTCGCCCCAGGAGAGCTTTGATTTGGTGGGCAAGAATTTGTATATGATAGCTCCCAAGCACGGGGGCTTTATGGGGGAGGGAGTTTCCGTTTATTCCGAGGACGAGCGCTATTTAAATCTCGCGGCGCCGAAGGATCCCACTGTAAAGCGAAAAATATACATGAAGTCTTTGGATAGATACGCCGAGAAGATGTCTATGGACATAAGCGATATTGTATCCACGGGGGAGAATTCCGTGGTTATAGATCCCGACAGCGGGAAACTTGTATCCATGGCAATGAGGATATACGAACCCGGGCAGATAACTTGGGGCGGAAAAACCGGATCTATAATAGGGCATGAAAAGATGTCGATACCGGATTTTGCCTCATTTGTCAGGGAGTTTGACGGCATGACTCGGAAGACGGAGTATTCTCCGCGCAGTTCGATAAGATTCATACGCCTTACGGCTTTTGAAAATTGGGAGTCGATGACGCCCGAAGAATTGAGGTCTCAAAAGAACGAGCTACGGAGATTTACCGATGATAACAACGATTTCCTGATGTTCTTTCGCAGAAATTCCTTCGGAGACGCAATAAGGTCCAGGCGATTGAGCTCCATAGTGGAGCGCTATCGCAAGCCGCTGTTGAACGACCGCTTGGACAGGGCGAACTTTGAGCGCTACTGCAGAAATTATATGATAGAAATTCAATTTGCCCTAAGGCGAAAGTTGGACGAATACGAAAACATCGGGCGATTTTATTCGATATACAGAAACGAGATGGAGTATCAAAGGGCTTTGAGAAAAGCGATGTACGACTATGTTACGGAGATTATAAGGGACGACGACATTATGGCGAGCATGCCATTGGATTTGCGCACAAGATACAACGATATAGACAACGCTCCAGTTCAAATGGGGCCGAGTTCAAAGTCTCAATATATAATAAAGCCTAAGTGATATGAAACTGTTTGCAACGCTTGTTTTGCTGGCCGCCGCCATAGGGGGGTGGTACTGCTATGAAAAATTTTATTCTGGTGCGGAAAGCTCTTTTAAAGCGGCGGAAAAGGACGCGAGAATAGCAGACATAGACGCGATTTCAAAAGAGTTATTCCCAACCGACAAGTCCGGGCGGGAGCGTTGGCGAAAAGGCCAGATTGCGGCTTTGCGGCTCATAGATTCGTCGTGCGCGGCATTGGATGGAAACGCGAAGTCGGCAATACTCCAAGATGCCGCAAAAAAATTTCCGCGGGATTACGACAAGCGCTTATCCTATATTCAAAAGCAGGAGGTGTTCGCGCGAGACTTCGCCTCAAAGCTCGGGGGAAGCGGCATGGCTCCCGAAGACTCGGCCGCGCTTGCAACTGCGCTGTCGGCCGAGTTCGGCGGAGACTACGAGTCTCAATGCATGCGCATGGACGATGTAATTTCCTGCATCGGCAGAATAGAATCCATAAAGAGGCAAATGAGCCCCGAGGATTTTAAAAAAATTTCCGCGCGCGTAATGTCGAATCTTGCGCGCGATCCGCGGGGAACTGAAAAGTTTCTGTATTCGCAGTTCTTGGCAAGGCACAATTATCTTTCAAAAAGCATTCCTATTCAGCTGGGGGATTTGAGAAAAGGCATAGAGGAGTCATTCCCCGACGACTTTATAGCCCAGGAGAGGGAGCGGAATTCAAGGCTCGAGTCCGTCTTTAAGAAAGGGGCTTCGGAGGCGGAGTCTATCAATCAAAAGAAGGATACTTTTTCCATCGAGCGCTATAAAAAGGCGTTTTCTATGTCGGTTTCAATGTGCGGAAAGACCAAGTACGCCGGCTTCTTTGTGCGAATGAACGGCAAGCGCGTATATATATTCCCTTTTGAGGCCCTTGAGGATTTGAAGGAGAAAACTTTTGAGGTCGACGGAAAAGTATTTTCGATGGACAAGGTCTTTGTATCGGAGGATTCGTCTTTTTGCATAGTAATGGCTGATGAGGGCGAAGGCGAAACGCTGGAATTTAAATCAGCTTCGGACGGGGAATCTCAAAAGTGCGCGGTTGCGTACTTTGATTCTCGCGGGGTGGTAAATGTGCTTAGCGCGTCCATCTCGGGAGACAAATTAAGCTTTAACGAAACCGCGTTGAATTCAATAAAATACATGGCTTTAAACGGCGGGCTCGTCTTGGACGCAAAAACCGCGCAGCCTATTGCCTTGCTTGAGGTTTACGGGAACGCCGCCAGAGACTGTTATGAGCGCTATCTTTCCAACGGAGGCTTGGAGGCTCCGCTGACTAACGTTTTCCCTGCAAACGCAATGCCGAAGAGCATAGATGCATTTAAGAAAAACATAGGAGTTGTGCGCGTAGATAAACTTGTAGAGATTCGCGCGCTTGTGCCGTCGTCGATAGAGAAGGGCAAATGGCGGGCTTTTTCAGCCGACAAGTACGCGCTGCAGTCAGAAGCTTTGGGCAAGGCCTCGTCAATCATCTGGAACGCCCAAAAGTTCATGTTCGACAATTCCTTTCAGAGCGTTTTCAATTCCGATATTTTTTCCAAGGCGGCGCGCAAATACGAAAAGACTTTTCTTAGCGGTTCCCGATTGCACAAGAGTGTTTTTTATTCGCAGTATGCAAGCTACATTAGAGAGCTGATTTTGGCGGGGCGCTTGGCATGGGATTCTTCGGGCATATTGCAATACGGCGATTTTTACCGTCCTTACAGGGATATGGCAGCTAAGCAGAACGCACTGTGGAACGACATACTTCTATGCCTGAACGATGCCATGAAAAACTCGGATTTAAAAGAGTACATACACAGGGATCTTTTTGCCAACATAAGGGGTGAAGCCTACGTCCCGGCCGAGAGAAAGCTTGAGCAGTCCGGCGGCGGAGGCGGCGGAGGCTTCAACTTTGTTGAAGGATTTTACCGAAAAAAAACCAAAGACAAATGAAAGCATTAATATTCGCACTCATAGTTATTGCCGCCGGCGCCGCCTACTATTTTGACGCTTTGTCTTATATAGTTCCGCAAAGCCAGGAGGAAAAAGTTCTGTACGAGCGCGCTCGGGCCTTGTACCCAAGCGATAGAGCCGCGCAAAAGCGGTGGATAAAGGCTGAAACGGCGGCCGACAAAGCTATGGGCGAACTTGCGGCGGAAAGCGGAGACGCCCAAGTAAAGCAAATATGCGCCCAGGCTAAAGAGCTCTATCCCGACAGCCCTGCCGAAAGGCTCGACTACGTGAGCGCGCAAATGAACGCCTTGAAATCCATCAATGCAGTTAAATCCAACGGCATTCTTACCGGTAAAGAGGGCGCAATGCTCATAGATGCCGCGAAAGCCATGCATCCAAAGGATCTTGTCAAAGCCTCGGATTATGCGGCGACTCTCCTGGATTATTTTTACAGGGTAAAAAGTTTCCAAGAAACTTTGCCGGAGGGCGATTTTAAGGCATTGTACAATACTTTTCTGAAAGACTTCCCGAAGTCTCCGGCGGAGGCATGCTCGGCCTTTGAACGCTCGGCCGGAGCGCGTGTGAGATTTAGAAACAGAAATTTGTCCCCGGAGCTCGACGGCGTGCGCGAATTCATATTGTCACAGAGCTCGGACTCACAGACTCAAGACGCCTATTTGGACAATATAATTAGAAATGGATTCTCTAAACTTCCGCCGGCTTTGTGGAACAGGTATCCGAGCGCTAATGCGAAATTTGGCGGGGCTTTCGATCCGAAGCTAAAGGAAATTCTGGAAAAGTCATTGTACTTTGCGGAAATCGGCGGCGTGAGGCGCGGGGCCCTCTATGTTTTCGACGGCAAAGACAAGTATTTCATAGTTTCTTCCAACGCCATAAAGGGAAACTTTTCGGATATAAATCTTTCGAGAGGCGGTGAGAATATAAAGGCCAAGGTTGTTGAAATTTCAAGCAAGCTCCCGGTGGCAAAGCTATTGCCGGTTGATGCGTCGTCGGAGCCGGAGGGCAAGGCGCTCACGGTTTCCGCGGTCCGCGTTGGAAGCGACTCTTTTAGGCTGCTTGGCGAGAACTCTTTCGGGCGCGCAGTCACAAAGGACGTTACCCCCAAGAGTTCCGGGAAACTGTTTCTCGAATTTTATGCCAGCGACAACATACCGCTGTATTCCGAGGCGTCGCTGGTTTTAAATCCCGAAAACAACTTTGCCATAGGCATGAAATTCGAGGACCGCGGCACTGTATTCCACAATTCCAAGCTCATGCCGCTCTCCGATTTGACGCGCCTGGCAACGTCGTCAAAAAATAAACTGGCCGATTACTCGGCGGTAGCCGGCGCATACTCCAAGCTCGTGTCCATTCCGGAAGTCGTGCCGATGGGATTTGCGGCATTGGATAAGACTTTATTTTCAATGGTGAAATTCGATGCTGAAAAGGCGGCGAAATCTCTAAAGCAGCTTGAGGATTTTACGGAAAAAAACAACCTGCTGGCCAGATTGATATCTGATAATAAATTTGCCGCCTATTGCGACGGCGAAACCGCTAAAATATTTCCGGATTTGGCGAAATTGACGCAATCGCGCAAGGCTTCAATAGACCTGGCCCTGAAACGCAGCGGAAATGATTTTGCAAGGGCTTATTCCGCCTGGATGACTTCGGTGCGGGCCGTTCTCTCAAAGGATTTTTCGGAATTTCGCTCCGTATATTTTCCGCCTTTTCTAAAAGACGAGGTAAAAATTCAGGAGGAATTCCGGAAAATGTTAATGGAATTCTTCCCAGCCAGGTATCCGAGCGCCGACGAGCTGAGGAAATCCCTTCCCGAAGACTTGGCCGATCCCTTTAATTGATTTCCTTCGGAAGCAAAGCGCGCGGCGGCGGGCGCGTTTTAGGAAAACTCCGGCTCCGCGCGCTCGTGGCGGTGGCGATTTTCCCCGGCAATTCTTAGAAAGGGCGCCGCGCGTTGATAGCGGCGTTGGAATTGCCGGTTTTCGCGGAATAGGCGGTCGCAGGCTGTAGGCGGAATAGCTTTGGCCGCCGCGCCGCGTTCGGCAAAAAAAACTCGCAAAACTTGCTCTTAGGTGTTCTATTTGCGGGAATAATAAAAATGCAGGAAGACATTACAGACTCTGACGCCTTCATTTTTGTGCGCGGCCTATACCATTCTTATGCCGAGGGGGACGGATATAAGGAGGTTCTCCACGGCATAGATTTGGATTTAAACGAGGGCGAGATTGTAATAATAATGGGGCCTTCCGGGTCGGGAAAATCAACCCTGCTAAAACTAATAGGTGCGCAGCTGACACTGCAAAAGGGGATTATACGCGTGGGAGGAGAAAGACTCGACGGAGCCTCTCCCAAGCGCCTTATGAAAATACGGCGCAATATGGGCTTCATATTTCAAAGCCACCACTTGTTAAACTCCATAAAAGTCGTCCAAAACGTGCAGTTGCCCCTGGCCTTCGATAAAAGCGCAACCGCCCGCAGCTCAAAGGAAAGGGCGCTGGAGGCTTTAAAGACAGTCGGCATTTGCGATCAGGCAGAAAAGTATCCTTCGCACTTGTCAGGCGGCCAACGCCAGCGCGTGGCCATTGCCAGAGCGCTTATACGCGCGCCAAAAATCGTGCTTGCCGACGAGCCTACGGCGTCTCTCGACCAGCGAAGCGGCAGGGAAATAGTGGAAATAATAAGGCGAATGGCAAAGGATTTGGGCGTTACCGTAGTTCTGGTAACGCACGACAACCGCATATTGGACATAGCCGACAGAATAGTGTCGCTTGTCGACGGGAAATTGGAAAAATTTTAAAGAAGTGAAAGCCGAGGCCTGGAATTCTAAAATAGGGGTTATTCTTGCGGTTGCCGGAAGCGCCGTCGGGCTTGGAAACTTTCTGAAGTTTCCGGGGCAGGTGGCACTGTATGGCGGGGCGGCTTTCATGATAGCGTATGTATTGTCGTTTTTTGCCGTTGGAGTTCCGATAGCCATACTCGAATGGACTATGGGCAGGCACGGAGGCTCTAAGGGATTTCACTCCCCTCCAGGCATACTCGGAGTTTTCTGCGGCAGCAAGAAGATGGCGTATGTGGGAATATCGGGCGTATTGCTGACAATAATAGTTTATTGCTATTACATTTACATAGAGGCTTGGTGTTTGGGATATGCCTACAATTTTATCACCGGAGCTTTAAATTTTAGCAATGTCGCGGAGTCCGGCGCGTTTTTTTCCGATTTCATAGGCGCAGGCGAAAACGGCGCTGCGATGTCGCTTGGCATGGACAAAGTGCTCATTTTCTTTGCGGTGTCTTTTCTGTTGAATTTTTGGATGATATACAGGGGGGTGTCGCGCGGCATAGAATTTTTCTGCAAATACGCAATGCCCACACTCATAGTATTGGCCATGGTCATAGTTGTGCGAATTATGGCAATGGGGGTGCTTTCGGAAGGGAATCCCGACCGTTCGATAAATTTGGGAATGGGGTTTATGTGGAATCCCGTAAAGGTGGAGCTGCAGCAGCGCGCCGATGCGGATTCGCCGTGGGTTTTCAAAGAGCGCATAGTTGGGGAATCGCAAATTGAGCGCGCGAGGAAAAGGGTTGGGGAAAATGCCCTTTCGGGCGGATATCCCGAATTAAGGCTCAAGGAATTTTCCGTGTTGGAGCAGCTTTCCAATCCGTCGATTTGGATAGCCGCCGCAGGGCAGGTGTTTTTTAGCCTGACAGTGGGCTTCGGAGCCATAATGACTTACGCCAGCTATCTGAAGAGGCGCGACGACATTGTTTTAAGCGCGCTGACTTCATGCAGCGCAAACGAATTTTGCGAGGTCTGTCTCGGGGGCATGATAACCGTTCCTGCTGCGGTGGCTTTTCTCGGCGTTTCGGGCGTAATAGGCGCGGGAATAAGCCTGTTTGATTTGGGCTTTAAAGTATTGCCGCTGTTTTTTGCGTCCATGCCCTTGGGCGAAGTTTTCGGCTTCCTTTTCTTTTTCCTTTTGTTTCTTGCCGCCGTTACAAGTTCGCTTTCAATGCTTCAGCCGAGCATGGCTTTCATTGAGGAATCAATGAAATTGAGGCGCAACTTCTCCACTTTGTTGCTGCTTTTTATAACATTTTTCATATCGGGATTCGTGGTTTACTTCTCAAAAGATTTGAAAGCCATGGACACTTTCGATTTCTGGATGGGGCAAGTGGCGGTGTACGTATTTGCCATGGTGCAGACTGTTTCTTTTGCCTGGTATTTTGGCGCGGAGCGCGGTGTGGGAATGGCAAACGAAGGCTCCGTTGTGAAAATTCCGGGATTCTATTGTTATGTGATTAAATACGCCACACCGTCAATCCTGATAGCGGTGTTTGTACTGTGGCTGGCAAAGGACGTTTTCGGGCTGCTCGGAGACGGGGCATTGTCTCCATATATATGCGATCTCTTCGGTTTGAACGGCAGGCAGGTTAACATGGTCGCTTGGATGAGCATGGCCATAATTTTTGCGGTGTTCGCATTTTTTGCGGCAATATTGTCGACGTCTAAGACCTACGCCAAGATTGGAATAGAAGGGAGAAGGAGCGGAAAATGACCGTGGGAGGCTGGATTACTTTTCTAATATCGGTGTGCGGTTTTCTGGCATTTTTTGCGTGGTGCGTCTACAAGGTCGCGACGGCGAAAAAGCCAAAAGACGACGACCTTCATGGCGCATTCGACATTTACGAAATCGAAAACGACATAAAGCAAAGCCAGGCTCGCCGCAGATCCAAAGCGGAAAAATGACGCAGCGCCCCGCATGGAGCGCGACCTTTGCCTGATTTTTTTAAATACAATGCATAGCGGCGCGCTCAAGGCGGAATCGAAGGCAGAATGGGGCTTTTTTACGCAACTTTTAGTATGGTTGCAAAAGCGCTTCTTTATTTCGCTCAAAATATCGCCCGCTTTTATGCGCGCGCAATAAAGCAACTTTTGCCGAACATGTCTTTAATGCAGCCTTCAAGTTTTGCTACGGACTCTTCGTCGATATCGTTTATAATTGCAAAGCAGGCGCTGCCGGATCCGCTCATCATTGCCGGTATTCCGAAGCGCTCCCTGATTTCGCATATTGCAGCTTCAAGCGCCGGATATTTTTTAAATGCTGGCAATTGCATATTGTTAAAAAGAGGAAGTCCCGATATGGACGGATTTTCGAGCCATTCCGACAAGCTCGCCTCCGCATCGTCGGAGTCGGCATAGTATTGTGGGTTCTCCCTCATCTGCGAATATGCCCAAGCAGTGCTTATTGAAAACGAGGGTTTGAACAAGAGCAGCTTTAGGCGCGAAATGCATTCAGAGGCCTCCGCGCCCAAGTCGAATACCTGTTCGCCGCGCCCGCGCATGACTACGGGATTTCCCTTGAGAAACAAAGGGCAGTCGCTCCCGAGCTCCGCCGCAATTATTTCAAGTTCCCTTATTCCGAGCGGATTGCCGCAAAGCCTGTTCATGGCAATCAAAGCGGCGGCCCCGTTAGAGCTTCCGCCCCCGAGGCCTGCGCCGAAGGGAGTCCTCTTATGAAGGTCAAATGCGAAGAAATTGTTTCCACCGGTGGCTTCTCTGAAAAGTTTTGCGGCTTTGATTACCAGATTTGAAGCGTCGAGGGGAACTCCATCGAGGTTGCACGACAGCGTATCGGCTTTCGTTTCGTTAGGAAGCTCTTTTACGCCTAATTCGTCTCCGAAAGCGGTGGGGGCAACCAAACTTATCAAATTGTGGAACCCGTCGTTGCGCCTGCCGGTGATTGCAAGCATGAGGTTCACTTTGCAGGGGGAGAATATTTTTTCGTCCATTGGTGCGTTATAAAGTTTTATATTGTCAAATGTCCGCCATTTTTTCAATGGTGGCAGCATAATAAATTTGAATTTTTGCGGCAGTATGGCATACAATCGGCCCCATGTCAAAACACGATTGCAAGTTGATTTTGGCGCTGGACCTTCCGGAAAGGCTGTCTGCGCTGAAAATGCTCGATACTTTGTCGGGCTCCTTGGAGTGGGTGAAAATCGGGCTTCAAATGTATTTGCGTTACGGGGCGGATTTTGTTCGGGAAGTTGCAGGCATGGGATTCAAGATATTTCTCGACCTCAAGCTTCACGATATTCCCAACACTGTGGCAAGCGCGGTGGATAGCCTTCAAGGTTTGCCTGTGTCAATGCTCACCATACATACTTGCGGCGGGCGGGAAATGATGGAGCGTGCGCTCAAATCGGCAGGGGACGCCAATCCTGACATGTTGCTGTTGGGGGTGACGGTGTTGACATCTCTAAACGCGCAGGCCCTTGCCGAGACTGGAGTCGGGCGCTCCCCGGAAAGCCAGGTGTCACTGCTTGCGCGTCTGGCGTGCGACAGCGGAATGAAGGGGCTTGTGTGCTCGCCTTTGGAGCTCCCGGTATTGAGGCGCGAGCTGCCTCCAGATACGGTGCTCGTAACTCCCGGAGTTCGCCCGCAGGGCTGCTCCGCCGACGAGCAAAAGCGTGTAATGACGCCGGCGGTGGCGGCTTTGTCGGGGGCTTCTTTCATCGTGGTGGGCCGGCCTATTCTCAAATCAGGCAATCCGGCCGAGGCCGCCAAAAATATTGCTTTGGAACTTGAAACCGCAAAGGGGAATTTGTAATGGCTGACGGCGCAATACTTTTAGCCGGAGGTAGCGGCAGTAGAATGAAGGGCGCCGTAAGTGACAAGGTGCTTGTCCGGCTTTTCGGCTTGCCCGTTATATTGCACTCATTCAGGGCCTTTCTGCGCAGCGGGGCGGTTGGGGAAATAGTGTTTGTGTGCAGGGACGACGCTCAGATGTCGAAGATAAAATCTGCCATAAAGCGTCATTTCCCAAAGTCGTCGAAGAAGCTGTCGGTATTTTATGTATACGGAGGAAAGGAGCGCGGAGACAGCGTAATAAACGGACTTGAGGCCTTGTCGGACAAGCAGGGTCTGGCCTTTATACACGACGGCGCCCGTCCAATGCTGCGGGCTGAAAATATTCTAAGGCTCGGCGAAATAGCGCGCAGGGACGGAGCCGCCGTCTTGGCGTCGCGCGTTGTAGACACAGTGAAGAGGCTTTCAAAAGCGTCGCTTTCACTTTCAAAATGCGAATTGGAGGATCTGGACAGGAGCAGGCTGTGGGCCATGCAGACTCCCCAAGTTTTCAGGGCTGGAGCCATATTAAAGGCCTACAAGGCAGCCAAGCGCGCGAAATTGGCACTTACAGACGATGTTGCGGCCGCTTCGAGTGCGGGCATTGCAGTAAGCATAGTCGAGAACGAATTTGCCAATCCCAAGATTACCGTTCCTGAAGATTTGGCGTACATAGAATTTCTGAAAAAAGGGAAAAAATGAGTTTGGAATTTAGAATAGGTCATGGTTACGACGTGCACCGCTTTGCCCAGGGCAGGCGCTGCATATTGGGGGGCGTGGAAATTCCTTGCAAAGAGGGGGGGCTTTTGGGGCACTCCGATGCCGACGTCTTAAGCCACGCCGTGGCTGATTCAATTCTTGGCGCGGCAGCCCTGCCGGACATAGGCCATTATTTTCCGCCTTCCGATGATTCCTGCAAGGACATAGATTCTCAGGAGATAGTTAAGCGGGCGGTATTTGAAATAGGGAAACTCGGCTACAAAGTCGGCAATATAGACGCCACGCTGATAGCCGAGGCACCGCGCATACTCCCGTACGTCCGAGCCATGCGCGAAGTTTTGGCAAATTCGCTCGGGGTTAGCGCAGAGCAGGTTGGAATAAAAGCAACCACAAACGAAAAGATGGGGTGGGAGGGACGCCGTGAAGGCATAGGAGCCCACTGCGTATGCCTGATAGTGAAGAAATAGGAAAACAATTTCCATATTTGCTTGAATTTCTAATGTGTTCGGACAAACTTTAACGCGGTCGGCAATATTTGCCCGCAACTTGTGTTTTCGCGCATTTCCCCGGGCTTGCCCGCATGATTGAACGCGTTTTATTTCGATAATACATTTAAATAAGGATATATGATGAAAAAAGCGATGATATGCCTCGCATCGGCGCTCGCAGCAATTTCCGCGTTTGCGTCTTCAACTCCCACTGTGGCGGTTTTTGCCCGCAATGCGTCGTCGGACAATTCTCTCGGAGCGTATGTGGCTCCTCTGGAGGCGACGCTTGCGGCCAAACTTAATGCGGCGGGCTTTTCGGCGATGTCGAAAAATGTAGTAATCGACTCTCTCGAAAAGGCTTCAAAAAGCGGAAACGCCGCTGACGCGTCTCTTGCAAAACAAATATTGGCTTCCATTTTCGTGTCTCTTGGTAAATTTGGAGGCTTCGATAATGAAGGCGACATTTATTCCAAAGCTTCAATGCTGCGCGTTGCGCAAATGCTCGGGGCAGATTTTTTGCTCGACGCCTCCATATTGTCGATGGCTTCGGAAAAGCGGGCGTACAGCGGCGCGATGGGAAATACGCTCACTACGCGCAGGGTATTGAGGACCTCGTACAGCCTTTATGGCGGCGGAGTCGGCGAGGGCGCTGCCGGAGGCACAGTAACGGGCGATTATTCGTTCCGCCAAACTTCCGACATTGCCGTAAACGATGCCGATACAATCAATATGCTCGTTGATTCTGCGGCTGCAAACATAGTTGCTGATCTTGCGAAATCAAACAAGCAAAAGCCGCTTGTTGCAATAAAGCCGCGGAAGGTTAAGGTAAAATTCAACTGCATTATAGAGGGAATTGTCTTTCCCGCAGTTGAGGTAAATGAAAAGGGCGAGTATCGCGTTGCAAACAGGCGCTTCCCCGCAGTGGCCGAAGGCGTTACCGTGCTTGTTGACGGCATTCTTGCCGGCAATGCCGGGCCGGGAGTTTCAGATTCGGGAGCTTGTGAAATTTCGCAGGGCATACACAATTTGCGTTTCGAGCGGTCGGATTTGGAGCCCTATGAGCGAATGGTCAATATATGCGAAAACATGGATACTTTAACCGTATATATGCGCATGAATGAATCGGCGCGCGACCGCTGGAAAAAAGACGGGGCATTTTTAGAATCCCTAAAGGCGGGAGACAAGCTCAACGACGCCCAAATCGAGGTGCTGAAGGGAATCGCGCAGGCATATAAGAGTTCGGGATTCAAAGTGGATTATAAAACCGATACAAAGGAGCCAATTAATATTCAGCAGAATACAAGCATACTTCCTCAACCGATAGTTAAATAGGGAATATCACATGAAAAAGACTATATCTATTTTTATCTATGCATTGACAGCGGGCTTGGCATTTGCCCAGATGGGAGTCCCGTCTGGCACAAATAAGGCCACTCTCGGAGTATACGGAGTCAACGCCATTGCGGGGCTCAAGCGCGGAGAGGCGCTTGAGCGCGTATTGCAGTCTATGGATTCCCACTTGGTGTCGGCGCTCGGGCAGACTCGCAGGTTTACTGTCGTGGCAAGGAGCGATTGGAAGAGTGTAATGAAGGAGCAGGACTTTTCCGCCTCCGGAAATGTCGACCCTGCGAGCGCCGCCAAGATCGGAAAAGCTCTTGGTGCAAAGTATGTTCTTGAAACTACCATAACGGATTTTCAAGACTACATAGAGACGGCGCGCTTTGAGACAATAGACAAGACGGCGCAAAAGCGCATATTGCGCTTCGGAGCAGTTGCAAAGCTATACGATTCCACAAGCGGGGCGCTTGTTGAGAGCGCCGAGTTCACCATAACCAACAGCGATATTGCAGATTTGCCTTCGTATTCACAACGCAGTGGAAATTTAAATGACGCCCTAATAAATGACATTTCGCGTTTAATGGCAAAAAAAATAGCGTCACGCATTGCCGACATAGCGTATCCGGCAAAGGTCCTTTCTGTGATAGGGAACCAAATAATAATAAACATGGGCGACTATTCAGACATAGCCGTGGGCGATGTTTACAAAATAGTTGCCCAAGGCGAAGCCATGGTAGATCCCGATACTGGAGAGAAGCTTGGAAACGCCGAAGCGGATGTCGGTTCTGCCGTTATAACGGAAGTTCTTCCAAAATTTTCGAAGGCGAAACTGCTTGAGAACTTTGGAGTCCAGAAAGGCGCAGTTGCGCGCAAGATTCAAAAGGAATCTTCTTCCGCCGCTTCTAAATAACGCCATGGGTGTTCCCGGTATAATTGTTACAAGCACGGTAAGTGCATTGGCGCTGTTTTCGGCGTCCGGCTGTGCGACTTATACCGACGACACCCGCGAGATGCGCTTGCGCTGGAGCGCCGGAGAGTACGCCGCGGCAGCTTCAGATGCCCAGAACTGCGCCGAATCCTGCGGCGGCGCTGATTCGCTCATATGGAAGCTCGAGGCGGGAAGCGCCATGCGCGCGGGGGGCGATTTAAAAAAGAGCGAGGAATATTTCGATGCGGCCTATGCAATGCTTGAAAGTTTTGATTCCGCAGCCGAGATAGACTTGGCAGGGGAGTCTAAGGCGCTGTTTACAAATCCTTCGTATCTTCCATATGTCGGGAGGGCTTACGATCGCATAATGCTTGGCGTTTACCAAACTTTAAATTGCTTGCAGCAGGGAAATTTTGAAGACGCTGCCGCCATGCTAAAGCGGGTTGAATTTGCCCAGAACGACATACGCCGCAGGCATTCCGAAGAAATATCGCGCGGCATGGCTGCCGCAAAGAAGCTTTCAAACAGCGAAGTTGACGGCAAAAAAGCCTATAACTACAATGCGGCCATGGCGGATTTGAAATTTAGAACCGAACTCAAAAATGCCTACGGGTATGTGCCGGAGGAGTCGTCCCGGGTTGCCGGGGACTATTTAAATCCCTACACGTACTGGCTGGACGGAATTTACTTCACTTATTGCGGGGTAGATTCTTCCGATTTCTCGCGCGCTTGCGACAGTTTTAGATTCGCCCGTTCAATGGTGCAGGCTTCGATTTTGGATGCCGACATGCTCAATGCATCGCGCGCCATGTCCGGCGTGAAGCCAGACAAGCTCACCTATGTGATATACGAGGCCGGTTCGGCGCCGACACGCTCCCAGATACGTTTGGACATACCTATGTTCATAGCAACGAGAGAAGTTCCGTATGTGGGCGCGGCTTTCCCTAAACTTGTTTATAATGGCGATTTTTCCGATTCGATTTCCGTGCTTTCGGAAGGCAAGGCGCAAAGCTTTGAGCTGCTTGCCGATATCGACTCCATAGTGAAGCGCGAATTCGACGACGACCTTCCGCTTGTGATAGCCAAGACTCTTTTTTCTTCGGCCGCCAAGGCCGCCGCGCAATACGGCATTCAGGAGGCCGCACGCGCAGGAGGTGGAGATTATGCGGCGCTTGCTGCAATGATAGTGGGATCGATATACCAAGCCTCAATGAACGACGCAGATTTGCGCACATGGACCACCCTTCCTAAACGCGTGAAAATAGCCCGATTCCCCACTCCCAAAAATTTGTCGATAAAAGTGGAGGGCGTTCCCGTAACATTGTCTGAGGCGCCCGCAAACATAGTTTGGGTCCGCAAGACAGGCAGGTCGGCGAAACCAGCAATAATGGCTTTCCCGTTGGGGCAGGCAAAGAATGGGGCCGGCGCGAAAAAAATTCTCGATGAAAAATCAAATGCATACAAAAATGGAAAGGAAAATAAATGAAAAATTTGAAAATATTTTTTGCGTTTGTTGCGGTTTTGGGGCTTGGGGCGTGCTCGAGTGTCAATATGGTTGAAAACGCCGACAAGTCTGCCCAGAAGAAAATGGTCGACGACATTCGCGTTACGACCGATTCCGGTTTGAACGACATCGCGTATGTAGCGGGCGTGAATGAAAGTGTGAACGCGAACGGCCTAAAGACGGTGCAGGTTGAGCTCGTAAACAGAACGGAGTCGGAACGCAATGTAAACTACCTCTTTGAATGGATAGACAAATCGGGAATGCTGATTGAAAATCCGGCGCCCGTGTGGATTGCAATTTCCATAGATGCGGGGGAATCCCGCTATATATCGGCAGTGGCGCCGTCGGCGAATGCAGCCGACTTCAGGTTGAAATTGTTGGGGAATGTTCGCCCATAGTAAATTAGCAGATAATTTCTGAAAAAAGGAAAGACATGAAAAAGATAGCGTATATTCTCGCCTCCGCCGCGTTTTCAGCCTTTATGGCCGGATGCGGTTCGCAGGCGTCCTATGTGGAGTCCGGGGGGCCGCGTTCCCTGATTTCAACAAATAAAATAAATATAGCGGATTGGAATGCTGCGGCCGATTCCCTGGTAAATTCAATGCTGGCTTCTCCGGCTTTTGCAAAGTTCCAGAAGCCGGTTTTGCTTGAGGTAAGCTCTATAATAAACAGGACATCTGAGCGCATAGACACCGACATGCTGACGAAGCGCATAACTATCGCTCTCACAAACTCCGGGCTTGTTTCGGTAAAAACCACCGACAAGAAATCCAACGAGATAGCCGAATATAACCGTTTTATGAAGGGCAAAGAGGCGTTGCCCACAGCCCAGATTACAATATCCGGGAAAATTCTCGAGGACCGCGAGGCGGTCGGCCGCGACAGAGAGGTTACATATACCTTCCAAATGTCTCTCAACTCCGACGGAGTCCAAGTCTGGGAAGGTCAAAAGCAGATATCGAAGCAGGATACAAAGCCGGTATTTTAATTCTTAGAAATTTTTATCGGAAACGCAGCTTTGGAATTCGTCCCGGCGAAGCGCAAAGTTCTAAAAGCTGCAAAAAATCCCGGCGGAATTTTTTCTGCCGGGATTTTTATTAAAATATTTCGAGGCGGCTGCGGCCCTATTTTTTCGCGGGAGGTTGCTTGATGGACTTTATTCGAAGCGTGCGAAAGTCCGTTGCGGCTTTTCCGTGCATGCCCTGCAAGCCGATTTTCCCTATCGTTGGCATATCGCATTTCCTGTTTGCGGTGAGCCATTTTGGTATTATCGTGCCGTCGGGCCCGACATCTTTGTTCTTCCACATGAGCATGTCTATGCTTGATGCGTGTTTTCCGTTTAACCAAACGTCGATTACCGGACCGTTGCAGACAATTTTCATCTTTTGCCATTCGCCGTAGGGCACTGTGGTGTCGAATTCGGGATCCACGTGCCCGAATATTGACGCGCATCTCCATGTCGGGCGGGCAAAGCCTTTATTGGCGTTGTCGGCAATTTGCACTTCTATGGAATTTGGTATCCAATTCTGTATGTCGGTGCAGTATAAAACTACGCCGCTGTTGGAATCCCTATTGATTTTAAATTCGAGTTCGAGCTCGAAGTTTGCCCAATCGCGTTTGGTGAATATAACTTCGTCTCTCGTGGAAATGAGAACTCCGTCTTTTTCCGACCAAACTCCGGGGGTATATATGGCTCCGGAAAGCTTTTCACCAAACAGCGGCATCCATTCGGAGTCTTCTTTAGCCTCTATACTGGGAGTTGTAGAGCAACAGGAACACAGCAGTGCGCTTCCCAGCACAAGCATTATATTGCGCGTAATTTTTTTCATCAACTGACTTAATCAAAGTATGGATAAGGTTTTTTCAAGCATATAAAGCAAAAGTTTCCAAAGTTGGTTTTGAGCCTTTAGCTTTTTTTTATATGATGCCGCGCATATGGACATTGAAAACTCAAAACTAATAGGAATGGCTATGATATCGCTCACGTCGATGTTGGGGTCGTATTATCTGGTTTTGCGCATACGCGAGCACCACGCCGAGCGCCCGGATCCGAAATTGACCTACGCGACACTTACGCAGATGGAAAAACTCAGAGCCGAAACTATGCGCCTTGTCGGCGACGCCGTTCAAGACCTGCGTTCGCTCCGCGCGGAGATACGAGAGGAAACGCGCTCCATTCAAAAGCAATATCTGAGGAGTCTCACGGAAACGCGCCAGCTAATAAGCAAAAATTCGCAAAACATAAGTTCGCTGATAGCGCAATCGCAAATAGCAAACCAGCGCATAGCGGAACTTTCCGTCAAGACGGACCGAATTGTCTTAAAAATGAAGGAGGAATCATGAGAAAAAAGGGCGCGGATGCGAAGTTTTTGATGCGTCGGCTCATATTGGAGCAGCTTGAGGCGGCGAGCCCGGCATGGCTGTCATTTGAAACCATGCTTGTGGGGCTCGAATGCGCGGGATTGAAATGCGGCAAAGAGGTCCTGGTTTCAGAGACGGATTATCTTTGCCAAAAAGGGCTCGTGGAGGTGTCGTGCTCCCATATAAGCGCGGCACATCTGAGGGCTAAAATTACAGCCAAGGGAAGGGATTATCTTGAAGGCGGGGAAGATTGAAAGCTCTGGGGAATGCCCTGCAGGAGATTGCGGCTTTGGAATCCAGAAAAGATCTCTGCCGCGCGTCCCCAAAAAATTCGGCGAGCACTTGAAACTTATAAAGGCGGCGAAAGCCGCCGCCGATTCGATTGCTTCGCAGGCGAAGCCCGAACCGATGAATGCCGCTGAAGCGTCTGTTGCCATACTCTGGGAGATGATATTCGACTATCTTTGCAACGCAAAAGACTTTACTGCGGGCGAACTGGGATCCATATCCGGAGTGGTGCAAAAATTGGCGTCGGTTGCGCGTTCCGGGCTGGGAGTCGCCGAGCGCAGGCAAAGCGGCAGAACCTCGATAAGCCTGGAGGCGCTCGAAAAAATAGAGGAGAAGTTGCGGCTCTTATGAAAGCGTTTTTTTTGCCATACCAGATTGCCTGGATAAGGGATTCTTCGCGCATAAAACTTATGGAGAAATCGCGCCAAATAGGAATGAGCTGGACGTGCGCCTATTCGCTCGTGCGCCGCCACAGCATGTCGGGGCACAACAGGGATTCGTGGGTGAGCTCGCGCGACGAACTTCAGGCAAAATTGTTTATAGACGACTGCAAGAAGTTTGCCGAAATACTCAATATAGCGGTTTCGGAAATTTCGGGGACAAGGCTGATAGACGGTTTCGACGCCAAATCGCTGGGCTTTTCAAACGGAACAAAAATTTGGTCTCTGTCTTCGAATCCGGACGCGCAGGCAGGAAAGCGCGGTACCAGGGTTCTCGACGAGTTTGCCCTGCACCCCGATCCCGAGCGCCTGTATTCGATATCCTATCCCGGCATAACATGGGGAGGGAGCCTTGAGATAATATCAACGCACAGGGGCAGGGAAAACTTCTTCTACAAACTTGTGGAGGAGGCCCGCTACGGCGGGAACCCCAAAAATATATCGCTGCACAGGGTAACTTTGCAGGACGCCTTGGAGCAGGGCTTTTTGGCAAAGTTAAAGGAGTCGCTTCCGCCGGAGCATGAGATCTCCGAAATGGATGAGGCAGACTATTTTAATTACATAAAGCGGTCGTGCGCGGACGAAGAGAGTTTTCTGCAAGAGTACATGTGCGAACCCGCCGACGACAACTCGGCTTTTATATCCTACGACATTCTGCAGCGCTGCCTGTATAGGGAGGGGACAGATTGGCATTCCCTTGAGTCCCCCTCTAATTTTCTTTACTTGGGAGTGGACGTGGGGCGCGCAAAAGACTTGTCGGTCTTTTGGCTCCTCGAGCTGGTTGGAGATGTTCTATATACTCGTGACGTAAAAGTCTTGCGCGACACTCCGTTTTCAGAGCAGGAGGCTGTTTTGCACTCTTATTTAAAAATGCCGCTTCTTCGCCGCGCCGCAATAGACCAAAGCGGATTGGGCAGGCAGTTTGCCGAGCGGGCCGCAGAACGCTACGGCGCTTCGAGAGTGGAAGGGCTAAACTTTAGCTCTTCAATAAAGGAAAAGCTCGCATATCCATTGCGCTCCAGAATGGAGGAGGCTCTGGTGCGTATACCCGACGATATGGATATTCGAAGGGACATACGTTCGTTGAAAAGGGAGTATTCAAGCGGAGGAAACATGCGCTTTTTCGCGAACAGAAGCGAAAACGGACATGCGGACCGCTTTTGGGCGCTGGCTCTTGCCTGCCACGCATGCAGGGAAATGTATAATATTGGCAGAGTGGAACTTGTAAAAAAACGCGGCACGGCCTTTATTTGGTGATATGTTTAGGAATATTTCATATGCGCCAGATCCTTTATTTTAGGGCTATGGAGGCTAAAAAAATATTCATAAATTGGCTTTTTTCTATTGACTGGAAAATATATCGTTTTACATTTGACAATAAATAAGGGGTTCCCAGTTTTTTGAAAGGCGTTTCTCGGCAATTTGCAGGTGCAAAGAAAGCTTTTTTAATTGCAAAGAATTCCTTATAAGCAAGGATGTTAAAATTATAAGATTTCAATCTCACTCAAACAATCAATAAACTAAAATATGAATAAAGCACAACTCATCGAAGAAATACAGAAACTCCTCGGCAAAGAAGCTACGAAGACCTGCGCTGAAAAGGCACTCAACGCTGTTCTCGCTGCTATCAAGGCTGGTGTTAAGAAAAACAAAAAGCTCCAGCTTATCGGCTTTGGAACTTTCTCGGTGGTAGAACGCAAAGCCCGCACTGGCATCAATCCCCAGACTAAGGAAAAGATCAAGATTAAGGCTTGCAAAGTTGTAAAGTTCAAGCCCGGCGCCGATTTTAAGGCTTCCAAATAGAGCTTGTACGCTTTTATTTTGCGCCCCACTTTTCGTGGGGCGTTTTTTTTGCAAAATTTGTCTTTTTATCGCCCTTGCACGGAGACTCGGAATTTTATAAAAGGCGCAGTTTGCGGGCAAAGCGGCGCGGGTTGCGTTTTTATGAAAAAATTTAATATCAGAGATTTTGATGCGAAGGCTTTCAATAAATGCGGAGAAGTTTTTGAAACCATAGCAAGTTCCGCAAATTCCACATTGAAAGTGGAGCGCATATTATCCCGTGGAGATGTTTCGGAGGATGGCTTTTGGTATGAGCAGGACAAAGATGAATTTGTGATGCTTGTCTTCGGTTGCGCGCGCATACAAACCGGCGATTCGGAAATTGAATTGAAAGACGGAGACTGCCTGTTAATTCCCAAAATGTTTAGGCACAGGGTATCGTACACTTCAAGCAATCCCCCTTGCGTATGGCTTGCCGTTTTCGGGGATTTCGAGTCTGCTTTTAGTCCCAAGCAGGGGCGGGTTGCTATTCAATGATTTCTATTGGGGAATTTTCGCTCTGCTGTATTGCGGCCACCATGTCCCACTCGGAACATATGGCCGCTATTGACGCTATGTCGAGAAGCATGAAGGCTGTGGACATGGCGTCGCACATTGCCGCGCTCGCCCCCATGGCCCAAGTCCTCAAGGGCATGTTTTCGCGCGTTTTGCCGGTGCGTGCGTCGATTATATGCGCCCCCTGCACGGCGGTCCCAGATGCCCCTATGGCGGCGTCGCGCAGTGGAAATGTATCCTTGCCGGCAAGTGTTATGTCCCATGCGCAGGCTTCTTCGGGGGCGCCTATAGCATATATGGAGCTGTTGCCAAAGGAAATCAAGGCGCTTTTTATCTCCCAAGTTTGAGTTAAAAGCTCGGCCATTTTATCGACGGCGAAGCCTTTTCCTATGGCGCCCAGGTCTATGCGCCCTTCCGAGATTTTTTTTACCAGATAATTTTCAGGATCTACCGCAAATTGTCCCCTGCGGGGCTCGTTGGGAAGAGGAAATGTATCGTCGGACTTGGCCTTTAAAAAATATTCTCCCATGCACACGTCTATGGCTCCTCCGCTTATTTCTCCGGCCTTAAAAGCCATCATGAGGCACTCCATGGCCGTGTCAGTGAGTTTTGTCAGCGCCCCGACTTTTGACGAATTCAACATGGAAATATCGCTCCCAAATTTATACATGCTCAAAAGGTCTTCTATTGCGCGGGTCTTTTCAAAACAGTCAAAGGCCGCACTTTTTGCGTATATGAAGTCGGTGCCGTCAATCTGAACGGTGAGGGTGGTGTTCATCGCTTCGCAGTCGAAAGTGTGCATGTTTGGCAGGATATGCGTTGGGGGTTTCTTTTTTCAAGCCTAAAGCGTCGGAGCAACGCTAAATGCTTGATTTTGCGGCCGCACCGCTTAATGTTGGTTTAAAAATCGGGGATAAGATGCTAAAGGATTTGCAAGGCACTTTCATTTTTGCGGTATGCTTGTTGGGCTTCACCGCAATTGTGTTCTTTTTTAAGTATGGGCAGGAGCGCGCGCAGTCAAAAATTCTCGAGGCAGAAAACATGGCCTCCCAAAATAGAATTGTCAGCGCCGAAATGGAGGCGGGCAAGAGGGTAAAGGAACTCGAGCGGCTCGGAAGGATAGCCAGCGCATCGGCAAAGGCGAACATAGAAAAGGCCCGCGAAGCCCGGGAGATGCTTGAGCGCGCCAAGGCTTCAAGCGCGGCAAGCCAGCGCGAAATTGTAGCCCGCCTCAACGCGCAGCTTGAGAGAGAGGCCGACGCTAGAATATCAGCCGAAAAGGCCTCGGCCGAACTCGCGGCGCAGAGGGATATTCTGCGCAAGAGCGCTTATGAGACCAGAAGGGCGCTTGAAGCCCTACGGGCCAAGAGGAGCGCAGAGGGAGCCTCTGAAATATTAAGAATGGCAAATTTGCTAAAGGCGCGCGATGCGGAAATAGAGGCTCTAAAAAAGAGGCAGGCGGAACTTGAGAGATTGAGGGACGAAGCCATAAGATCCCAGATGGAGACTGAGCGCGAAATAGAGTCGAGAGGCGGAACTATAACTGTTTCGCGCAATAAGCTCATATATTCTCCCAATATAAGGTCGGCGAATTAGGCGGCGGGATTATGCTTAGGCGCTTTTATTATAATCTGACTTCGATGCTGCCGAGGAGATACAAGGGGCAAGCCCGTTCGGAGCTTTTGCTCGAATACATGCAGATAGCCCTATTGTGCGTATTTCTGGTTTTTTATCAAATTTCCAGCTTCAACAATTTCGATTCGCAAAGGGTCGGAAATATAAGTTTGTGGGGAGCTTTAGCGCTGTTAACCGGAGCTGTTTGGATTTTCGCGAATAAGAGAGATTTTTATGTAAATTTGCATTCGCTAATTTTATCGGCGTTCATCTTGATATGTGCTTGCTCTGCGGACTTTTTTTCGTCGAATAATTTAATTTTTTTGGCGGCGTTTTCGTTTTTGTGCATCAATATATTGAAGAGCAGGAACTATGCGCATATATTGGCTTTGTCTCTCGTATCGTTTGCGGTGGTTTCGGCTGCGCTTGGAATTGCCGAGTATTCTTCGACTTCGCGCATAGGGGTTGACGGCAATTTCAATTATCTGTGCCAAATGATGGGATTCAAGCGCATTGGGGGCGAGGCTTCCATGCTTTCCGTATTGTTGGGCGGTATTTCATTTTCAATATCCGCAATATGCGCCAAGCGTTATTCAATGGTGTTTAAAATATCGGCATTGGTCGCATTCGCGCTTTTATGGTATGCCATGTTTAGATGCGGAAATCTATTGGCGCTCTTTTTAGCGTCGGCCATAGTTGTACTTTCTCCTGCCATGTATTGCGTGCGCCAAAGGAAAAGGCGAACTTATACAATCATATTCATGTTTCTTTGTGCGGGCACTATTTTCGCGGAGCTTGCAAACCGTTATCTTGGGGCGGGCCTTTCCGGCATTGCGTTTTCGGAAACTTTTGACTTTTGCGCAAATATGGAGGGTGTGTTTTCCTGCGGCTTTTTTGCTTCGTCCGAATCTGCTTCGGGGCATTTATCCAATGCAACGGCGCTGTCGGCATTCGCCTTAAAATATGGTTGGGGGCCGGCCGCGTTTGCTTGCGCCTACGCCGTCTGGATAATTTTTCAGGCCTTGAAAACTTTTTTGAGGCTTCCGGTGGAAAAGTGGGTAGATGGAACTCCGCGTTTTATGGGCGAGGACAGGATAAAGAAATTTGCTATAAAAGACAGGTACATGGCGCACTTTGGCACAACTCCGGAGGAGCGCATATTTTTGGGTTCCGGATTGTGCGCTTTTGCGTCCGCCGTTATAATATCGATTTTCGAGGGTGGATTGGAAGGCATGTATGCTCCGTTGTTTTATAGCGGGATTTTCGCGTTTGTGGTTGTAGGCATAGGCGGAAAAATACGTTTTGAGGGGCGGATAAGGCCGCTAAAGAATGTCGTGGCGCTATTTTTATTATTGTCGGCTTTAAAGATATTTTCTGTTTTCGATTACGGCACCGTACTTTCATCATTTAAATTTGTTAGGGACTATTCGCCTCCCGTGCTGAAAAAGAGTTTGGATTGAGGAAATTATTGGAGAAAAAACTTGCAAAAGAGAAATTAAAAAGAGAAACTATGCTTAGTAATATCAATTAATTTTAATAACTTTTATACGGGTGGTGCCGCATCGGAGCTCTTTCTGAGGTTTGCCCAAAAAAAAGGAACAATAACATGAAAAAAATCATAACAATAGCCTCACTTGCGTTTTCGCTGTTTTTTCTTTCGGCATGCGATTCTTTGGACAGTCCATCGCCGCTTGATACGCGGGCTACCGCCGCTTCGGGCGACATCAATCCGGACAATCTCCCGGGCGATGCCGACATGGATGCAGGCCTTCAAGACCGCGGCATAAACGGGCTCGGGGCTTTTGATCCCGACCACATCAATCCGGAGGACATAGTTTGCACTGTCTATTTCGGCTTTGACCAATATGCCGTGGCTGCCAATGAAAGAGGCAAGATAAAGCAGGCCGCAGACTATTACAGCGCCAATCCCGGGTATAAAGTAGTTCTCGTGGGGCACACGGACTGGTACGGCACCGAGGAGTACAACATGCTTTTGTCCGACAAGCGCTGCAAAGCGGTTCAGGATTATATGGGCTCTCTTGGAATAGGTCCGGAGCGTTCCGAAGTTATAGCTCGCGGTGAGGCAGGGGCAACTATGGATGTTGCCAAGAATTCGCCCGAGGCCAAGAAAGACCGCCGCGTTGACGTGGTAAAATTTAAGCAGTAAAGTTCTCGAATATATTAATTTTAGAGCCTCCTTCGCATTTTTGCGTTGGAGGCCTCTTTTTGCAATGGCGCATTGAATTTATGCTGTAATCTTTTAATGGTTGACTTCTTAGGTAAAATATTGCATGAATATTCTATTCAACTGTTACAGTGTTGCTTTATTATTTTGCTAAATTATCTTTAAATAAAGGCGGAGGTAAGAGTTTTTTCTATGCATATTGTTATCGATAACAAAAAAACTTGTGCGGTATTTCTCTATGCTGTTTTCTTTTTTTTATCGGTTGGAATACCCGTATCGTTCGCGTCTGAAACAGGCGCTTCATGCAATGCGGCCGAGTGCAGACTTCGCGGCGGTCTTCCAAACTTTTACGGAAAGATTGCGAGGGGGAAGAATCTTAAAATTGCGTATTTTGGCGGTAGTATAACCAATCAGAGTGGCTGGCGAGTACTTAGCTTGAAATATTTTAAAGACAAATTTCCAAAGTCCAATTTCGATGGGATAAACGCCGCCATAGGGGGGACAAATTCGTTTTTAGGAGCCTTTCGCCTAAAACACGATGTGCTTGAGAAGAATCCGGATCTGGTTTTTGTGGAGTTTGCCGTAAACGACAGTTCTTCCGGAAGAACAAACATAATAAGGGCTATGGAGGGCATAGTGCGCCAGATATGGAAGCACAATCCTAAAACGGATATATGTTTTGTATATACATTTACCGAGAAGGATCTTGCCGACAGGCAGGCGGGCAGAATGTCAAGATCCCAGGCCGCAATGGAGGAGGTAGCAGACAGATATGGGATTCCAAGCGTGGACATGTGCCTTGAAGTAGCACGTTTGGAAAAAGAGGGAAAGCTTGCAATGAAGACCGATTTCGGCCCTCTTGAAAATGTTGCCGGAAAAGTTCTCGATGTAAAATCCGATGTTCTTGTGGGAGCCGACGGCAAGATACCATTTTCAAAAGACGGGGTTCACCCATATCCCAATACTGGGCATGTCATTTACACGCGCGCTCTTGTAAGGTCGCTTGAAAAGATTGAAGTGCAGGGGGGCGTTGAATCTCCACACAGCATGGGCGCTCCAATGGATACAAAGTGCCTTGAAAATACGGAGATTATTTCTCCGGATATGCTAAGTCTATCGGGAGGCAAGAAGATACCTCTAAATGATTCTTTTGCGCGCCCTTTCAATGGAAGATTGCCGCACTCTTATGCGTATATTTTTAGTCCGGGCGAGACCATTGAGTTTAAATTTAGGGGAGGGACCGCTGCTTTGTATGTGGTATTGGGCTATTGCGGAGGTTCGCTCGATGTTGAGATAGACGGTAAAGAGCGGCGCATTTTCTGCTATGACGCATACGCTGGTTTTTTGCGCGTTGGAGTATTGGGGCTTGTTTCCGGCGGCAATGAAAGCGATTTGCATAGCGTAAAAATAAAAGTCAGCGCAGATGATTGCGATAAATATTCCGTGCTCAAGCCAAATTATAAAAAGCATTTTGAGCGGAATCGCGAACTGTACAAATCCAAATATCTTGTGCTTGGAGCGCTGCTCTTATCTGGCAGACTTGAAAACTAACAGAGGATAAAACATGAAAGGTATATCAAAATATATAGGCGTTGCCGGGGTTCTTATGGCATCTTTAGTAAGCGTGGAGCTTTTCGCGCAAGACTTGCAAAAGATGATAGACAAAGCGTCGGAATCGGCCGGCAAACATCTAAAGCTGGAGGCTAAGACATATTTTATAGACAAAACTATAAAGCTGACTCCGAAACACAACGGGCTTGTAATTGAAGGAGCTTCAATTCCCGATGCGTCAGATATCGCTTCATGGTACCGCGGGGGCGGAGACAACATAAAAATGTCGAAGATAAGTTCCGGGAGGCGCATAGAGGGATGGACGCGCGAAGGGTCCGTATGGAAGGCGAAGCTTGACGGCGTAAAATTCATATCGTCGCTATATGTAAACGGGGTGAGGGCAAAACCCGCGGAATTTCCTAAGAACGGATACCTGCGTTTTCTTCCGCGCGATGTGAAAACGATGGACTTGTCGTGTCTGCTCATCAGAAATGAAGACATGGCTGTTCTTAAAGGATTGAGCGATGGCGAAATAAAAAATATTTTGATCAATATAACGAACAAATGGGTAAATCAGCGCACTTTCATAGAAAAAATTGTGCCGCGAGCCGATGGGAAAACTTCAGCCATATATTTCCCCGGAAAAATGGATCCCCAACTGGCTGGGCGGGGCTGGGATCCGAGGTTCAAGTTTTTGAATCTGCGTTCCGCATTGAGCGAGCCCGGGGAATATTTCTTTGATGTCAGCAACGGCACAATATACTATATTCCGCGCAGCGGAGAGGACATGGCCACAGCCGACGTTTATTATCCAACTTTAAACACTCTTATAAAAGGGGAGGGGACAGGCCCAAAAGATCGTTTAGAAAATATCACGATAAAGAATGTGGCTATAGAATACGCATCTTCAACCCCTACTTTAAACGGCGGAAGAGCTTGGGATAATGTCAAAGGGCAGACGCAAAGGGGGCTGTTTGCTGCAGTTGATTTTATCCATGCCTGCAATATCAGGCTTGATGGATTATTCATTAAAAATATTGACGGCTACGGAGTGGATTTGGGCGATTCCGTATGGGATTCGTCGATTGAGAACTCTATTTTGGGCGATCTTGGCGGCGGCGGCATAAGGGCTGGTAAGAATAAAAGCAACAACTTCAATCCCCAAACCTTGCGCGAAGACGGCGTATCAAGCGGATATATAAAAGTTTCCAACAATATAGTTTTCCAATACGGGAGAATAAACCGCTCGGCGGTTGGAATTATATTTTTTGACATAGGGCATTCCCAAATACTAAACAACGACATATTTGACGGCTATTACAGCGGAGTGTCGGTCGGTTGGACGTGGGGCGCCGGCAAGACCCACACGTTTTACAACAAGATAAATTACAATAGAATCCACGACATAGCTTATGGGCAAATGTGCGATCTCGGCGGCATATACACGCTTGGTATTTCCGACAACTCAGAGATAGTAGGCAACTACATATACAATGTGAGCTGCCACGAATACGGCGGTTGGGGAATATACCAAGACGAGGGCAGCGCCAACTACAAAGTCCACGGCAATTTTGTGCGCAATGCTGTTGAAGGTGGATACAATATGCATTACGGAAAAAATTGCGACGTTTACAACAATGTGTTTTGCTACGGTAAAAAATTTCAATTAAATCTTAGCAGGCAGGAGGACAATTCTTTCATTTTTCACAACAATGTCGTCTGTTACGAATCTCCCGCAACCCTGTTTAGAAATAACAGAGAGATGATGCCTTCAGCCGTAAAATTCGACTCCAATATATATTGGAACGACAAGGGGGAAGTATTGTTCAGCGGCGGCAAGACCTTTGGGCAATGGAAAAAAGAGACCGGGCAGGACTTGCATTCCTATTTGGAAAAAGTTGACGTGGACGCTTTGTTTGCCGGCGCGGCTATTGACAAGATAGATTTCAAGCCCTTGGAGATGGACAGAGTCGGCGTCTACGGAGTGCAGAAGCTGCGCCTTGAGTTGATAATGAAAGGCTATCGGTATCCGGAAGTGGTGCAATATCCAAAATATTCCCCGTGGCACGACGACAGAAATCTTGAGGATTTCTTCGAGGAGCAGGACAGCTCGGGCAAGC
Source organism: uncultured Opitutales bacterium (assembly GCA_944389915.1). Taxonomy (GTDB): domain Bacteria; phylum Verrucomicrobiota; class Verrucomicrobiia; order Opitutales; family Intestinicryptomonadaceae; genus Merdousia. Next base: position 7,406 of record CALXOC010000005.1, on the reverse strand, counting down.
CGCTGTTAATGGGGCTTTACGGCGCAAATGAAAAGACGGCGGAACTCATAAAAGACGGGGCAATTCCCAGGGGTAGGGTATTGAGGGTGCACGATACCGACAAATCTTCTAATTTGCCAAGAGCTTGGCACGCGTTTAGGTTTAAAAATAGCGGCGAGATTGGCATTTCATTTAAAATGCGCGTCAATTCCGGCAGCTGTTTTACTTACGAAGTGCGCAATCCAAATATAGCAAGTAGAAACGACATAGAGCCTTACGGCGTGGGACCGGGATTTTCCGTGGAGAATTTGAAGCTTAGTGCCGGCGGAAAATCTGCGGAATTGCCGCCGGATAAATGGCTCGATGTGGAGTTTGTCATACCCCTGCCGATGGGAAAATATAAACAGGCGTATACATTGAGGGTATCGGAGAGCGGAAAAGACATATTCTCGGAGACTATGCATTGCGCCTCTAAGGATTTTGTGAATCCGTCGTGGGCAGGTTTCTCCATGTGCGGCAAGACGGGCTCGCATTGCGATTTCGCTGAATTTAGAATTAGGCGTTTGAAATAGGCTTGAGGGGCGGTCCGGCTTCTGTTTTGCGGGGCGGCGCATTCATGCGCCGCCCGCTTTTTATGGGCTAATTATGTATTTATTGATTTTTGCGGAATTGTAATGCCCGCTTTTGCAGGCAATTTCGATTTGCTTAAGGCAAAATTGTAGGCTGCGCGCGCGATAATAGGCGATTATTTAAAAAATAAAAAAAATATTTGACAATCGCAACTTGAGGTAGTCTTTTCTTTAAAGTTCTTTATATAGGAGACCGGCTTGTCCGGTTTTCACAATATCTCAACGCAAACGGAAGCCCGTGGAAATCGGGCGCGGTCTCGCCGCTGTAATTTCCGAAGCGCTCCAATATGTCACTGTCGCAAAGATGGGAAGGCGGAGCGTGTTTATGGAATAAGCCAGAAGACGTGTGTGTGAGATGTCCATTTAATTCTCGAGTAAAGAAGGCTGGACTGTTTTGCGCCATGCGCTTGTTGCGCATGTGCGTTTCATGCGGAATCGCGTTTTTTCGTTTTTCAGCGTTTCCATGCTTATGGCGCCTCTCTTCTTTGCTTCGAGAGTTAATTGGCATCATTTTATGAAATTTTGTCTGCGGCGCGCATTCGACTCAATGCATTAGAATTTGCGCAAGCAGGCGCAATTTCGGCCAATTACACTAAAAACAGAGGAGAAATACTATGACGCTGAATAAAAAATTCGCAGTCGCAGGCATTGCGGCTATATCTTCGCTGGCGGTCGCCAATGCGGGAGTGTTCAATTTTGAAACTATTCCCGAAGGCTCGCCCGCGCCCATAAGCACATCAACCGGAAATTCCGCGGGTTGGGCCGACGGCATTGGCGCAACTTGGTCGAGCTTGTCCACAAGCGGAAATTACGGACACTTAAACTCGTCCGGATATTACAGCGGAGGCGTAATATCGAATTCCGCCTCCAATAGCGGAACCACATACGACAGGGATATCGACAGCGCTTCAGGCGGCGGTGCTGGCGGAAGCTCCAATTTCGGCGTCATATTCTTCTCAACCTCCGCGGGCGCGGTAACATCCACGGAGTATTCGCCGAATACATACACTTCGCTTTTCGGGCATATGGAATATCTCCCGCCGTCCTACGCCGGAACCCTTGTGCCGGAAATTGCGTCGTCGTCGTTTATAACCGACGAGCCCTTGCAATTTCAGAGCATAGATGTTTCTTTGACTTCCTACGATTTCTTCGCCCTCACTGAGGGCAATTCTGGAATGGGCGTATTTTCGGAAGACGAATACGGCAATAAGACCTACAACAATATTTATAACAATACCGACAGCTTCTTTGTCTTGCGCATATACGGCATAGACGAAAACTACGAGCTTATAGACGGGAACTACACCGACGTTGTTCTTGCCAGCAACGACGGCGGGACAGTTACGATAAGCCCCGATTGGCAGACAGTGGATTTGAGCTCGCTAAATACCGATGGCGGTTTAAACGGGCTTGCATTCCAAATATTGACGTCTTTCGGAGGGGCTTACGGGGCGTCGGCGCCGTGCTATGCGGCGATAGACAACATTTCTGCGATTCCTGAGCCTGCGGAATGCGCTCTTTTATTGGGTTTTGCGGTTGTGCTGATTGCGGCGTGCAGAAGGCGCATTGCGGGAAAATAACGCCTTGGAATGGCGTCGGCGGAAAGTTTAGTTTGGCTATGCCGGCTTCCGCCGAATTTGGAAAAATTTTGTGAAGAATTTCGTTTGTATGTTTGTTGTGTGCGTTCTCCTGTCGGGGAATGCCATGTCGGATTCGCCGGACACTTCGGCGGCGGCTTCTAAGTCTGTCTCCGAAGCGGACGGCGCAAATTCCGACAACGAAAGCGACGCAAACAATTTTGGAGGTTCCGAAGGAACTCTTGACGAAATAGAGGTTTTGGGGAGCCGGATAGGGAAAAGCGATTTGTCCTTGCCGGCTAACTCCAGTTTTATTGGCTCGCGCGAGATTTCCGAAAGCGGAGCCAACAGTGTTCCTGAGCTTCTGACGCAAAAGACAAGCGTTAGGCTTGTAGGCTATACCGGAAATCCGAGCGACGGCAATCTGGCAATGCGGGGCTTTGGAGACAATTCCCAACTGCGCGTGGCTGTATTGGTCGACGGTATTCGCTATAACAGGGCGGACATGAATTCAATACCGTGGCTGCAACTGCCGGTTGCGAATCTGGAGAGCGTGGAACTGATACGTGGCGGCAACAGCGCCCGCTATGGAAACAACGCATTGGCTGGCGTAATAAAAGTGAGCACACGCGACATGTCCCGCGAGGACGCCCTGAATATTACGGGAATGTACGGGTCGTACGACACCTATTCGGCGGGCATGTTCGGCTCGCTCGCAAGGGGCGACTATTTTGCGTCGGCTTTTGCCAGCCGCTTTTATACGGGAGGCTACAGGGACTATTCCGAGAGCTGGGCCAACAATTTCGGAGGAAGTTTGGGGTACCGCTTTAATGAAAGCAACACTTTTACCCTGGCGGGAAATTTTAGCGACACCTACACCGAATGTCCCAACGGAGTATCATATTCCGATATGCAAAACGCCCCCCAGAACGCGTATGCTGCAACCACAATTTACGAATGCAAAGCCTATAACATATCGGGGGTATTTGACAGGGTCGGGGCCAGAGGCGAGGGATATGCAACTTTATCTTTTAATTCTTATGACAGGGACATATACAGCTCTTCAAACGGAAAGCCGAAACAGAACAACCAGATAACGCTTTCCTTTTCTTCCGAGTACGAAATTGAAGTTGCCTCTGATTGGCGCGTATATGCGGGCCTTGAAGCGCAATATACCGACATATTCGATTGGAAATACAAAGACGCCTCCGTGGGAACAGCGCAGTTTTCTTATAGGCAGGAGGATTCTGATATTTCGCGCGTTTCCATAGGCGCGCACGCGGGGGCGATATATGAAATAACTGAGGATTTGTCGCTCGATTTTTGCGGGCGTTTCGACGCGGCGAGAACTTCTGCCCAACACATAAGGCGCGAGGACCGCATAATATTCACGCCCCCGTATTACGAGGTGTATGTTGACGAAGCCGATTCATACGACGACAGCGTTTGGCTGAAGGGCTTGGCGGGCAGCATTGCGCTAAATTGGCGCATAGATTCAAAATCGTCGGTATACGCAAAGTTCGACCAGCTATTTAGGTACCCGTCGACAGACGAAATTGCGCTGTACCAAGGCTATTTGCCCGCCCAAAGCATAAAGTTCAACAAAGACTTGAAGCCGGAGATGGGGCAGAATTTTGAAATGGGCTTTAAGCACGAGGGCGAGCATTTGCGCGTAAATACGAGCATATACGCCCTGCTTATGGAGGACGAAATAATGTATTTTGTTTCGACGACGCCCGGAGGGGATACCGTAAACGACAATCTTCCCAATACCCTGCGGCTCGGCGCAGACATAGGGGCGTCGTACAATCTCGACTGGGGAGGGATATTCTGCGGGGCGTCGGTTGTTGACGCGCAGTTTGTGGCGGGACCTTTCAACGGCAACGCAATTCCGCTTGTGCCCCTCTTTAACGGCTTTGCGGGTATCTATTTAAAGCCGCACGAACGCGTGCTGTTTACGGCGCAGGCAAATTACACCTCCACCCAATACGAGGCCTCGGATTTGGCAAATGACGACCGCATAATGCCCGACTACCTTACTTTGGATCTTCGATTGAACATCAAGTGCTGCGATTACGCCGCTATATTTCTTGCCGTGGAAAATGTCTTGGACGAGCGCTATGCGCTTGTTGCGGTATCCGGCACTTTTTATCCCGCCATGGGGCGCATGTTCAAGGCGGGGCTCAACTTTAAATTTTAACACGAAAGGATAATTATGAATATAAAAAGCGCTGTTGCGATAATACTGGCGTCGGTCTCAAGCCTATGGGCCGAAGATTTCTACACGTATTTCGCATCTAATCCAACGCCTGCCCCCAACGGGGAAAGCATAGTATACATTCCCGACATCAAACTGCTGTCTTTCGGAGACAAGGCCGAGAGTGGAAGCTCGAGCCCTACGCTCAATAACGCAATATTTTACAAGAGCACTTCCATAAAATCTTGGGCCACGGGATATATGGACATGCAGTATGGCACCGCCAGTTCAAACACCATTGCCCCCGAATGGAAAACCCCCGAAAACGCCATAGGCGCAGTAAATAGTTCGGATCCCACGGAAAAAGTGGTATGCCTGGGCGACGGCGGGTCAATCACCTTGTCTTTTGCCAACGGCATAGGAAATGGTGACGGCGCCGATTTTGCCGTTTTTGAAAACGGTTTTGACGCAAATTATCTCGAATTGGCGTATGTGGAAGTATCCACAAACGGCACGGATTTCTTGCGTTTCCCGAATTTTTATTTGGGCGAGGTGCAAGTCGACGAATCGTCGGACATGTATCCCACGCAGGTGTATAATTTGGCTTCAAAATACGAGAGCGGTTACGGGCACGCCTTTGATTTGGAAGAGTTGGAGTTTGCATACAAATACGCTTTGAGCGACGGCAGCTCATTTTCCGAGGAATACCTCAACCATATTCTGACAAATTATCCGCTTGTTGATCTCGACAACATTCAATATGTCAGAATTATTGACATTTATGGCGACGGCTCGTGCGTGGACAGCGCCGGGCATGTGATATACGATCCCTGCGGTCCCAATTATTCTGCGCCCGGCTTTGATTTAAAAGGCGTAGGCGTAATAAACGAGGCTGTAGCTGTTCCGGAACCTGCCGAATATGCGGCAATTTTGGGCGCAATGGGCTTTGTTGTTGCAATTTTAATGCGCAGGAGGGCTTAGGTAAACTTTTTATCCTACAGTGTTCAAGTCAAAGGCCGGTGCGTTATAGCATGGCCTTTTTTTTGTTTTAGTTGAGAGCTTTATAAATGTATTTTTCTTGAGTCTTGCGGTCTGATATATTTATGTATATTAGTATAATAATTTTTTTACAAAACATGAGGTGAATGCGAAATAATATATTGTTGTTGCTATTATCGGCATGTGTAAACATTGCTGTCGCTTCAGATTTGAAGGTTGAAAGCGCTACGCTCGGAAACTTGTGCGGGGTAGACCACTTGGGGCGCGTTCTTCCGGAGTCAAAAGATGTGAAGAGTTATGACAACAATAAGAAAGTGGCGCTATTTTACTATCTTTGGCACGGCCAGCACGGCACTCACGGTCCCTACGACATTTCAAAAATGTTGGCTAAAGATCCGGACGTGATAAAGAAACCCGACAGCCCTCTGTGGCCTGATCCGTCGCATGCGCCGATGCTGCACTGGGGAGAGCCTCTTTTTGGATACTATCAATCTACCGACGAATGGGTATTGCGCCGCCATGTTCAGATGTTTATTGATGCAGGCATAGATGTTTTGTTCTTCGACGTTACAAACGGATTTAGTTTTCGGAAAGTATACAACAAGTTATTTAAAATATTGGCGGAGCTAAAAGATAAAGGCTTTAAAGTTCCGCAATTCGCCTTTTATATGGCTCCGGGCACGCGCGGAAGCGGAACAGGCAATCTGAACACAATATGGGAAGACTTGTATGAGCCTATGCATTTTTCGGATTTATATTTTAAATGGAATGGCAAGCCGATAATAGTTTGCCATGACAACCGCCCGATGCCCCAGCAGATAAGGGACTTTTTCACGTTTAGAAGGCCCACTTGGGTAACTCCGGATATTCCAAATACATGGTATTGGGAGGGAAATCCGAAGCCGCGCGTAGCCAGAGATGAAAACTGGAAGGCGGAAATGGTTCCCGTAAGCGTAGGTTGCGCGGGTGCTCCTGAAGGATATAAGTCAAAATATACCGTGGGCACGAGCGAGGCCCATTTTGGAGTTCCGGTATTGAGCCGTTCTTTCACATACGCGAAAGGCGGTTTGGATAAGCGTCCAAATGCTTCGCACTACGGATTTTTCTTTGAGGAGCAAATTCAATACGCCCTAAATTGCGACGCTCCTCTGGCTTTTGTAACGCAATTTAACGAGTGGCTTGTGCCCTTTCTTACGCGCGCGACGAATCAGCGCTACAAGATGAAGAATTGGATTCTGCTTCAAGACGAGTGCGACATTGAGAATAGCAGGGATATAGAACCCATGCGCGGCGGTTATCATGATGCTTATTATTTTCAGCTTATATCTTTTGTAAGGCGCTTTAAGGGACTGCCGGAGCCCGCGTTGGCTAGAAAATTCACTTCAATAGACATGGAGGGAGATTGGTCTCAATGGGAGAGTGTATCTCCGCGCTATGTGGAGTATACGGGAGATGTTGCAGAGCGTTTCCATAAGGGATACGACGCCTGTGGAGTATATGAGAATAAAACCGGCAGAAATGAATTTGTAGAATTGAGAGTGGCTGTTGACGAAAAAAGCGTAGTTTTTTACGCAAAGACATCTGAAGACATAACCGCGCCCGCGGGAGAAAACTGGATGAACATATTTGTGAAGGTTCGCCCAGACAAGAGAAAAGGTTGGGAGGGTTTCCAATATCTGATCAACCGCAAAGCGGGTGCGAATGGCAAAACTTCGGTGGAAGCCTCAAATGGCGGCTGGAATTGGAGTAATATTGGAGACGCCGAATATAAAGTGGAAGGCAATAAGATTATGATAAAAGTGCCTCGGGATATGTTGGGTTTAAACGATGATAAATCTTTAGATTTTGAGTTTAAATGGTCCGACAATATGCAGGAGCATGACATAATGGATTTTTATCGCGAATTAAATACTCCAGTGCATAAAAGCTAAAGGAGTTAGACAAGCGGCTTAAGGGATGTAGAGTAGATGTTTTTCGACCAAGAAAAGCACTATGACAAAACCAAAATACCGCCGTCTAACGTAT
>CALXOC010000004.1 GCA_944389915.1 uncultured Opitutales bacterium | reverse complement strand
ATGAGCCCATTCCTATAGAATTTGGCGTGTCAACCTTGCTTTGGCAGTCGTGCTCTGTCATGACATAGTCGCCAACCATTCTTCGCGCTTCTCTAATATAGAGGTAAAAAGGCCAGTTGTCGGTATCCGTAAATTCGTCTTTGGCCAGTCCGTATGTGTTAAAAATTTCTTGCAGCTCCGGAGCAACCCTCGGATCGTTTGCCAAAAAATAAAGTAGGCCTTGCTGATAATCTTTATGCGCTTTTATAATTTTCTGGCGTTCTTCATAAGAGGCCTCGGGATAATCGTAGTTTCCGCCTATAAAATCAAAACTGAAGGGAGATTGGTTGTTTGTGTCGGTTTTGCCATTAGGAATTTTATCGGGCTTAATTATATCTGTTCTGCGCTCCGCGTCCCAGGCGCGCAAAGCTAAAAGATAGTCGTCGGCGTTATAATTGTCAGGCTTGGGGAAGGGGCGCCTGTTTTCCGGTATGGTTGTCATGCATAGGCGAAAACAATAGGCCTGCACCTTTCTGTCTCCTTGTCCTTTTTCCCCGGGTTTATCGGCGCTTATATGCTTTAAAATTCCGCTTTTGGGATCTCCCGGAACAATATACGGACTTATATCTTTGCGGAAGTAGTGGTTGTGATGCAGAACTCCGGGTTGGGCGCCGTTCCAATTTTCCTTGTAAACGGAGTTTGATTCGCGGCCCACATGGTATGAACAACCCGCAGCGGCCATAAGGTCGCCCTCGAAAGTAGCGTCGATAAAAATTTTAGCTTTGAAGATATCGCCGTCGAGAGTTTTGATGGAAACTATCTTTTCACCCTCTTTTTTTACCCCATTTTCTCTATCCAAAAGTTTTTCACGCAAAAGTACGATGTTTTTTTCTTCCGATATCCAGTTGTCGAATACGCGCTCGGCAACTTTCGGCTCAAAAACCCACATAGTTTGAGTATTGTCGTTTATAGCTTTTATTCCTTGGCCTATAAGTTTATCGTCCTCACGTTTAATCCAATTCCAGGCTTTTGGATCTTGATATTCTTTCCAAATTCTATGGTAGAATTCGCGGCTTAAGCCTCCTATGGTGTACGCTTTTCCCGAATCGGTAAATCCCAGCCCCGAACTGCTCATTGCGCCAAGATGTTTGTCGGGCGACACCAGAATAACGCTTTTGCCTTCCCGGGCGGCCTGTACTGCGCTCGTTACAGCAGCAGAAGTCCCGCCGTACACTACAATATCGGCTTCGCGGCTTTTTTCGGATTTCTTTTGCGAAACGCATGCGCATAAAATTTGTGCGCAAAAAATTCCCAATATACCCAACCTAAATAGATTTGCTCTCATATTCGTGATAATAATTACACAAGCGAGATTAAATGTTTTCAAGCAAATATTTTATTATTAATATTGTAGGCGTATGTATAGCCAGGTGGCGCATTTGAGGCACAATTTTATTTTTGCCATCTGCGAGGGCAAAAATAGCCGATTTGCTCGATGAATTATGCTATTGACACTTAACATGATGCATTGTAATCCTACTTTATGCAGGTCCGAATATTAAAGTTGGCATTATGTTTTTTTTGCATAATATTATCCTTCGGATGCAAAGCAAGCAAAGCGCTTACATGCAAAGTTGAAGAAATAGGAGGCGTTCCGCGAATTATTTTAAATGGGAAACCCGTACGAGCGCGCATGTTGTATGTTTCGCCGCTATATTTCCCCATAGCTTCTCCAACTTTCCGTACTGCCTATACAGAGCTTGTTGACACATTTATTGAAATTCCTGTACTCGATTCTCCCGTAAAGAATGCGGCATTGGAATTCGTCCCCACGGGAAAATTTTCCTGCGATATTTATTCGCTTACAGTGGAAGAGGCCGGCAATGGCAAAATTACTTATTCTTTAAATGTTTCCGGTGACCCGCGCGTAGAGTTTGTTTTAAAAGAAGGCGCCGGAAGCGTCAAATTTTTGGACAAGACGGAAAAATCGCTCCATGCCGAATCGAAAGAAAAGGGAGCAAAATTAATATTTCACGGCGTATCGTTTGATGCTGGAAAAAAATATGTAGCGCGAATAAGGCTCAAAGGGGAACACATATTTTCATTCGATATGTTTTCGTCGGTTAATGGAGAGTTTTTCGAACCCAAAAAACGCTCTTTTGTTGGATTGCAAACTAAACTTGCCAAAGATGCCGGAATAGATTTCATAACCTTTCCCGTTCAGGCGGCCGATTTCATGCCCGAAGACGGGAAATCTTACAATATCAAAAACATCAAAGGCGCTTTAGACGAAATTATTGCTGCCAATCCGGATGCAAAAATCCTCGTGCGTGTAAGGTGTTATCCGCCTCAGTGGTGGATTGAAAAATATCCGGAAGACACGCTCAGATCAACGGACGGCAAACTTTTTAAAAAATATCCCGGGGCTGCAAGCCCATTTTCTGTACGCTTCAGGAAAGACTCCGCAAAAGCGGTCGAGGCTATAATCGACTTTTGTGAAAGCTACTGCCCGGAAAATATAGTCGGCTACCATCCCGGCGGGGCAAATTCCTGCGAATGGTTTTATCCCGACACGGGGAAACACCCTTGGGTAGGCTACGAAAAGTCCGCCCAAGATTCCTGGCGGAAATGGCTAAAAGAAAAATACAAAACCGACGATGCATTGCAAAAAGCGTGGGGAAATCCAAATATTTCGCTTGAAACCGCCATCGTGCCAACTCCAAAAGAGCGTCTTGCCGCCTTTTGCATAGTCAACCCGCGCACCCAGATGAAACTTTTCGACTACAACATGTTCCGCCAAGACTCTATGGTTGAAACAATGTTGACCATTTCCAGAATAATCAGAAAGAAGGTGCCGAACAAACTTTCCGCCTTATTCTACGGCTATATAACCATAGCGGAT
>CALXOC010000003.1 GCA_944389915.1 uncultured Opitutales bacterium | reverse complement strand
GTTTACCTCCCGATGCTATTCTTTCCCGATGTTTCGGTGGGGTGGCCAACGCTGTGGAAATCTATAATAATAGGCTTATTCTTTTCAATGGGCAATTACGCAACATTCCTGTGCGCGTACAAGGGCGAACTTAGCTTAATGACGCCTATAATGGGGGTAAAAATACTCTTTGTGCTTTTGTTTTCGCGCCTGATTATAGGAAATGAACTTCCCGGGACTATGCTGTTATCGGGATTTATTTGCTGTACGGCGGTATTTTTGATGGGATACGCCCCAAAGAAGGCTGGAACAAAGCCCGGCCGAGAGCGCGCAACCTATGCGCTTGCAATGTGGGCGTGCGCATCATACGCCATGTGCGATGTGCTGTTCCAAAAATTTTCCGAGGCGGAGGACCCAATATTGCTACTTTGCATATGCAATTTTATACCACTGGTTTCAACAATACCATTTATTCGCCGTTTTGTGCGCGACGTCCGCTATATGAGCGTAAGAAGCCTCAGCCTTGGAACGGTTTCCGCCCTTCTAATGGTGGGCGAGGCCACGGTTTTGGTGCTTGCTATTACGGGCGGGGTGGGGGCGGCGTTGTGCAACATTTTGTACAATACCAGATCCATAATTTCCATTGTATTGGTTTACATACTCGGCAACTTTTATCCCGAATTAAACGAGCTTAGCAGGGCGTCGGCCATACAGCGCATTGCGGCCTCTGTTATGATATTGGCGGCTATAAGTATGGTATTGTAGCTTTCCCGGCGCAAATCCGCAAAATGCTGCATTGTGTGTTACGCCCAATATAGTTTACAATGCGGCCTTTTGGCCATTCCTTTTGCCATTGATGTCCAATTCTTTTTTTCTCCGGTAATTTTCCACAAGATATTTCACAAAAAAGTAGGTTGCCGGGGTCATGATTAGTGAAAATATCAAGCCTCCCACAAAAAATGCTCCCAACAATTCGGTGCTCAGATGCAAAAGCGTATCCCAGTCCTGGTTTTTCAACACTTGCGCCAATGCCGCTTTTATGTCTTCATAAGTCAACGATTGCCCTAATATTTTACTGCCTACAAAACATTGCAAAGGATAAATCAGAAAAATGGTGAAATGGTTCGTAATCAGAGTGCCCAAACATGCCCCGATTTTGCTCCCCTTTATAATAAAGGAGGTAGGTATTGAAAAAAACAGCTGGGTTCCGAAAGGCAAAAAACAGCCGTAAAACATGCCAATGGCCCAGCCTTTGGCTATATATGAAGGAGAGGCTTTTTCCCTTACAATCTTTCTATACAAAAATAGCGATTTCTTTTTTAGGTATCTTTTTATCGTCATCTGTTTGCGAAACTCTTTTTACACTCGCGGCGCGAGTGCCGTTTTTTTATATAAAGCATAGATTAAAATCATTTTTACGCATCTGTGTCCATACAAATTTGCTTGCTTTTAGGCGCCTTATATTCACCCGAAAGGCTGTTTCGGGACAAAATAAGCGTGCGCCTTGTTGTAAGACAATATTTTAGCGACAAAGTTTTAAATAAGTTCTTTTGGGGGGCCGTTTTAACAAAGGGGATTAATTCGGGGCATTTGCACATAAAACATATAAAAATATTGATTTTTTTCGCGGGCGTCCGAGTATCTGCCAAATATGAATTTTATACAAGAATTGGTTGCTACACATCAGATAGCGTTTTCCGCCGCTCTGCTTATGTTGGCGTATTTGTTTATTGCAACGGAAATTGTCTCAAAGCCCGCGGTTGCCATTTTAGGGGCTTGCATTGCCATAGCCAGCGGCTTGGTCAGCCAGAATAAGCTTCTCCCAAACGGGGCTCACAATCCCGATTACTTTGTGAATTTCATAGATTTTAATGTGATATTCTTGCTAATATCTATGATGATAATAGTTTCAGTTACCGCCCGCAGCGGAATATTCAACTATATAGCCAATTCGATGCTGAGGTTTACGGGCGGACATCCGGTGCGCATTCTGTTCGCGCTTGCCTTCTTTACCGCATTCATCAGCGCTTTTCTCGACAACGTTACCACTGTGATTTTGGTGATGCCTCTGACCTTCGCCATATCTAAAAAGCTTGGAATATCGGCGATGCCGTTTTTGTTGGCCGAGATTTTTTCCTCCAACATAGGCGGAACTTCAACCCTTATTGGAGATCCGCCCAACATAATAATTGGAAGCGCGGCGGGCTTTTCTTTCGGGGATTTCATAAGGGAGCTTACTTTGGTGGTGCTAATAATATTTCTGGCGGTATCGGCATTTCTCATTTTTGCGTTTAGAAAACACCTTAGGGCTTCGCCCGAACGAATGCTCGAAGTGGCGCGCATAGAAAACGACTTTTCCGCTTTGGTGAATTTCCCATTGATGCTTCGTTCATTGGCGGTTTTAAGCTTTGTCATATTAGGCTTTGTATTGCGCGACGCCATAGGGCTGGATACGTGCATTGTTGCGCTTATAGGCGCGGGAATTCTGCTTGTGTTTGAAAAGCCGGCCGACGTGTTTAGAGATGTCGAGTGGAATACAATATTCTTCTTTATAGGCCTGTTTATAATAGTGGGGGCTCTCGAAGCTTCGGGGGGAATACGCATGATGGCGGACTGGATTTTAAAAATTACCGACGGTTCGCAGTCGGCGGCTTCAGTGCTTATATTGTGGGCTTCGGGCGTCATATCGGGGGTAATAGACAATATTCCGTATACCGCGACAATGTCGCCGCTCATAGCAGAAATACAAAAATCAATGGGCGCCGAATACGCGCATCCATTGTGGTGGTGTTTGTCTCTCGGCGCGTGCCTCGGGGGAAATATGACTATAATCGGAGCGGCTGCAAATGTCATAGTGTCGGAAAACGCGGCGAGGTATGGCGAGCCCATATCCTTTATGCGCTTTATGAAATACGGCGTTGTAACGGTGGCGATATCGCTTTCGATATCCACAATATACATTTGGGCCCGCTTTTTGTGAGTGATTGAGTTGAATTTGCACAGTTTAATTGTTTTTGCATTTTTCTCTCTGGAATATTTTGCAACAATCGGCTAAATCATAAATTGCGACTTTACTTATCGCTTAATTGCTGGGTTTGTTTTTTACTCAACTGTCAAATTAAAATTTGCAGCGTCTGGCTTGACTATCCTTTTTAGAGGTGTTCTTATCCTTTGCGAACAGGAGGGGGCATCCGTATGAAATGCATTCATTTTTGCGTTGGGCTTCGGCGAATGGCCGCTCCATGACAGCTTAACAATAAAACGACGGGATAAAAATGTACAAGTTTCTTGCCATTCTTAGTTTGATTTGCGCATCGCTTGCGCTTTGCGGAGGATTATTTGCGTCCGAAAATTCACAAAAACCCGAAAATGCCGAATATGCTGCAGTTGGCCCGACGGGCGTTTTTGTGGACGGTAAACCGTTTCGCCTTCTTTCCGGGGAAGTTCATTATTTTAGAATATTTCCGGAATATTGGAAAGACAGCCTTGAAAAACTTCGCGCGTGCGGATTAAATACTGTATCCACCTATTGCCCATGGAACGCCCACGAACCCAGGCGCGGCGAGTTTGACTTTTCGGGGATACTCAATCTTAAGGAATTTTTGAAAACTGCGCAGGATTTGGGATTGAAAGTAATGCTCAGGCCGGGTCCCTATATTTGTTCGGAATGGGATTTTGGCGGATTGCCATGGTGGTTGAATAATATAGATAATATCCGTTTGCGCTCAATGAATCCGCAATATATGGAAGCCGTTCGCTCTTATATGAAGCGTATTTTAAAAGAAGCGGAGCCTTACTTTTGCAATAACGGAGGCCCAATAATAGCCATACAGCTCGAAAACGGATACGCTTCGTACGGAAATGATGCGAACTACATAGAAGCCCTGCGCGAAATGGTGCTTGATAGCGGATTTAAAGGTATTTTATACACGTCCGACGGTGATTCGGACACACGCATACACGCTACTTCGGCAAAAGGTGTTTGGAGGACTCTAATGACTGGGACAAAACTCGCCGATGGCATAGAAATCATGAACAAATCGCAACCCGGAATGCCGCAGATGATAAGCGAATATTGGGTGGGGCAGGGGCTCAGGCTTGGAAAACCTATGTATAAACGCGACCATGAGGCGATGTCCAAAGAGCTCGATTCCGTTCTCGCAGGAGGAGCGCATATATGCTGCTACATGTTCCACGGTGGAACAAATTTTGGATTTATGAGCGGAGCGCTTCGCGCAACTCCGCTGCCCCTTCCCTATACGCCGTTTGTGTCGAGTTACGACGTTGATGCGCTACTTTCGGAGGCTGGCGATACTACCCCAAAATACGACGCCTTTCGCAAGGTGTTTTTAAAATACAATCCCGATGCGGCGAAATATGATGTTCCTGCCAATTCGGAAAAGAGGGCTTATGGCGAAATAAAATTTACGGAAGCCGCATCTATGGCAGATAATATAGAAAACCTGTCTGCTAAAAAAGTGGAGTCTCCGACAACATTGACCATGGAGGAAATGGGTCATCCCTACGGTTTTATACACTACAGGACACGAATGTCCCCGCAATCCTTTCCCATGCCTGTAAAGATAGACGGCTTGCGCGATCGCGCATGGATAAGCATGAACGGAGAAAACCTTGGCGTGTTTACCCAAAACGATAAAAATACGGAGTGCGTAATAAGCATTCCGCCTGAGGGAGCGGAAATAGACATACTTGTTGAAAATATGGGGCGCGTAAATTTTGGCCTGACAATAGTTGACAATAAAAAGGGAATTACCGGAGGTTTGATTCTTAATAAAAATCAGCAGTATCAAAATGGCTGGACCATAAATTCGCTGCCTTTAAATTCGCTTGAAGGAATAAAATGGAATAAAGCAGAAAAATCTATCGCTTATCCGGCATTTTTTCGCGGCGAACTTAAAATCGATGAGCCCGGGCATACCTATATAAAAGTTAACGGCACGCGCGGATATATATGGATAAACGGCTTTTTGCTGGGGCGTTACGACAAGCTTTCGCCAATTGCCACAACTTATATTCCTGCTCGCCTGCTTAAATCGGGCGGCAATACAATAGAAATTTTGGAATTGGAAAGCATGAATAAACTCTCTGCCGAGTCTACCGATAAGGCCGAGAAAATATGGCGCGAAAATTAAAGAATAATTGAAGAAAGCCCCCTAAATACAAGGGGGCTTTCTTGCATAGAATAGATTTTCAGACTTGTAAGTATTTATATATACGGGTAATATTATCCTTATGCAAGTGGTAAAGAAGCTTGTTGCTTAATATTGGCAGGCTAAGATATAAATTCAAGAAAACGCCCTAAGCCGACAATTAATATATTGCGGCATATTATGAAATTGCCGCTCTTGCAGGGTAAAATGCTTTTGAAAACCATGCGTAAATTCGGGTTTATCCGCATGGCATCTAAAATGCGCATAAACCTGCGGAGGCTGAGCCGCAAGCGGGATAAATTATGGGTGCACTGGAAATTTTACGGAATCGGATTTTAAGCGAATAAAAGGAATTTTTTCAGCGCAGTATAAATCGCGAATTAAGCTGCTTGGAATCTTTAACAGTTGGAATAAAAAAGCTCGGGTTAAAATAGCGCGGAGTTTTTTGTTGAAATTAATAAAAAATTTACGATACATATAAAAAATAATCTGCGATGATTTATTGAAATTTCGGGGGTGTTCCGGAATTCGACTGATGATCGTAAATTATGCTTGCATGCCGGAGATGACACTTGGCTCCGTAAAAATGTGTTACCAAAAACAATAAATGGCGAAGAATACGCTATTGCCGCTTAATTAATGCGGCACGTCGGTCCGCTAACACCCGATAGGCGGAGTCCGGCGTCGACATCGGGTAAAGGGGCTTCGATATTGCATTCGGGATCGAATCCGCCAATTGCCGAATGTTGCTGACGGGTTGGAAGTGCGCACCAAAATTCGTCAAAAGATTAAAGCGACACTACGCATGTAGACGGTATGGTTGAAAGTTATCAGGACAGGGGTTCAACTCCCCTCACCTCCACCATTTGGAAGAAAGCGAACCGCGTTGAACAGAACGCTTCGCTTTTTTTGTATCTTAATGTATATAAATTGGGTCAACACCAAAGGTTGTGGAATAGGTTGATTTTTTAGATTTGCCTTTCATAGATTCACCCCGCATTCTACAAGTACTCTCAAGCGGTAATTTTTAAAGTTTCTGTATCCGTAGGCTCGTCTT
>CALXOC010000002.1 GCA_944389915.1 uncultured Opitutales bacterium | reverse complement strand
ATACGTTAGACGGCGGTATTTTGGTTTTGTCATAGTGCTTTTCTTGGTCGAAAAACATCTACTCTACATCCCTTAAGCCGCTTGTCTAACTCCTTTAGCTTTTATGCACTGGAGTATTTAATTCGCGTATATAAAAAATGTCCGTAAGACTGCCAAGTGTAAAAGAATTTTAACAAAATTAGAGATATGAAAGAAATTAGGCCCGCTCTTAAAAAGCGCAACCAACGTATAAGTTCCAGAAGTATCGGGTCCTCTTTTGTACTGGTGATTTTCGCATAGAAATGCGTTGAGGAAAATTTAACCCAATGGGACTTTTTCAGATTATCCGACCAAACAGATGTAGAAGCGTCAATATCTCCGTCAAAAAACAACTTTGATAAAGCGGAATCGCTTATCGGCCCTATCTTTTTTTGATTTTTAACGTAATACCACATTTTAAGAATTTTAAGTTAAAAAATAGCAGTGAAAAATGCTTTCATATGGGCGTATTTTGTCAAATTCATAATATCCGCCTCTATTTCCCTATGCAGAACTTGGAAAATATTCTATCGAGTATTTCTTCGTTGTCGGTTTTCCCAACTATTTCGCCGAGAGCGTCGAGGGCGTCGCGCAAATCCGATGCGGTAAGTTCTGCCGGAGCCGAATCCGATATTTTTTGTGCGGCGCATTTTACTGAGTCTCTGGCGCGCTCCAGAGCCGCGGCATGGCGAGTGCTTATAAATATGTCGTCGGAAGCGGGTATTATCCGATTTTTTCTTATCAGGCCCAATAGCTCTTTCTTTAGCGATTTAATTCCGTATCCCGTTGTGCAAGATATCCTCTCGCAAGCATAGCCCGCAAAATGCTTCTCGAAAATCTCCGGATTTGAATCCGTAAGATCGCATTTGTTGATTGCCACAAGCGTCTTGTCCGGCCCCGGATAATCCGAGCCTAAATCAGGCAATTCGGGCAGGGGGGCGGCAGAGTCAAGGGTGAGAATACAGGCGTCGCACGTCGATATTTTTTCGGCGGATTTTGCCATTCCTGCGGCTTCTATTTCATCGGCCGCATGTCTCAATCCGGCCGTATCAATTATATTTGCCCTGTATCCGTCTAAGATTATGGATTCGGATATGAAGTCCCTGGTTGTTCCGGCGGCGGGGCTGACTATTGCGCGTTCGCTACCAAGCAAGGAGTTTAAAAGCGAAGACTTGCCGGCGTTCGGAGCGCCGGCTATGACAATATCGAGCCCTTCGCGCACTATGTGCGTGTATTTTGCAGATTCCGCAAGGTTGGATATTTTTTCGGATAAAGACAATGCCTTGTCTGCTATAAGCCTTTTGTCTTCTGGGGGAAGGTCGTCCTCGGGAAAATCTATATAGGCCTCCACCAATGCGGAAATATCCAAAAGCTCATCGGAGAGAGCGCTTATGCGTTTCCCCAATTCTCCGTGAAGCTGGCGCCGGGCGGATTTAAGCGCCCTTTGGCTGCGGGCGTCGATTAATAGCGCGACGGCCTCCGCCTGCGACAAGTCCATTTTGCCGTTCATGAAAGCTCTGCGGGTGAACTCTCCCGGCTCCGCCGGAGTGCAGCCCCTCTTAAAGAGGTCGTCGAGCATTTCGTGGATTATAAATGGATTGCCGTGCGCGGATATTTCAAGCATGTCTTCGCCGGTGTAGGATGCGGGCGCTTTGTAATATGTATATACCACATCGTCGAGCGCGTCGCCGTCCAGCCTTTTGTATGGGGAAAAAGTTGCGTGTCGCGCCTTTGGCTCCATATGGAATATGGCTTTGGCCAAATCTAAACAGCGGGGGCCGCTGAGTCGGACTATCGCTATGGCAGAGGGCCCGTTTGGGCTTGATAATGCGGCTATTGTGGAACTCATTTCCTAAAAATTATCTTATATGAAATTATGCCTGAAATAGCCGTTAGGCAGAAAGCCGCTCCCGCGCAACTTGCGGCGTCCACATGCGCTTTGAATTTCGTAGAGCCGCTCTGGGATTCAAAGTCGATTTTTTGCGAACGCTGCCAAGGGGTCATTTGCGATTCAAAATAGAGATATGCCCCCGCGTAGGTCAATCCGGCTACAAGCGAAGACAATAGGATAAGCGCCAATTTCAACTTTTTTGAATATTTTTTCATTTTCCCTTTCTGGCATTAATGGCATCGCCGAGCAGTTTCATATTAAGCTTGGCTCCGGGATGAAGCCCATTTTTAGCGAACCAGCCCGCGCTTATTTCAAGGCAGTATTTTATTTTGTCGCTGCTCGAATTTACGGGATTTAGATTGTGCGGATACAGGCTTTTTACTTCAAGCAGCATGCCATTGGAATCGAAAAGCCCCAAATCTAAATTTATACTCGTATTTTTCATCCAAAAAGAAACTCTGCGCGGAGCGTCATACGCAAAAAGCATGGATTCGTTTTCCCCGAGCTTTTCGCGGAACATCAGCCCCTGCGCTTTTTCACCGTCGGTGATGGCTATTTGGGCGCAAAAGGGAATACCGGAGACGTCCATATTGAAAAATTTTTCAAAAGGTTCAGCTTTCCCGGAGGAATTCGGAGTGCAGGAGCATGCAATAAGAAAATTTATTGAAATTAAAATTGCGCGCAGCGCGTGTATGCCTAATTTGTCCATTTTTTTTAATCTGTACATTTCCATTATTTTCGCAATCATAATTTAAAGCATGCAAAACTCGCCTGCTGAAAAACTCCGAGGGCGCAAATTTTCATTGCAATAGCATACAGAAAAACTTCATGAAAAGAGAAATACTGCTTTACGGCGACAGCCGCTCAAATGCCGACATCTTGTATTTCGGGGGCATCTTTATTCCCGATCCCTTTTTCGCCTTCACACTGAACGGTGAGCGTTGCGCGCTGTTGAGCCCGCTTGAGCTTGGCAGGGCAAAAAAGCATTCGCATTTCGACAGGATTTTTGATTATGCGGAAATAAAAAAGGCTTCTTCAAAAGTTAAGGACTTTTGCGGGGCATTAATTCAAATATTGCAAAAATGCCGAAAAAAGCGCCTGCTTGTACCGTCGGCTTTTCCAGCTTTTGCACTCGACATACTCAGGAGTGAAGGCTTCGACGTGGCCGTAGAGCCGGGCGAGATATTCCCCGAGCGTTCGGTAAAAAAACGCAGGGAAGTTGCGGAAATTGAAAAGGCAAACTTTGTGGCAGCGGCCGGATTTTCCCTTGTAGAGGAAATCCTCAGGGAGTCGGTAGTAGAGGCGGAAAAATTGCATTATTCTGGTAGAATTCTGACTTCGGAGTATTTGCGCGCGCAAATAGAGCGGGCATCTCTTGAGCTTGGGGCAGACGCCGTTTCCACAATAGCGGCGGCCGGCGACCAGGCATGCGATCCCCACGAATGCGGCCATGGCCCTATTCGCCCGCGCTCTCTTATTGTCGTCGACATATTTCCGCGCATGCGCTCTTCGGGCTATTTCGGGGATATGACGCGGACTTTTATAAAGGGAATTCCAAGCGAAGCTCAGTTTAAGATGGTGGATTCCGTGTTAAAGGCGCAGGCAAAGGGCCTTTCCTCCATAAAGGCCGGCGTTTTGGGCTCCGATGTGCATGCGGCCGTAGCCGGGTCTTTGCTTTCCGACGGCTATGCGACATTGCGCGAAAAAACTTTTTGGTCGGGATTTTTTCATTCCACGGGCCATGGTATTGGATTGGAAGTCCACGAGGCTCCTTCACTCGGACCACTTGGGGGAAAACTTGTTGCGGGCAATGTAGTTACCGTGGAACCGGGCTTGTATTACAGGGGCGTGGGGGCATGCAGAATAGAGGACAATGTTCTGGTTCAAAAAAACGGGGCGCGTATGCTTTCGGAATACCATTATAATTGGATAATAGAGTGAATCTGCTTTTTTAACGCGGAAACTTGCCGCCTTTGCGCGCTTTCGGGGGTTAATATCGCGCGGATTTCAGCATTATGTTGGCTTTTGCATCCGAATTTTTTCACAGAGCCTTTGCCGCTTTGTTTAAAAATTGTTGCCAAAAGCGTGGGAAACTGGAAAATTTCCTGCCATGTATAGATATGTTTTTGCGTTAGCGGTTTTCTTCGCCTCAATAACAACAAAGGGAGGCGAAAATTTTTCGTCGGTATTTTCAGAGCGGGCGAAGTGCGCTGTTGCCGTAAAATACATTCTTCAACTTGAGGAGGAGCGCCGCCAGATAGTTACATGCGCCATGGTGGCCGATAGCGATGGTTTGATTGTTGTGCCGGCTTCGGAAATTCCGGGCCTGGCCAGGGTGGAATCCATAAGGGATTTCAAAGTTTTTGTTTATGGCGGAGACGCTTCGGGCTATCCGGCGGACTATCTCGGCTTGGACCCGATATCGGGGGCTCACTTTTTGCGTTTGCGCGGAGGCTTGCCGGACACTATGCTTCCTTTCTCCAAGTTTAAGCGCGCAAAAGCTGAAATTGCCCAGGAATTATGGGGCGTTTCCATAGCCTCGGAAGAGGATATGTTTGAGCCTTTCTACACCCGCTCATACGTATCGAAAATAGGCAGGCGCCCGATGTGGACGGGCGACACGGGCGGAGGCGTGGCTTCGGTGGGCGCTCCGGTTTTCGATAAATTGGGAAATTTTGTCGGATGGGGGCAATCTCAATCACACGAGGAAAAAATCATACTATACTCCAATTCCAAACGCGATGAAGTTATATTGGTGTCTCCCTCTCAAACATCCACTTTTCTGCTGCCCGAAGAGCTCGACGGCATACTTGAGCGCATACCCAAAAATCCCGGCGGCGATCCGCGCGCATGGGTGGGGTTGGTGGATATGCAAATGCTAAAGCCCGACGTAGCTAAAATTCTCGGCCTCGAGGACAAGTGCGCAATAGTTGTAAGCGGGGTAATAAAAGATTCGCCGGCGCAGAAGGCTGGAATTAAAAAAGGCGACATAATAATAGGCATAGACGGCAAAGATATAGAGCGATTGAATTCAAACAGCGATTCCCTTGGAAATTTCTGGATGAAACTCGCCAAATGCAAAGTGGGCGACAAAGTATCACTATCAATCTTGAGAGGGGCGGAGTTGCCCAAAACTTATGAAGTTCGCATGGGAGAACTTCCAAAGACATTGCGCCAAAGCAATTATAAATATTTTAAGCGCCTCGGCTTTTCCATAAGGGAATTTCTTCTCGACGACGCTATAGCCAGGCGCATGTTGGACAAAGACAAGGACGCTGCGGTTGTCCAATTTGTAAAGCCCAACAGCCCGGCAAGTTCGGCAATGCCAGGCAGACTTGCGATAGGGGACGTCATAAAAGAAATAAATTCAAAGCCTGTTGCTGGTTATGCTGAGGCAGTTGAAATTCTGGCGAAAATAGACGCCGACGCATCCGTAAAAGATTTGGTCATACTCGCCGAAGATTTTCGCGAGACTAAAGTTATAAGGGTAAAGTTGGATTGATGAAATTTTTCTGTAAAATATTGTTTATTTTGTCGGCGTCTGCAGTTTTCGCGTTGGGCGAGGCGGGATTCTTGGAGACGGATTCGCTTTTAAGGGAGTCGGCGAATCTAAGGCAGCGCGCTTGCGACGAAAAATCCGCATGGCAAGAGGAGAAATCAAGAATGCAGAGCCTTCTTGACATGGCGCGCAAAAGGGCGGAACTTTTGGAAAAAAAGGCCGTGGCGGTGGCTGCCGAAAACACTCTTCGCTCAAAGCGGGAGGCGCTCATCATCGATAAGGTATCGCGCGATAAATCTGCGCTCGAGGCTATAGAGGCAATACTTTCCTCAGCTTACGCCAAAATACTTGAGAAGTCGCATTTGTTTGAATGCTCTAAAAACTTTCCAAGCCCCGGGGAGTTTGATAAAAAAACCGCGCCGGAAAAATTGAGGATAGTTTCGGCAGCTCTCAGAAATATGTACGAGGAGGATCTTATGCTCGGCAGGGATAAATCTAATTTGTCGACGGGCGTTATTGTGAAGGCAAACGGGAAAAAGGGTTCCGCTATGGTGTCGGAATTTAAGGCTGGAAGGGGCGCGGAAAAATGAGACGTGTTTTTATATTTGCATGCGCCTTGCTTCTTGCAGCGCCCTTGCATTTAAAAGCCGGTAATTGGGCAAGGGAAGAGCTGGAAAAATCCCGCAGAGAACTTGCCGATGTCCGGGATTCTATCCGGGCGGAAAAGGAGCGCCTTTCTAAAGACTTAAAAGACGCTTTCAGCGACTTGGAAAAGGCAAATCGCAATTGTGAAGCTCAGCTCCAAAAAGCTTCGGATATCACTTCTCTTTCCCAGAGCTCAAAATTTTATGATTCAATGTGCGATGAAATGTATGCCGATTTGCGGGCTTTGGCGTCGTATTTTTCCATATCTTCGGGAATGGCGCATCAGCACATATCGCTTTCTGAGTTGCGCGGTGAGTCTGAAAAAACCATAGGCGCCGCTGCCGAGGCTATCTTCAATCCTTTGAAATTGCGCGATTATGAGGCTGTGGACCCTAAGTCCGGAGCGCCTTTGCCGGGAAAGAGTTTTCGCATAGGGGCTTTTTCGTTCTTTGTCGGAGACGGCGAAGCCGGATTTCTTTCGCCCAAGGGAGAAGTTTACGGAAAAAACTACGGGCCAAAAATACGCGCGTTTGCGGATTCTAAGACAGACCTCATACCCGTTGATCTTTCAGGAGGAAGCCTGCTTGAGCTTGAAAAAAGCAGGCACTCTTTTGCCGAGGAGGTAAAACTTGGCGGCGTTTGGATGTATCCCATATTGTTTTTCGGAGCGCTGAGCGCCGTGGTTTTAATCTTTAAAATAGCGCGTTTTGCCTTGATACGCAGAGCTCCTGCCGATGTTGTGGCAAGAATAACAAGCGCGCTTTCCCGCGGCGACGAGGCGGAAGCACTGAAAATTGCGCGTTCGGCAGGGTGGCCATATTCAAATTTGCTTTCCGAGCTCATAATGTCGCGCAGGCTGGATTCCTCGATGTTGGAGGAAGTCTCTTACGAATACATGTTGACATCGGGCGAAAAGATATTTTCCGGGCTTTCGGTGCTCTCTGTGTCGGCTGCGGTTTCTCCGCTTTTTGGTTTGCTGGGGACCGTAACGGGCATCATAAAAACATTTGGCGATTTGTCTTTTCAGGGCGCCGCGCAGGCCCAATTTATAAGCGCGGGAATAAGCGAAGCTCTCATTACGACGGAATACGGATTGATTGTCGCAATTCCGGCATTTGTAGCGCATGCGCTCTTATCGCGAAGGGCGAAGGCGGTGATGTCCGACATGGAGAAACTTGCATCGGCATTTTTAAGCGGCGTTTCAAGGAAAAATAATGGCTGAGTTCATTTCAATGTTTTTCAATGTCATAGAGTCGGGCGGTGTGCTTATGTGGCCGCTTTTGTTGCTCGCATTATATCTTTACTACTCGGCTTTTAGCATTTGTTTTCGCATGGCCGCTTTAAACAGAATATGCTCCAATTCCGCAAATTTTGCCGAAGCCTACGGGGATTTTACTTATAAATCTAAACTTTCGCCAAAAAATGCCAAATTGGCATTCGCAAGGCTGCGCGCCGACTTGCTCGGCGGAGTGGAAAGGCGCTTGTACGCGCTCAAGCTGTTATCGGGAGTCCCTCCGCTCATAGGTTTGCTCGGCACCGTATCGGGCATGATGTTGTCGATATCTTCCGCCGCCGGGAGTTCGGCAATGGTGGCCGACGGAATATCGTCGGCGCTAATAACAACCCAGGCCGGACTTGTTGTTGCAATCCCGGCGTGGATCATGGCAATGTTTGCGGCATCGCAAGTGCAGACGCTTCTGATTACGCTCGCTAAAAGGGAGTCCGCCATGATAAAAGGAGTCGAGTCATGAGCATTAGAAGGCCCAGGTTCGAGGAGGAAGAGGCGGCGCAAACTATAAACATATCGCCGCTTATCGACGTCATATTTATTCTTCTGATATTTTTTATTGTAACAATGGTTTTTGCCGACGGCAGCGCCATGAATGTGAACGTCCCGGAAGCGAAAAATTCGCAACAACCCGATTCGGCGGCGCCCACTGTGGTAATATCGGCGGCAGGCGCCATATATCTCGACGGGGTGCCGCAAAGCATCCACGCTTTATCGTCGGCGTTGAGGAAAAAGATGGCGTCGAATTCTTCGCTGATAGTGCGCTCGGACTCCAGCGTGCCTGTCAGCCGGCTGGTGGAGGTTATGGATTGCGCTAAAGAAGCTGGTGCACGCGACATTTACGTGGCGGCAGATAAAAAAATGTGAC
Organism: uncultured Opitutales bacterium; assembly: GCA_944389915.1. Lineage (GTDB taxonomy): Bacteria > Verrucomicrobiota > Verrucomicrobiia > Opitutales > Intestinicryptomonadaceae > Merdousia. The sequence continues at coordinate 2,121 of CALXOC010000002.1, read as the reverse complement.
ATGGGCGTGCAAATTACATTCGATGTTGGGAGATTCGAGATCCGGAGCGCATTTTGCTCTCTCGCGTTGTCGCTTGCCGCGTTTTCGATATTGCCGCTTTCAATAGCAGCTTTTGCTCCAAAATCCCTTCCCGAAGGGGAAAAATTAGTGAAGGTTTATTCCGCCGCGGAAGCGCCTCGGGATGCTTCAAAGCGCATGTCGAATGCAAAATCGCCCTATGCCGAAACTTTCAACCAGGACTTGCCGGCTGTCGACAAGTCGGCTATATCTCCGCTGAGTCTTGACTTGTCAGCGCTCGCGCCGCTATCGGACTCTCTTAGCGATGTGCCTTTCGGCGCTAATTTAACTGACTTTCAGATGTCTTCCGATAAAATCGCCGCATTTGAACTATCAGAGCTTGATAAGATTCCAAGGCGAATAGGGGGCGTAGAGATAAAATATCCGGAATCTCTATTGCGCCGCGGAATAGAGGGGCGGGTACTTTTAAATGTAATCATAGACGAAGACGGATATCTGGAGGTTGAAAGCGTGGAATCTGCAAGCAATCCCCTTTTTGAGCGTGCGGCCGTTGAGGCGGCCAAAAAATTAAGATACGAAGCGCCGGTAAAAAACGGAGAGCGCGTGCGCGCAAAATTCATACTACCCATTCCATTTAAAATTTTAAAATGAAGATTATTTTTACATTCATAGCGCTTTTTGCGGTGCTGCTTAATTCCTATGCAGAAGGTGTGTTAGGAGATTTTTCTTCCGCCTTCGGGAGAGTTCCCACAATGAATAAGCGCGAAGCTTCGGCCATACGCGAGGCGCGCGAGGAAAGCGATTCCTCCAAGCGCATCGATATCCTTTCAGAAGCGGCGGGGAAATCGTGGGCGGGCTCTGCCGTGTTTTTTAATCTGGCTAATCTGGAATTTGCGGCGGGGCGGCATGCAGAGGCCATATCGCATTATAAAACAGCCCTCGATAAGACGCCGTCGTTTTTTGAGGCGCAAAAAAATCTGGCTCTTGCCACGGCCGCCAAAGGGGACAAAAAGGCGGCTCTCACGGAAATGAAGAAGGCTCTGGCTCTATCGGGCGGTTCCGATGCAGACATCTTGCGTTGGATAAGCACGTATCATAGCAATGCGGGCGATTTCACCGCGGCTTTATGGGCTTGTTCCCAGGCTTTAATATATAAGCCTGAAGACGGGGATTTAAAAGTCATGCGGGCTTATTTGCTCTATAAAATGCGCTTGTATTCCGAATGCGCCGGTGATTGCGAAAAAATTTTAGAGGCCCAGCTCTGCAACAAAAGCGCCCTTTTGCTGCTTGCAAAGTCGAGGGCCTCGCTTGGAGACTTAAACGCCGCGCTTTCGCCGCTCGAAATATTGGACAAGTGCGGCAAAGCTTCCGAAACCGATATTCGCCTTTACGCCGATATTTTATTTAACCTAAAGCGCTATGCCGATTCCGCGCGCGCCTACGCGCGGATAAAATCCAAGGACGGGTGCGGCCGAGCGGCGCTTGCGTTGACTGCGGTAGGAGAATATGAAGCGGCTTTAAAGGTGAATGCGGACTCCAATTTGGAACATAAAATAAAAGCGGCCTGCCATTTGTCTAAAGGGGACCTAAAAGGCGCCAAAGAGGAGATGGGCATCTACCTAAACAGCGTTCCCGATGATTTGCATGCGGAATATTTCCAAGCAGGCGTGCTTGCGAAGCTTTCGGAATACGAGGGCGCTCGTTTGCGTTTTAGAGGGCTTGCATCTTATCCAGAATTTCGCAAAGGGGCGCTGATGGGGATATTGCATTGCTCGGTGGCGCTCGGTGACCTTGACGATGCCCTTAGAACCGCAAAAACACTCGAAAGGGAATATCCCGGAAGCGAGACGGAAAAATATTTAAAATATTTGGATTTAAATAAAAATGAAATGGAGAAGTCCGCACAATAGGAAGCTTCCCGAACTTGGCGGAACTCCGCTGTTAATGGGAATATTAAACCTTACCGAAGATTCTTTTTCCGACGGCGGCATGTACACCGATGCGGATTCCGCTTTGCGCAGGGTCTCGGAAATGCTGGATGAGGGGGCTGATATAATAGACATAGGAGCAGAGTCCACGCGTCGCGGCGCGAAAAGGGTTTCC
>CALXOC010000001.1 GCA_944389915.1 uncultured Opitutales bacterium | reverse complement strand
AGCATACAATTTCCGACGGGGAAAATACATGCAGCCATAAGCCCGGGAAAGCCGACTTTATCCGGCAAAGCAGCGATTTCGCCCAATCCAAAGTAAAATCCGGATGCAATCCGCCCTGAAGCATTATCTGAACGCCTCCCCTCTTTACGGCATCGGCGCACAAATCGAAAATCTGGTCGTCGCTGAGCCTGAAGGGCTTTACCTTCCCCGCTTTTGCGTGATATGCGCAAAATGAACAGCGCGCAAGGCATATGTTGGAATAGTTTATCATGCGGTTTACCACATACCCAACTTTTCCGCCCGGCTTTGAGCGCGCCCGAGCCATTCTTGCAAGTTCAAACAATGATGCGCCCTCAAGTTCAAGCGCCTCATCAAAGCCCAATCTGCGCGGTTTTTCAAAATTCTCCATTTTCGGAAACAAAATTCAGGCAACGGGAAAATTCCCGCGGATCAAGCCTGTATAAGAGCTTGGTGTAATATTTCCTCAGCTTTTCCGCCGATATGTCGCAGGCCTGCGACTCCGCAAACTGCCGGCGCGCAAGCGAGCATGCCTCGTCCATATTTTCGCGAAACAGCCTTATGGAATCCTCGAAATACGACTCCGCCAAAGGCGCAATCTCACTGAAAACATCGTTGCGCGCAACCGCCACGGAATAAATCATTTTCATTCCGGTCTGCTCCCTCCACATCTCGCCGAGATCGGTCTTGAATGGGAAGGAAGTTCCCGAGTTGAAAGACAAAGCCGCATTGCCTATGAGCAATACCGCGTCGGCGGAGTCTATGCCCACCGAGCGCTCGAGCTTGAATATATCGAAGCCGTATTTGCGCTTAATCAAATACCTAAAGGCGCGCGACGAAGTCCCCGTCTCGTTTGTTATGAAAATTCTTCCCCCCGCCAGATCTTCCACGGGCCTTTTTGAGAAGAGTTCAACAGACATGATTTCGCCGTCGCCGGCTATGCAAAATTCGGGTATGATTTTATAGGAATCCGAAATTTTCGAGTCCAAATACTCCCAGCGTGATATGAATGAAGCATCGAGCCCTCCAGCCCTAACGGCCGCATTTAAATCGGCAGGACAGGCGCTTATAAACTTAAAGCCTGCCCTGTCTCCGGCAAAAAACAGAGGCAGGCAATTTATGTATGATATTTTCCCAAAGCTAAACGGCATAATTTGAATTTGCCCTAAAAGGTTCAAAACCCGCACCCGCTATCAGCGAGCGCATATGCGCTTCAGTGCGCTCCTTCCGCTCCATTCCGGCAGCCACCGCAACTTCCTCGCACCAATGCGTCCCTCCGACGTCGTCGGCACCGAAATTCAGAAGTATTTGCGCCATTCTGTCGCCAAAGTGTGTCGATGGCACGCGTATGTGTTCAAAGTTGTCCAAAACCAAGCGAGAAAGCGCGCATATTTTCAAATCATACACTCCCGAGGCCTTGGATTCTATCCTGCTGGCGCCGCGCCTAAATGGGAGGGGGACAAAGGCCTTAAACCCGCCCGTCTCGTCTTGGAGGTCTCTCAGCCTAAAGAGATGGTCGACAACGTCTTCGGGCTCCTCTATATGCCCGTACAGCATTGTCGCATTGGTTCGTATTCCGCAATGGTGGGCTTTGCGCATGGCCTCTAACCACTCGCCGGCGCTGAGCTTGTCGGGAGTAATCCTGCGCCTGACGGCATCGGAGAATATTTCGGCGCCACCGCCCGGAATGGCTCCGAGCCCTGCGCTTTTCAAAAGGCCGTAGACCTCCTCGAGCGTCTTGCCTGAAACCTTAGACATCAGCGAACACTCCGAAACTGTATAAGCGACTATGTTTAATTCGCTTCCAGCCCTTTTTACCGCCCTAAGCACGTCTAAATAATAATCGAGCCCGAGCTTTGAATCCATTCCCCCTATTATGTGAATTTCATCAGCGCCCATTGCCTTGAATTTCATGGTCCGCTGATAGACGTCTTCGGGAGACAATCTATAAGCCCCTTCCTGGCCGGCACGCCGCGAAAAGGAACATATTGGGCATAGAACTTCGCAAATATTTGAATAGGTTACGGCCGCATTTACAGCGTAATAGGCTTTTGAGCCGTGCCTTGCTGCCCGGGCGCCGTTTGCGGCCTCGCCGAGAGATAGGATGTCTCCAGACTTCAACAAATCGAGAGCCCTGCTTTTATCAATGCGCCCGTAGGCGCCCCTTTGGAAGTTTTTTTCCATTCAAACAAAGATGGGCCAGCCGCCGTTTTTGTCAACTTTCTGATTGAGATTTTTTGCCATGTGTGAAATTGTATCGCTTTATGAAAATTCTCGGCAGCGCTAAAGCCTATGCGGACATGGTCAAGTTGTGGCACACCCTCTTTGCCCTGCCTTTCGCGCTCTCGGCTATTTGCTTAGCCGCTGACAGCGGATATTTTGTAGGCGTTTGGAAATTCTTTTGGATAGTCGCTGCCTTCACGGCGGCCCGTTCGACCGCAATGGGATTTAACAGGCTTGTGGACGTAAATATCGACGCCCTGAATCCGCGCACAAAGAAGCGCCCTACCGTAACCGGCGCAATATCTTTAGCGGACGTCAAATTTTTTACCGCGGGTTCAGCCATGATATTTTTGCTGTCGGCCGCAATGTTGAACCGCATCTGCCTGCTTTTGGCGCCTCCGGCGCTTTTGATGCTTTTGGGCTATTCGTACGTAAAGCGATTCAGCGCGGCCGCGCACTATGTATTGGGATGCGTGCTCGCACTCGCCCCAATCGGGGCGTGGATTGCCGTAGCGGACTCTTTTGATCCGCGCATACTTGCGCTCGGAGCGGCCCTGTTGTTCCACATATCCGGCTTCGACCTGATATACGCGCTTCAAGACTTGGACTTTGACAGGGAAAACGGCCTATACTCCGTTCCGTCTCGCTTTGGCAGGAAGGCAACTCTGGCGCTCGCGGCCATATCATTTGCGCTCGCCGCGCTATTTTTAATAGCCGTGGGCATTGCATTCCGCTTGCATGCCCCGTATTGGTGCTGCACAGCCTTGATAGGGGCAATGTACGCCGCTGGAGAAATAATATTTATCAAGTTCGGAGACGCAAAAACACAACTCGTTTTCTTTTATGAAAACGCCTCAATTTCCGGATTGATTCTTTTGGGCTGCGCCGCTAACTTAATTTGCAAATGAAAACCAAGCACAACACGCGTTTTATAATAGCCATAAGCGGAGCGTCGGGGACGGTTTACGCCCTTAGAATCTTGCGTTACCTCTCGAAGCTCGACTGCGAGCTTATATGCATATTAAGCAACGCGGCAAAAAGCGTCTATTCCGCCGAAATGGGCGGGCGGGATTTGCAGGAAACAATTTTAAATATATTCGACAGCAATCCCGCAAAACTTTCAATCTATCCCGACGAAGACATTTCGGCCCCCTGCGCAAGCGGCTCTTTCGAATTCGACGCAATGGCAATAGTTCCCTGTTCAATGAACACTCTCGGGAAAGCCGCGCACTCCATTGCCGACAACCTCACAGTCAGAACTTCCGATGTAGCCCTAAAGGAGCGCAGAAGGCTTGTGCTTGTCCCCCGCGAAACGCCCCTGGCGCTGACGCATCTGAGAAACATGTGCGCGCTATCCGAAGCCGGAGCCGTAATACTTCCGGCATGCCCGGCCTTTTACACCGGGAAAAACGACGCCGACGGGCTCATAGACTTCATCGCGGCCCGGGTATTATCAAACATGGGCATAAAACAGGACATCGTTGGAGAATGGAACAATGGCAAATAGAAGAGCCGACAATTTGAGGGAGTTTATCGACATGCTTGAGGATGACGGCGAATTGCTGCGCATAAAAAAGCGCGTCTCGCCCGAAATAGAGATTTCAAAGATAACCGACTCCGAATCAAAAAAACCCGGCGGAGGCAAAGCCCTGCTTTTTGAAAACGTGGTCGACAACGGGAAAAAGTCATTTCCGGTTGCCACAAACCTATTCGGCAGCGACAGGCGAATGTCCATGGCTCTCGGGGTACAATCTCTAAAAAACGCCGGAGACGAAATATCTGATCTTGTCCAGTCCAATCCTCCGCGCTCCTTACCCGAATTTTTCGACATGGCGAAAAAGGCTGTTCCGCTGCTTGGAATAGCGCCAAAAAAAAGCAGGCGTCCGGCGCCATGCCAAGAAATTGTAAAAACCGGCGACGCGATTGACCTTTCGGAAATACCGGTGTTAAAATGCTGGCCGCACGACGCCGGCAGATTTATAACTCTCCCCCTTGTCTTTACAAAATCTCCCGACGGGGAAAAGCGAAATCTCGGCATGTACAGGCTTCAAGTATTCGATAAAAATACTACCGGCATGCATTGGCATATTCATAAAGACGCTTCCCACTTTTTCAACGAATACGAATTTATAGACCAAAAAATGCCGGTGGCTGTGGCAATAGGAGCGGATCCCGCCACAATATACGCCGCCACTGCACCCATGCCGCGGGGTGTGGATGAATTGCTGCTGTCGGGATTCTTTCGCAAAAAGGGCGTAACCATGGTGGACTGCAAAACCATAGACATGCAAGTTCCCGCGGAAGCGGAATTCGTGCTTGAAGGCTATGTGGACTGCCAGGAAAGGCGCCTTGAAGGCCCATTTGGCGACCACACCGGTTACTATTCTCCGGCAGACATGTATCCGGTTTTCCACCTCACGGCAATAACCAGGCGCGAAAGGCCAATATATTGCGCAACCCTTGTGGGGCCTCCGCCCATGGAGGACTGCTATATGGCAAAAGCTACGGAAAGAATATTTTTGCCGCTGATCAAATGCGTCATGCCTGAAATACGCGATTATTTTCTCCCATGGGAGGGGGTATTCCACAACATAGCCGTGGTATCCATAAAAAAGGAGTATCCGGCGCATGCGCAAAAGGTAATGAGCGGGCTGTGGGGACAAGGCCAAATGAGTTTTTGCAAGTGCATTGTAGTTGTGGACGACTTCATAGACCCATCGGATTTGAAAAGTGTATGGGAGCTGTTTTTGGACGGATTCGACCCTTGCTCCGACATATTCATGTCATACGGAGTTCTGGATGTTCTCGACCATTCCGCCCCGTCGCCGTTGATGGGCGCAAAAATAGGGATTGACTTAACGCGGCGTACCGCCGGAGAAACTCCTCGGCGCGCAAGCTTGCTGGGCGGGCTGCCGGAACCGGATTTGACGCGCATTGAGTCTTCGCTGAGGCAAAATTTAGACGCAATAATTTCGATTCGCGCGCACAGGGGATTTTTGGCCATAGCTATGGACAAGAACGGGCGCAACGGGCGCAATATATTAAAATCAATAGAATCGCTTCCCGGCACAGCGGAATTTTTCAGATGCATTGCAATATTCGACGGGCATATCGACATATCCGACAAATCAGCGCTGCTTTGGAAAATATTCAACAATGTCGACCCATCGCGCGACATAATAATAGGCGCTTCCGGAACCTGCCTGGTCGACGCGTGCAGCAAGAACCCCGCCGACGGCCATTTGCGCGAGTGGCCCGAAGAATTGTCTTTTGACAAATAAACTTGTAAAAAAAATCCGATAACCTAAATAAAATAACACAAAGCAATGGATATAAATTTTGAACAGTTACTTCAAAAGACATCGGAGTTTCTGACGCTTTCGTTCAGAATACTCAAGGCCGCATGGCAGCAGCCGCACGCGCCGGAAATGTTCGGGATAGCCCTCGGAGCTTTTGTTCTCCTGATATTGATTAGGAGGTTCAAGGCGCACAGAAAACCCATTAAGCTCTTCGACAACCGCGCCGGAGTGGTAGAAGTTTCGCGCAAAGCCTTAGACGAGCTGGTTCAAAGCGTATGCTATAGTTTGGGGGCTCTTAACAGGCCCGAAGTCAACATATATACCAGCAGGGGGAAATTGTGCATGAGCGTGTCGCTCAGGCTTGAATCCGGACAGCGGCTTACAGACGCCACCGCAGAAATCCAAAATGCCCTTACAAGCGCGTTTCGCGAGCATCTCGGAGTGGAAAAATTAGGCAGGATAGACGTAAAAGTTACCGGATTTAAGGGGTTGATATATAAACCGAGCACAAAATTTTTGCCGCCCGCCCCCCCAATGCGCGACGATGACGATTCGATTCTCACCCAGTCAAACCCCCTCTTCGATTCGGTTGACGACACTAAGAAATTGGAGTCTTAATAGCGCTAAATCAAGCCCGCTCCATGGGAAGCCTGTCCGATAGCATCAGAGATTGCGTCTTTTACGGAATACTTGATACCGCCTACGTTCCGCGCGCAAGGCTTTTGTCAAAATGCAGGCAACTCATAGCCAGCGGGACAAAGCTTGTCCAGCTCAGGGCCAAGGGCGAAGACGAAAGGCAAAGGCGCGAAATAGCGCTCGAAATACTTCCTCTGTTTAGGGATAACGCGCACTGCAACTTGATAATTAACGACGATATCCGTCTGGCGGAGGAAATTTGTTCCGTTATACCGAATTCCGGACTGCACATAGGACAAGACGACGGCGATCTAAAACTGGCGCGCAAAGCCATAGGCAAAAAGCGCATTCTCGGCTTGTCCACACACTCTATCGAACAGGCGAAAGCCGCCGATGGCCTGTCGGAAATTCTCGACTATTTTGCTGTGGGCCCAATTTTTGCGACAAATACGAAACCCGGAAGAAAAGCGGTAGGTCTTGGACTGCTTAGAAGCGTAAGGGCCATGAACCCCCTACTGCCCTGGTTTGCAATAGGCGGGGTAAACACAAAAACAGCCTCCGAAGTCCGCCTCGCGGGAGCAGAGAGGATTGTGGCTGTAAGCGACGTTTTAATTCCGGAGGACACGACAAAAGCCATTGACTCGCTTAAAAGAATTTTTTTGGAAGCGGACCCAAAAGCATAAGCTCCGGCAGCCATTTGAAGTTTTATTGTTGAAATGGCGGATATTTTCGTTTTCCGCCCTAAAATTTGGCGGAAAAAATATTTATTGCGCAATGCCCAATAGCGGGAAGCCGAATATTAGGCGTTATTATGCCAACATTTTTTTCAGGCACTCCTGGCGGTCTATCTTAGCCTCCGAAAGATCGCACAGCGCCGACATTATAGGCAGCTTAACATGATACATTTTTTCAAACATTCGGCAAATTTGTATGGTTTCAAGTCCGGCGCAAACGCGGCCGTTTAAGGCCCTCTTGGCGTCTTCAACGCTCATGCCGCGCCCCAAGCGCTCTCCAGTGGTGCGGTTTCGGCTGTCGGGGCTCAT